>CAJUQF010000069.1 GCA_910588315.1 uncultured Christensenellaceae bacterium | reverse complement strand
GTAAGCTCTTTTACTATAGATGCAGGGCTTTCGACGACCTCGCCTGCGGCTATCCTGTTAAATATTTCACTCGGAAGTCTGTTGATTTTCATTTATCGAGTTTTTCCTTTAAGTCGCAAAGAATATCGAGCGCATGGCGAGGAGTAATATCGTTAACGTCTGTGTCTTTCAAAATGCGAATGATCTCGTCGTAATTCATCGCATTGTCAAACAGCGACATTTGTCTGACGTCGTTGGCTTTATGGGCTATGTCCGCATTGACCAATTGACCGAGCAGCTGTTTGGCTCTCGTCAATACGGGCTGCGGCAGCCCCGCAAGTGCGGACACTTCTATTCCGAAGCTCTTGTTTGCACTGCCTCGCATTATCTTTCGTACGAACTTAATACCGCCGTCGCTTTCTTTTGCCGTGAACTTATAATTTTTAAGACCGGATATCTCGCCTTCGAGTTCGGTAAGCTCGTGAAAATGCGTGGAAAACAATACTTTTGCGGCATATCTTTGCGCCATATATTCTATAACTGCCCAGGCAATGCTGAGCCCGTCGTATGTGGACGTACCGCGACCTATCTCGTCGAGCAAAACAAGACTGCGATCTGTCGAGTTCTCGAGAATGGTCGATACTTCGCTCATTTCCACCATGAACGTACTGCGTCCGGTAGAAAGATCGTCGCTCGCGCCTACGCGCGTAAAAATCTTATCTACCAGCCCGATTTTAGCGGTTTTTGCGGGTACGAAAGATCCTATATGTGCAAGTACGGTGATCAAAGCGACTTGACGCATGTACAGACTTTTGCCTGCCATATTCGGTCCTGTAATCAACATTATCTTGGAATCCGAATCGTTTAAAACCGTGCTGTTCGGTACAAACATCTCATCCGACGGAAGAAGTTCCGCAACCGGATGACGCCCTTCCGATATTATAATATCTCCGTCTATGGAAATCTCCGGTCGGCAGTAACCGTTCTGTTTGGCAACCGTCGCAAGCGATACCAGACAGTCGAGACTTGCTATGGCTTTTCCGAGTGTATTGATCTGTCCGCATTTGGTGCGCAAAGTTCCGAGAACTTGCGCGTAGAGTTCTTTTTCGCGTTTTTCGGCGAGATCTGCGGCATTAAGAACTTTATATTCCAATTCTTTTAGCGCATGCGTAGAATACCTTTCGGCGTTTGCGACGGTTTGTCTGCGCTCGTAATAATCCGGGACCATCGAATCGAATTGACGCGGGACTTCTATAAAATAACCGAACAGTCTGTTGTACGAGATACGCAAGTTCTTTATTTTGGTATTTTCGCGTTCTTTTGCTTCCATTTCCGCGATGATATTTTTTGAATTCTTTTCTATCGCGCGGTATTCGTCGAGCATTTGATCGAAACCCGGATTTATCGTATATATCTCGGGATCTTTGTTCTTCGGATCGACATTCGGCACAAAAATTGCCCGATCCATAAGATCGGTGATATCCGCAAGCGTATCGATATCCGCATTTAATTCGGAAAGCATTTTATTTTGAACGGCGCCGAGCGCATCTTTTATCTCGGGCAATGCATGAAACGAAGTATTAAGCGCGAGTGCATCTTTTGGTTTGATCTCGCCGAGCGCAAGATTCGCCGATATACGTACTACATCTTTTATATTTACAAGCCGTGCGCGCAGCCTTTCGCGCAGGATTGAGTCTTTAAATAAAACCTCGACAGCATCGAGTCTTTTTTCTATCTCGCATTTATTGCAAAGCGGACGCAATATCCATTTTTGCAACATGCGGTCGCCCATCGGCGTGAGAGTTTTATTTATAACGTCGCGGAGCGTCGTACCGCGTTTTCTGCTTTGCGATTCCGTAAGTTCGAGAGTTTTGGCTGTATTGGCGTCGATATCCATAAAAATATCGGATTCGAAATTTTCGGTAGCGCCTATGTTGACATCGTTTCGGAATTGGTTGTGTCTGACATATGCTACAAGCGCGCCTTCCGCACATACGCACTGCGGAGTTTTGCAAAGGTTTTTAAGTTCGCGCTCGTCTATGATCCCGGAAAGCGTGCGTTTTGCTATATCGAAATCATACATTGCATCGTCGTACTGCGCCATATTGCATACGGACCCGTATTTGACCGCCGAAAGTTCCGTGCTGTTTTCGAGCATTTTGGAATTGCCGATTATCTCCGCAGGTTTAATCCTGAGCAAAAGATCGTTCAGTTTGACTTTGACCGGACACGGAATAAAATGGTTGTATGTTTCCGATGTCGTGATATCAGTCCATACTGCGCCGACACCGCTGTCGTCGAGATATAACGACATAAGATAGTTGTTTTTATCGTCGCTGAGACTGTCCGTATCTGTAATAGTTCCGCCTGTTATTATGCGTGTAACATTTCTGTCAACAATGCCCTTAACTTCCGCAGGATCCTGCATCTGCTCGCAGATGGCTACTTTATAGCCTTTTTTGAGTAGTTTGGAAATGTAGGTTTGTACGGCGTGGTACGGAACGCCGCACATGGGTGCGCGCTCTTTCATGCCGCAAGCCCGTCCCGTGAGCGTTAAATCGAGTTCGCGAGATGCCGTTTCCGCGTCTTCGAAAAACATCTCGTAAAAATCGCCCAGTCTGAACATCAATATCGTATCCGGATATTCGCTCTTTATCTTCTTGTATTGAGTCATCATTGGTGACAAAGCCATTATACCACCTCGCCCGTAAGATTGGCGTTTACTGCCGATTTGATTTTAACTTTGACAAAATCCCCGATTGCTGCCGAGTCGCTTTCAAAGGATAATGCCGCATCGGTTTCCGATTTGCCGAAACATCTGTTACCGTTCTTTTCCGATACCAATACCGTTACCGTTTTGCCGACCGATTTTAATGCAAGCTCTTTGGAAATTTTAAATTGACGCTTGATTAGTCTGTCGATGCGTTCCTGTTTAACGGAATATTCGAGTTGCGGCATTTTATCTGCCGGCGTACCGCTGCGGCGCGAATATATAAACATGAACAGATTATTATATCCGACACGCTCGACAAGATCCAACGTTTGCAGAAAATCATCTTCGGTTTCTGTAGGAAATCCTACCATAACATCGGAACTGAGTCCGATATCGGGAATAACATGTCTGAGTGCATCGATTTTGGCAAAATACTCGTTGCGGTCATAATGTCTGTTCATCGCCTGTAATATCCTATCGCTACCCGATTGCACAGGCAGGTGGAGATATCGGCTTAACACTTTGGAATTTGCCATAACCGTTGCAAGATCGGGTGAAATATCCTTGGGATGAGAAGTCATGAACTTCAATCTGTATCGCTCGTCCGAATCCAATTCTTTGAGCAATCCGACGAAATCCTTGTCCATGTACTTATACGAATTAACGTTTTGACCGAGCAATGTTATCTGCTTATATCCGCTTTTAAGCAATCCGTCTACGTCTTTTACTATATCTTCCATAGGTCTGCAGCGTTCTCTGCCACGAACATACGGAACTATACAATATGTGCAAAAATTATTGCATCCGTACATAATATTGACCCAGGCGTTTATTCCCGACGTACGATAAGGTATAACTTCCGCTTCGCCTTCGCCGCATTCTTTTTCCGATTGTTTGATATCTATGATCTTAGTACCGGTGTGAATGAATTTATCGATATACTCGCCGAGCAAAAATT
The DNA here is from genome assembly GCA_910588315.1 of uncultured Christensenellaceae bacterium. GTDB lineage: Bacteria > Bacillota > Clostridia > Christensenellales > Pumilibacteraceae > Anaerocaecibacter. Next base: position 6,917 of record CAJUQF010000069.1, on the reverse strand, counting down.
GATTGAACGTACCGATCGTTATATCGACAAACGGACAGCGCTTAGCCAATTTTTCGGCGGCAAAAGGTTGTTGCGTCATACATCCGCAAACTATAAGGATAGCACCTTGCTTTTTTTGACTCTTTATCCTACCGAGATGTCCGTAGATCTTGGTTTCCGCTGTTTCGCGCACGCAGCATGTATTCAGTACTATTATATCGGCATCACCTACGTTGTCGCACGATTCATAACCGCGAGAACGCAATATCCCCGCGATTTTTTCAGATTCGTGGACATTCATTTGACAACCGTATGTTTGAATGTGATATTTATTATTCATGCGTATAATTATACACTATTACAACGTATTTGTACAGTGATTTTAAAACTACTTACTTAATGTGTCGTAGAAAAAGTCCGCGCGCTTTTGCATTTTTTCATCAAACCGCGAGATATACAGCCCGACATCACGCATGTTTGCGAACCTGGTTATCGTTCCGTCGCCGATAACTTTGGATATAGCGCCTGCGCCGCAAGCCAATACTCCGACTGTTTCTTCCATTGTGGTTATATTGTTTATACACTCATTACCGACAAGCGAAAACCCAACATTTTCGAGATTACCGGCTTGTCGTTTTTGCCTGTATAAATAGTACGGCACATACTTACCGGAATTGTCCAAGGCATAGTCGAGCATTGCGGCAGCGTTAAAATTTTCTCCGGAATCGTAGCGTATGGCACTGCCGTTCTTTTTGGACAAAGAATGTACTGTTATGTTTTGCGGTGAAAGCGCCGTTACGCTATCGAAGCTTTTTTTAAAATCGATCGGAGTTTCTTCGGCAAGGCCGGCTATCAAATCGCAGTTGATATCGAAACCGTATGCGGAAACGATATCATATACTTTATAAAAATCGGTTACCGTATGCTTTCGACCTATTTTACTCAACGTATCGTCGTTCATGGTTTGCGGATTGACGCACACGCGCGTTATGCCGTGAGTTTTCATGATGTCGCACTTTTCTTTCGTAACCGTATCCGGGCGTCCCGCTTCGCAAGTATATTCGACGCCGTAAGATCCGATAGCCGAAAGCACGGCATCGAACGATTTGTCGTCAAGCGACGTAGGTGTGCCTCCGCCGATATATACCGACAAAACTTTCTTACCGTATTTTTCTATGATATCACGCGTGGTGCGTATCTCGTCGCACAGTCTATTGACATATTCGATAGATTGCTTGCGGCACTTATCTATGGGCATAGACACAAACGAACAATACGAGCAGCGTGTAGTGCAATACGGGATATGCACGTATAGATTTACAAACTCTCGGTCGAACTCGACTTTACCGCTTTGCGCCGATATGATATCGCTCAATATTTTCGCCCGTTTTTCACTGATGCGATAAATTTTTTGCATTAAGCGCGTGGTCTCGTTTTTATCGATGCCGTTTTTTAAAAGTTCGTAAAATAACTTTGTGGGACGCACGCCCGTAAGCGCTCCCCAGGGCATGATTTTTCCCGTAAATGCGGATAACGCATCATATACCGCGATCTTGGACAGTCTGCCGTGCATATGTTCGACTGGTATAGTTTTATAACATTTATCGGTATACGTCATACGATAAATCGAATTTTTAACTTTTACCGAAAATTCGTTACCTATCGAATTTATGCTTATTTCGGGATACTCCTCGCCGAAAAACAATCTAGCGACATCGACAAGCTCCGTATTAGATCTGATATCGCTATCGTACATATGGATTATTCTCTCTTTCGAAATCGAGCGTGGTGGGCGCGCCATGTCCGGGCAATACTGTAAGATCGCCGGGCAAAGCATATAATTTTTTGACAGACGTGATTAGTTCTGTAAAAGCTCCGAGCATAAAATCCGTACGCCCTATTCCCGCTCGAAACAAAGTGTCACCTGAAAATATTACTTCGTTCTCCAATACGTAACATAATCCGCCGGGCGTATGTCCGGGGGTTGAAATCGCTTTGAATGTATGTCCGATTACATTATATTCGATTCTGTCACAAACAGCCGTATCAAGCGAGAAGCTGCCGTTACCTGTACCGAACAAGCTATCAGGTTCGTCGAAATCGATAAGATCGTAGTCTGTTTTCGACATAAAAACCTTTGCTCCATGTTTTTGCAATGCGGATACGGCTCCGATATGATCGAAATGTCCGTGCGTGACGAGCACGCTGTCGAGTGCGGCGTTGTTCTTAGCAAGAAAATCGAAAATACGATCGGGAGAGTCTGCCGGGTCGATCACCGCCGCCGCGCCGTTGTCAATGATAATATATGTATTGGTAGCGCAACAACCGAGTGTAAGCGTATAAATTTTCATATAACACCCGCTCAGTTCATGGTGCGATATACTTTATCGACGTTGCGTACCGACTTGACTTTATTTATAACAAGTTCGAGCTGTTCCGGCGATGTGCTGCGAACGTTCAGAGAGATTATTCCGCGTTGTTCTCTGTCTATGGCACGAGCCGAAAGCGATTCGATAGAGACCTTCATATCCGATACAACTTTTGTGACGCGCGCAAGAACGCCGTCGGTATCTTTACATTCTATCGTAAGCGATGCGATAAACGGCGCGCAATGTTTCCCGCTCCAATGCGCTTCTATGAGTCTGAAACTTTCGGCGTTTTTAATATTCGGGCAATTATCTCGGTGGATCGTAACGCCTCTGCCGCGTGACACATAACCGATTATGCCGTCGCCCGGCACAGGCGAACAGCATTTAGCCATTCGTACAAGCATATCATCGTGACCGTTTACGATTATTCCCTGTCCCTCGTTTCTGCTCGATGACGACGAAACGGTCTTTTCATGTTCTACGGGATGTTCGCGGCGATAGAAGTCGATTAGTTTAAGCAATATTTGGTTTGATGTATATGCGCCGTAGCCGACGGACGCATACATATCGTTAAGCGATGAAAACGAATACCTGAGCATGATGACGTCCAACCATTTCGGTACAAGTAAGTCGCCGAGATTAAATCCTCGTACTTTAGCGTCGCGTTCGAGTATCTCTTTACCGCGTTTGATGTTTTCGTCTTTCATTGCATGCTTAAAAAACGCTCGGATCTTGCTTTTTGCCGTCGACGTTTTTATAAAGCGCAACCAGTCTCGACTTGGACCCTTGGCATTGGGCGACGTGATTATATCTACGTAATCACCGGTTTGAAGTTTTGTCTCAAGCGGAACGATCTTGTTATTAACTTTTGCTCCGATACATTTATTACCGACTTCGGAATGAACTGTATATGCAAAGTCAATAGGCGTAGAGCCTTCCGGCAATGCTATGACATCACCGCGCGGAGTGAAAACAAAGACTTGACCGCTGTACAAATCGAGTTTAAGCGATTCGTAAAATTCCTCGGGATCTGCGGTTTGAGCTTTTTCCGTTTCCATGACGCCGCGTAGCCATTCGAGTTTTTCATCGAGATCGGAATCCGCGACACGGTTCTCTTTGTACTTCCAATGTGCCGCGATACCGTATTCTGCGATCTTGTGCATTTCAAATGTACGTATCTGGATTTCAAACGGCGACCCGTAATTCGTCATTACCGTAGTATGCAGCGATCTGTAATTATTCGGCTTGGGAACGGCTATATAATCCTTGAATCTGCCGGGGATCGGTTTCCACATGGTATGGATCACGCCGAGAACTTCATAACAATCTCGTACGCTTTCCACTATCACGCGTACTGCAGATAAATCGTAAATCTGATCGAACGTTTTGTTCTGACCGACCATTTTTTTATAAATACTGTAAAAATGTTTGGGTCTGCCGCTTACCTGTCCGTTTATGTTAAGCTCTGAAAGTGTTTTTCTGAGCGTCTCGCAAATATGTTCCACGAGATCACGACGCTCAGCACGCTTAAGCGAAACTGCTTTTACCAATTCGTCGTAAGCATCTGGATGCAGTGTTTTTAAACATAAATCGTCAAGCTCGCATTTATAAAACGACAGCCCAAGCCGCGATGCAAGCGGCGCGTAAATATCAAGCGTTTCGGTCGCGATTGCTATCTGCCTTTCGTGTGACAGTGCGCTCAAAGTACGCATGTTATGCAATCTATCCGCAAGTTTGATCAGGATAACGCGTATATCTTTTGCCATAGCAAAAAACATGCGTCTGAAATTTTCGGCTTGTTCTTCTTCCTTCGATTTAAATACTATTTTTTCGAGCTTGGTGACAGCCGTTACCAACGTACATACTTCCGAACCGAAAAGATCGGTTATTTCTTCCGGCGTCGCCGCGGTATCCTCTATACAATCGTGCAAAAGCGCAGCGGCTATAGTAGCGCTGTCCATACCGATATCGAGCAATAAATTTGCAACGGCTATCGGGTGCGTAACGTACGGTTCGCCCGAAGCGCGGCGCTGTCCGTCGTGCATTTTAATGGCAAATTCAAGCGCTTTGTCGGCAGTTTCTATCTGCTTATCGTTGTACATAAGCAAATACCGCGAACGTAAATGTTCGCTTTCACGTTTAACGATCTCGATCGCCGTTTGTTCGATGTTTTTATCTTCTTCACTCATTTTGCCACGCCTCGATATGTTTGTAAATTTCTGAATTTTCGAGTGACGAATTACCCGATGAAACGGTAATGCCGTCGTTAGGCTTGAATGATAACAGTTTTAACTGCATGAATACCGACAGACACGCTATAAATTGAGGTAATTCGAGCGTTTTGACAATAGCGTGTAAAGACTTAAAATACGCAAATACATTCGGAGCTTTTATGTTTGTATGCGATTTGATCGCGTTATAATATTCTCCGAATATTTTCCTGTCCGATTTTACGCATTTGAATAATTCCGGTAGATTGTTCTCTTTCGGTATAAATACCGTCGCAGTCGTACGTTTGTTTATATAGCCGATAACGTTATCCGACGGAGGCGAATCCAAAAATATTATTCTCTTGTAATTTTCAAGCATGAATGATTTGGATAGTTCCGGGGATACGATCAGCCGCGTGTACACATTGGCAGCGGTTTCGGATAATATTTCGTGCATAACGATATTATCGTTGTTCATATCGGCGCAGCGCTCGTAAGCATCTTTACTGCCGGCAATAATAAGTATCCCGAATTTGCCGTCGATAAGATCGTTTAGTTCCGAAGGATCATATTTCTTGTAATTTACATTATTAGACTGCGGATAATTGAGCATTCTCAAATATCCGGCACGTGCTATCGTATCGTTGACCGACAAACGAGTTAATGCACAGCCGCGCAGATACAAACGCGGCGAGTAATCGCCTTCCGCAAGCTCGTAAATCATTTCCCGTTCGGCATTGCCGTTATAATACGTATTGAGCTTGTATGAATTGTAAGCAAAAAATTGCAAACCGCCCGAAGACTTTAACAATGTATGATTTATATTGTTTTTAAGCGGAGCTGCGGTGAGCGACTTTGTTTTGGACATAAAAAGAGGCTTTGGATTACCGTTGTTTCCGGTAGGTTCCAATAAATCGAGCGATGCCGCAAATTCGGACGTAACGTCCGATTCGCCGAGTTCCATATCGTATTTGAGAGACGGTATAAATATATCCGGATCGACGCTATCCAGCTCGGCGTATATTCGACTCTTAAACTCATCTATATGTTCGGGCAAAATCGTAAAACCGGCTGCTTGATTATGCCCGCCGAATTCTTTGAGGATATCTGCCTGCTTGCGGAGCAATTCGTATATATTGATCCCTTCTATACTGCGACATGTACCTTTATATTCGTCATTGTTTTTTACCAACACGAATACCGGACGTTTAAAGTCTCCGACAAGCCGTGCCGCCAGTATACCGGTTATTCCCTTCTCCCATTTATCGCTCGTAATGACAATGGCTTTTTTATCGACCAAATCTTCACCGCGCAATATGTCGATAGCTTGATCGTATAATTCGTCGCAAAGCGATTTTCTGTCGTTATTGGCTTGAATGATTTGATTGAGCCTATCGTTTACAACGACCGGATCGGATGACGTAAAAAGCTCGAAAGCACGATACGCACTGCCCATTCTTCCTGCGGCGTTTATGCGCGGCGCTATCTTAAATGCTATATCCGATGAAGTGACCGTTTTAAGTTTCAATGAATCGACAAGCGCGGCAACACCGAAATTTTTACTGTGCGCCATGCTTATAAGCCCAAGCTGAACTATAAGACGGTTTTCATCCGTCATGCTGACGAGATCGGCAACCGTAGCGATAGCGGCAAGATCGTAAAATTGCTCGATAGCGGATATCCCGCCGAGCGCTTGTACGATTTTAAGCGCGACGCCTGCGCCGCATAAATCTTTAAACGGATATTTGCAATCTGATTGATGCGGGTTGACTATAATGCAATCCGGTCGTATCTCGCCGACTTCGTGATGATCGGTAACGATAATATCCACGCCTAGTTCATTGGCAAGTTCGACTTCTTCTACCGCGGATATCCCGCAGTCGCAAGTCAAAATAAGATCGGGCATGACGTTTTCTATTATGCGTTCTATGCTCTCGACGTTTAATCCGTAGCCTTCGCCTATCCTGTCGGGAATGTGCGTATAAACTTCCGCACCGTTCTGAGACAGATACAAAGACAAAATAGACGAGGCGCAAATACCGTCGGCATCGTAATCGCCGTAAACAACGATGCGCTCGCCGTTTTCGAGCGCTGTTTTCAAACGCTCACAGCACTTATTCATACCGAGCATTTCTTCCGGCGGATAAAAGTTATTGATATCCGGATGAAGAAATACGTTTATGGCATCGACATTATCATAACCGCGCAACATCAACAACTCTACGAGCTTCTTGTTAAGTCCGAGTTTAGCACTGATGTTTTCGATCTCGATCGGATCGAGAACTGTACTGTTGATTTTCTGCGTTGTCAAATTCATTATGATATGTTTTGCTCTTTATTTTTGTACGGTAAAAGCCTC
>CAJUQF010000068.1 GCA_910588315.1 uncultured Christensenellaceae bacterium | reverse complement strand
TGTTGTGTAATTCGTAGGGCGGTCAGACCCTTGACCGCCGTTTCTCGGATTATTGCTTTGCCACACACGGAGCGCATGGGTCTGCGCTCCTTACGAAGATTGATCCGATTGGTATTTTCCATTGTAACATCGTTACTGTTATATTACGTTTTATTTTCCTTTACATACCGTAACGAAATTATATTGTGCAATTTGTAGGGAACGACGCCTCGGCATTCCGTTTTTTACCGTTAAGCAATTACACAATTAACAGCATTGATTGTTACAAAGATTTCTCCACTCCGTTCGCTTTGCTCACTCCGGTCGAAATGACAATAATGTTTCCTGTCATTTCGAGCAAAGTCGAGAAATCTAATAATTTAAAAATTCGACCGAACTTTCTCACTTTTACATCTTCACTCCGCAAGGAAAATTACTCCGTTCCGGGCTACATTACTTTGCCGTGCGCTGTCGCGAATCACATGTCTATTCGGCTGCCGCAATTATCGGTAGCCTCCGCCACTCTTACGCACGACGGCATACGCGCAATGAGCGCCTCGGCGTGAGTTATGACGCCGACCAAACAGTCTTTGGAAAGCGATTCGAGCGCCGAATATACGACGTCGATGAGATCTTCGTCGAGCGTTCCGAATCCTTCGTCGAGAAAGAAAAACGCATTGTCGCCGTTGCTTTGCGTACGCGCAATGGCTATCGCGACGGACAGCGACGCCAAAAAAAGCTCGCCGCCGGACAGCGTATCGGTCTTTCGCGATTTGCCGCCGTTGAGATAATCGGATACCACAAAACCGTTTACGCCGTCGTAGCTCATCGTGTATTTGCCGCTGCTCAGCTCGACCAGAATTTCGCTCGCGACGGCGGTAAACTCCGCTATGTACTCGGCGGCAACATAATTGAGCATTGCTTTACCGCGAGTATATTCGTATATGGTATCGTAAAGTTTCGCTTTCTTTTCGATATTTACCGCTTCCGCCTGTTTGTCGAGCATGCCGGCGACTTTTTCGGTCATGTGTTTCTCTTCCACTTCCAAAACCGAAATTTCGCGCAGGTTCTCGTTGATTTGATTTTTAAGCCTGTCGATACCGTCGCGCTTGTCGGTATACGCCTGCTCGTCGAACTGCGGCATATCCACGGGACACTCCGCTTTTGCTTTTTCGAGCGAGTTTTTTACCGTCTCGAACGCCGCCGTCGCCGAAGTGACCGCCGATATAAGCGATTTACGCTCGTCGTCGATTTTTTTCATTTTTGTTTCGAGTTCGAATGTCAATGCGGATATCTTGTTTATTTCGCCGTCGGTCTTGCCGCACAAATCGCCGAGCTCGGATCTTAATTTATCCGCTTTTTCGGTATTCTCTCTTATCGCCTGCTCCCCGGCTGCGATCCGCGCCGCGATCGACTGTATCTCCGGTTCCTGTTTCAAAAGACGATCGTTTGCGGCGTTCGATCTTTCCGCCGCCGATTTTGCTTTTTCGAGCTTTTCTTTTAAAATATCGTACAAATCGGTATCGAACTTAGTCGCAGCCGCTTTCTGTTCGAGATCGATTTTTTCGCGTTTCAACTCGTTTCTGTCATTATCCGACCTATCGTACTCCGACTTTGCCATGTCCGTGTATTTTACGCACTCGCCGCGCCGCGCCGTCTGTGCGTTCAACTGCTCGACTACTTCGTCGAGCGCGCGTTTTTTGTTTTCCACGTCGAATGCCTCGCGGTTCGAACCGCCGTGATAAATACCGCCGCAAACCGGACACTTATCTCCGTCGTGCAGTTCGGCGCAAACCGCCGCCGCATGCGACGCTATCCGAGCCGCCGAATATTCCTCTTCCGCGACTTTTTTTCTTTCCGCAAGCTCATTTTCTTTCTGAACGATCGTCTCAAATTCTTTGTTGTAACGCTCTATCTTTTCGAGAATATTGTCGCATTCGCGAGTCTTGCTTTCTATGCGCTTTTCCGTTTCTTTCAGTCGCGCGGTTATACCGTCGTACTCGGTCTTTTCCGCGGCGATCGCGTAAATTATCTCGGTTATCTCGCCGGGCGCGCTGTCCGGCGCAAGATTATTTACTCGTTCGACCGCTGCCGAACGATCCGCACGGGTCCTAACCGTCGCCGTTACCGCCGCGAGCGTTTCGGATCTTTGCTTATCGAAATCCATCGATTCGGTTTTGAGTTTTTCGTACGCATCGCGCACATTGCATTCGCGTTCTTTTAGCTCGTTGAGCTGCGTAGCCTTGACTTCGCCGTCTTTCAAAGTATTGGAATACTCGCGATCGAGCGCGCCGAGTGCGCTGAGCTTGTTCAGTCGTTCGCGCAGTTCGGATAATTTTCGCGAATCATCGGGATCGACGTTTTTTTCGAACTCTTCGAGCGCACATTTAGCCTCGTACTCGCGTTTTTGCGTTTCGTCTGCTTGCAGCATGAGATCGCGTACCGCTTTCATCTTTTCTTTTGCCGCTATATATACGTCGCGTTCTTTTTCGAGCGCCGATATCTCCGCTTGCCGCGCCTCGGCGTCCTTGCCGAGTGCCGTCGTCTTTGCGCGCAAAATTTTCAAAGCGTCTTTCAATTCTTTGAGCTTGTCCTGCGAAACATCGCCGAGTTCTTCTATCTGTTTTAGTATGCCGTCGCGCTTTGCGCGTTCCTGCTTGGCATGCTCGCCGGCAAGCTTGTGAACGTCGCCGAACCGCATCAACGAAAATATCTTACCTACCGCCTCGGTCTGTTTTGCCGGCGGCTTTTTCAAAAACTCGGCGTATTCGCCCTGTTCGAGCATGTAAACGTTTTTGAATTCCGACGCCTCCAGCCCTATTATATCTTTTAATATATCGTTTGCCGCCTCGCCCTTAGAAAAAGGTTCGCCGTTTTTGTAAAGCGTACAGTCGGTCATTGCCAAACGCTTTTCGGTCGGTTTGCCGTCGCTATCCTTTTCGAATCGGCATTTAATGTTGCGTTCTACTTTGTAAATCTCGCCTCGCTCGGTAAATTCCAGTGTGACCGTCGCACGCATGAGCGAAAGATTGACGACGTCGGCAAGATTGCCCTTGGCGCTTTTTCCGTACAGCGCGAGCATTATACTGTCGAATATGGTGGTTTTCCCCGCGCCGGTCTTGCCGCTTATGCAAAAAAGATTACTGCGTCCCACCTTTTCGAAGTCGAGCGTCTGCGCCTCTATGAACGAGTTTATTCCTTCTATCGTTAGTCTAACGGGTTTCATTTTTAAGCTCTCCCATAAGTTCTACAAACACCGCCTCAAGCTCCGCCGACGGAGCGCGCTTTTCCTTGTCGCGACTCTTATAATACATTTCGAATATCTCGGCGTCGGATAAATGCGCTTTGCGCTCGATAACGACTTCGTTTTTGGCATTGGCGGTTATGACCAGGTCGTTGAATGCAGGGTGAGAGCGAATTTTTGCCGCATCTTCCTTTCCGAGCGGTTCGCCGCCGTACCTTAGCCGCACATAGTCGCTCGGGAAACTGTCGAGTTTTGCCATGCACTCTTCGAAGTTGTCCGCATCGGTCTCGGTGAGTTTTTTACCCGAACTTAAAATTTCCTGCGTGACAGTGTGCTTTTCCGTATCGATTATATTGACCGATTTGGTCCTGCCCTCGTCGTACGCGTACTGCAGCGGCGAGCCGCTGTATTCCGCAAGCGGTTTTTTGCTCATTCTCAAATGTTTATGTACATGCCCGAGCGCAACATAGTCCGCGGTCTCCGGCAATATTTCTGGCGGTAACGCCACAAGCCCGCCGAGCGAATCGGATGACGCCGACTTGCTCAAAAACAAATGCGTGCATAAAATATTGTAATTATCGTCGAAAAATCCGCAAGCGCGCGCGATCGTGTTTTTTACGCGCTCTTCGTATGACAGAGTATAATCCTGTTTTTCCCAGCGCGCAAGCCGCGACTCCGCCGGGTACGGAACGAGCGCGATATTGACTTTTTCTTCGCCCTTGACCGCGGTTATCCCGCCGTAATGACCGACTATCTTGATACGCTGTTTTTGCAGATAGTCCGCCGCGTCCGACAGCGCAAAAAGCGACGGCGGCGGCGTAGGATCGGACAGAGTCTCTTCGCCGAGCTGCGAATAATCGAGTTCGCCGGCAAGCACAATACCCTGTAGATCGGCAAGCGGTTTCGCCGCGCACATTCTGCGCTCGTCGTCATGATTGCCGGCAAGCGCAATGACCGCTCTGCCGCGCTCGGCAAGCGTAAGTATGCTGCGATAAAACACGCGTTCCGCATCCGACGTCGGCACGGACGTGTCGAAAATATCGCCGGCGATAAGTATTACGTCTATATCCTGCGCGTCGGCAAGTTCGGATAGCTCTTTTATCACGTCGCATTGCTCGTCGAGTCGCGACGCTTTATTGAGTTTTTTGCCCAAATGCAGGTCGGCGGTGTGCAAAATTTTCATTCGTCTCTCCCGTCTAAATAAAATCCGAAAAATTTTTGTTCGTTTACGGTTGATAAATTGTCCGATAAATGTTATTATAATACATATCGCGTTATATTTCAAGCAAATGAGGCTTTAACATGTTTAAACTGTCGTCGGAAGCCAGTCTGGACGGTGCTATTACCGTCGAAAATAAATTCATAGTCGAGTACATGCCGTACGCCGACGGCGATTACGTAAAGGTCTATCTTTACGGGCTTTCGCTCGCCGCGCGCAAAGAGGACAAAGACGACAGTATCGAGCGGCTTGCGCGCAGACTTAATCTCGAGATCGCCACGGTAACCGCCGCCATAGAATATTGGTCGGAACTCGGTCTGATGTCGAGGCTGGGCGACGACATTTGTTATTTTTCGCCGCGCAATGCCAGACAGAAGATCAAAAAGTACGACGTCGATAAATATTCCGAGTTTAACCGCCAGGCTCAACTCTATATAGCGTCGCGTCAGATCGTGCCCAACGAATACAACGAATATTACGCGCTCATGGAAAAATTCGATCTCGAATGGCAAGCCATGGTACTTATAGTAAAGTATTGCGTCGATTTAAAAGGCGACGGCGTTTCTTGTCCGTACATACTCGCGGTCGCACGCAATCTTGCGCAGGACGGCTATCGCACCGCCGACGACGTTGGCGAACGCTTGGACGAATTCGGCGTTTACTACAACGATCTTTTGCGCGTGCTCGGCGTTATGGGCGGCAAGCGTCCCGATCACGAATCCGTCGAACTTTATAAAAAATGGAAAATGGTTTATAAATTCGATGCCGAAGTCATATATCACGTCGCGGAAACCATAAAACGCGGCGGCGCGGCGGCGCTCGACGTCAAACTTACCGCATACAAGGATGCGGGACTTATGACAGTCGAAAAAATAGATAATTTCGAAGCGGAACGCAAAGCGCTTTATAAATTGGCAAAAGACGTAAATAAAGCGCTCGGCATTTTTTACGAAAACGTCGATCCGGAAATCGCGATGTATATCAAACCATGGCTCAATTTGGGTTTTTTGCCCGATTCCATAGTCGTCGCGGCGGAATATTGCATGAAAAACGACTTAAAACGTCTCTCCGATCTCGATTCCGTGATTCGCGATTTCTTTGAAAAGGGCTTGACAAAAAAAGAACAAATTTTACAAAATATAAATTTCGAAAATCGTTTCGACGAAAATATAGAAATTTTACAAAAAAAATTAAATATAAAAGGCGCGATCAAAGAAGTATATCGCGCGTATTATGCGAATTGGTCGGACAAGTGGAAAATGCCAAACGAGCTTATCGCTTACGCCGCAGACAAGGCGCAGGATAAAGCCAATGCGTTTGCGTACATGAACGCACTGCTCTCGTCCTGGCACGCCGCCGGAATATCCACGGTGGAAAAAGCGCGATCCGCGCCTCCGCCGGCCGTCGCCGGGACTGCCGCCGCGCCCACCGGTGTTGTGTACGAAAAATATTCGGAAGAGTTTTTGAACTCGCTGTTTACAGACGTAACGGAGGATTGACGGATGAACGCTTACCAACGAGCCGTAAAAGAAATAACCGATCGCAGGCGCGACGACAAGGATAACGGGCTTGCCGCTTGGCAAAACGCGCTCGAACGCGATGAAAAATTGCGCGCCGCATATTCCGAATATCAGATACAATCCATAAATAAAGCGCAAAAACTTCCGAATACCATAGAAACCGCGAGAGAAGCGCTTAAAAAACAACTGAAAATTTCGGGCGTCGACATAAGTATTATAGAACCGCCTTACCGCTGCAAATCGTGCAACGATACGGGATATGCAAAATACGGCGGTTATTGCAGATGTGTGATAAAGCGTGTCATTCAGTCCGAAAAAGACAATCTCGTTCTTCCGCTCGTTGATTTCGACGAAAAATACAAGTCTGCGCCCGGCGCCATAAAAAAAATCTACGAAAAATCGAAAAGTTATATAGACCGCTTTCCGAACGGCGACAAGCCGTTTTATACGCTGATAGGCTCGTCGGGATCGGGTAAAACCGTGTGGGCGGCTGCCGTAGCCTCTGCCGTCATGCAAAAAGGCGGCACGGCGGTCACCATAACCGCTTTCGATTTTGTTAAACGCGCAAAAGACTACCACACTCAGTTTTCGATCGACGACTATGTCGATCTTTTTACGCCGATGCTCGATTGCGATATTTTGGTTATAGACGATCTTGGCACGGAATCGATGCTTAAAAATATTACGCGCGAATATTTATTTACGGTTATAAACGAACGTTGGCTGAGAAAAAAATACACCGTTATTACTACCAATTTAACGCCCGCCCAACTTCTCGAACGTTACGGAGAAGCCGTATTTTCGCGTATTTGCGACAAAAATACGGCATATACCGATAAAATCGCCACAAAAAACGAACGTCTCGGCGCCAATAAATAGCCGATAAAAAATTAATTTAATTTTAAAATTCGCAATTTTTAAATTTTGCGAATTTTTTATTTTAAATATTTTTTATTATTTTTTAAAATTTTATTTATTTTTATATAATGCCGCAAGATCGCTTTTTTCGTAGCGATTGCGCCCGGGTAAACCCTTCTTGTAATTCCAACATTCGACGGCATCTTTCAGGTTTTTTTCTTTATTGTCGTTAAAAAAATCCCGTATGTACGTATTGTACTCAAATTGGCTGTCTATTACCGTCGTTTCGTTTTTCTTATTTTTACTTATTTCGCGATATGCGGCAACCGCGTCACGATAAGTTTTTCCGGCATTGGATTTAAGCCACTTTTGAAAAGGTACGATAAAAGAAAACTTATCGCCTATTTGAGCTTTGAAAAATGCACGGTGTTTTTCCGAACATACGATATCTCTTTCGATCTCGGTGTCGAGCGTAATTATTTGCATAGACGCCGCTTTTCGTGAATATTTCGTCGTCATGATTTTGCCGGTATCCAAATATTTTGCTATTCGTTCCGTCAAATCCTTTTTGCTCCCGGTCGTTTGCAAACCGCAATTTCTGCAAAATTCCGTTAACTCGCTTTTCAGGTAATAATACTGCTTGAATGTTGCGCTGTCTGACGTTGCGGACAGTATGGGACGATCGTTCATAGTTTTTATCTCCCGTCAATATAATTAAAAGTATTTATCGAATTTTCGATTGGTATCGTTTTATTTACGGAGTATTTTTGCCCGCTTGCGCGATCACGGATCGATTTGCTACTGCTGCGTTATTCTATCGAAGTGAGTAGTCGAGCAAGGCATCGCACAGCATTTGGCTGCCGACAACAACAAAGGTATGTCCCGCTGCTTGCTGCGGAACACCCGTAGGCTGCTTTGTTGCAAGCATATACGCTAATATAGCGAGAAGAAGAACCGCATTTCGTGCAACATTTGATTGCCGTGCGAGTCCGGGGGATCGAGGGACCGCTCCGAGGATTAATACCATTTATTTATTTTAGCTGTTATTCAAAGAAAACTTTGCCGATAAATTTCCTAAGATGCGCCATTGTCTTTGCATATATGCCGCAGTCTCCGCCAAATAAGAACCATATGCGCAAAGCGCTTTGTGTTTATCGCGAAAATTTTCCGATATCGCCTGCGCCGCAAAAAATCCGCTTTTAAGCGCCGCGGATATGCCTTCGCCCATCGGATTTAACAGCCCTGCCGATTCGCCGGCTTTAAATATTCTGTCCGATCCTATATCTATGTTATAGGGCGGGACCACCCGACGCATCGTCCATTTATCGATTTTTCGCCGTTCGTTTATTCGCAATCCGTGTTCGCGTTGCATGTACCGAACGAATTTCCCATAATAGTGATCTATATTTTTCGCATTTTCGCATGCGACTCCCAATACGATAAAATCGTCTTTTACATTGAACCAAGCATCGTATTCGGACAGTTCGGGTTGCAAATACGCGTAAAAGTAGTGCGGATCCGGATCTATCGCACCGGTATTGTATGTTTGATATGTAATAACTCGACTACTATCATTAGCGCCCAATCCAACCGCGCCCGTACAATCGACGGCATAGTTCGCTTTTTCGATCGTTCCGTTTACATTTATACATACTTCGTCATCCGTTTCGAAAACCGAGAGCACGTTGCTTCCGTCTCTTACCTCCGCCCCCGCGTCGCATGCAAGCAGCGTCAACCAATGATCGAACTTGTCGCGCCATATATTCGATCCGCGGCTTTCGAATCTATATTCGCGCCCGTCGTCGGCAACAAAAACCATGCCGCGATTTTCGATCGGCTCGCAAGTAACTTGGGCCGGGACCGCGCTGCCGAAATATTTTTCCACTGCCCGCAAAGATCTATCTATAAGTATTCCGGAACAGCTCTTATACCGCGGCAATTTGCATTTTTCGAGCAACAGTGTTTTCAAACCTTTTTCGGCAAGCGTTTTGGCGGCCGTGGCTCCGCTCGGTCCGGCGCCGATGACTATAACATCATAAACCATATCTATATAATATCAAATACGATTTCTATTTTCAAGCATATCGATTTCGTTTTCCATCGTCATAAATAATATACGCCGCTGTAATCCGCGATCGTTTTTCTCTTTCTCTGTTTTTCGTTTTTTCGTATGCGACAACGATCGTACTACTCGCTTTTACTTTCTGTTCATTGGGTATGTAGAGCGCTATCGCATTTTCCGAAAACGTTTCCGATCGCGATACCGTGCAATATTTTCGATAAAAGAATTTTCCGATAGATTTGAGCGTTCTCATTTGGTAAAGTATGTAATTTCGGAAATCGGTCATTTTAGACGTGCATATCCCATGTTAAAAAATCCTGATTTACTAAACCGTCGGTTTAGTCATACGTATGAGTATCGCAGAGCTTTTTGCTTTCCGGTAAAATTTCGAATGGGACCGCGTCGCATTACAGCCATCGACCGAAGGCGGCGATAGAATTTTCTCTTTATAAATCAGATAAATGCGCGAGCAGCCACCGATCCACATGGTAGTTCACTTCGAGCATTATTTCCGCGCCGAGTTTTGGGACATATTAAATTTATCGGCGCTATCACTTTGAGTTTTTGTTTACGCGAGTCAACACAAAAATACTCATCGAATAAAAACCGTGACCCACGGCAATACACGCAATCTCTGTCGAAATTCCACCGACATGTCACAGAATCATTTTTTTGCCCTGTAAGTAAATTTGCAGAAATCATGATTTACTAAACCGTCGGTTTAGTGGCACGTATGGGTATAGTAAATCTTTTGTCTTTTATGTAAAATTTCGAATGAGACCGTCGTTTTTTATACCTTGATTCCCTCTTTTCCCTATTTTTTGCCGACTGATATTTACGGCAAACAAAAATCGTCCCGAAGGACGATATTGTTTAAAGCTCTTTATCTTTGTTTTCTTCAGTGTTCTCTCGATCGGTATTAACGTTTTCCTGCTTGTCTTCTCCGGTCTCGTTCTCGGCATTTACATCATCTGCGATTTCCGGTTTTTCTTCGTTTTCGGAGCTGCTGCCGGACTTTTTGGAAAATATGATATATAATGCCAAAGCGCCGAATATCAGCAAGAGAAAAAGTACTCCTATCACATAATACCACGGGCTGGCAGGATCGTTGAATACGTTCGATAAAAATTGAGTCATTTTTTCTCCTTAATATACTCGAATTCCGAATAATTTAATTATACCAAAGTATTTATCGGATGTCAAGAAAACGCTTTATTCTTTGTTTTCCAATATCGCTTGCACGTCGATTCCGCGCTTTTGTAAGACACCGACTATAAATCCGAGACAATATGCCCGATCTTCCGTCCCTATCGCATTGAAAATTTTAATTATCTCTTTCAAATATTTATCCTTATCCGTTTTTTCTTCGCTTTCTTTGTTTTTCCCCGTAATCATATAATCTATACTCACGCCGAAATAATCCGAAAGCTTTATAAGCGTATTGAAATCCGGTTCTCTTGTGCCGTTTTCCCACTTAACGACAGCAACATGCGAGTATCCGAATAGTTCCGCCAACTGCGATTGCGTCATTTTCCGCTCTTTTCGGAGCTTTTTTAACATCTCACCAAACATATTTTCGTCTCCACGTGTTAATACTAACACAAATAGGTACAGATAGCTACAAAAAAATATAATTATTGAGTTTTTGTAACGAAATGTATTGACTTTATCTTTGTGTTGTGTTAGTA
>CAJUQF010000067.1 GCA_910588315.1 uncultured Christensenellaceae bacterium | reverse complement strand
GCGAACGCATAGCGTATCAGGGTATAGTTCCGTTTTTGGAACGTAGACTCGCCGAGACGTCGAGCGACGGTGTGCGCTGGCGTATAGGTCGGTTTACCAATTCTCAGCCGTGTCCCGACTGCGGCGGCAGGCGGCTCAAAAAAGAAGCGTTGTCCGTTCGTATCGGCGGTATGAATATCGACGAGCTTTGCGGTATGCCTGTAAAACAACTGTATAAATTTTTCGACGGTTTGGAACTAACGGAGTCGAAGAAAATTATAGCGGCGCGCGTATTGAAAGAGATCAAGGCGCGGCTTGAATTTCTGAAGAACGTCGGTTTGGAGTATCTTACGCTTTCGCGTTCGGCGCAGACGCTTTCCGGCGGAGAAGCTCAGCGTATACGGCTTGCTACGCAGATAGGGTCGGGATTGTCCGGAGTGCTTTATATACTTGACGAACCGAGCATAGGACTTCATCAATGCGACAACGAAAAACTTATCGGTACGCTCAAGCACTTGCGCGATCTCGGCAATACGCTTATCGTCGTCGAGCATGACGAGGACACAATGCGCGCCGCCGATCATATAGTCGATATAGGACCCGGCGCGGGTATCCACGGCGGAAACGTGATAGCGCAGGGCAATGTGGACGATATTATAAAGTCCGGTTCCGTGACGGGTAAATTTTTATCGGGCGAACGCAGTATTCGCGTCCCGGAAAAACGCAGGCTGTCCGATGAATATATCACCATTCGCGGCGCGGCGGAGAACAACTTGCAAAATATAACGGTAAAGATACCGCTCGGCGTGTTTAACGTCATAACCGGCGTGTCCGGCAGCGGCAAGTCGTCGCTCATAAATCAGACGCTGTATCCCGCCGCGGCTAACAGATTCAACACCGTCAAACAGCGCGTCGGCAAGTGTGAAGGCATCGACGGACTCGAAAAGATCGATAAGGTCATAAACATCGATCAAAGCCCTATAGGGCGCACGCCGAGATCGAATCCCGCGACTTATACGGGCGCAATGTCCATCATTCGCGATTTGTTTGCCGAACTGCCTGCGGCAAAAGAACGCGGGTATAATTCCGGCAGGTTCTCGTTCAACGTTCGCGGCGGACGTTGCGAAAACTGCGAGGGCGACGGCATTATCCGTATCGAAATGAATTTCCTTCCGGACGTATATGTGCCGTGCGACGTGTGTCACGGAAAACGGTTCAATCGCGAGACGTTGCAAGTCAAATACAGAGATAAGTCTATTGCGGACGTACTCGACATGACCATAGAAGAGAGTTACGAGTTTTTCAAGAATATCCCGTCGCTCAAGCGAAAACTCGGTACGTTGCTCGACGTCGGACTCGGATATGTCAAACTCGGTCAGCCGGCTACTACGCTTTCCGGCGGCGAAGCGCAACGTGTAAAGCTTGCCACGGAGCTGTCCAAGGTCTCGACAAACAGCACATTATACGTGCTTGACGAACCCACTACGGGACTTCATTCTGCGGACGTGGACAAGCTTATAGATATACTGTCGCGACTTGTGGACAACGGCAATACGGTTGTGGTTATAGAACACAATCTCGACGTCATAAAATGCGCAGACCATATCATAGATCTCGGACCCGACGGCGGCGACGGCGGCGGAAGAGTAGTGGCGACCGGCACGCCCGAAAAAGTAGCGGCAGTCAAAGAAAGCAAGACCGGAAATTATCTTATAGACAAACTTAAATAAATTGTGTGATGCGTATTAAAGCTCGATATCGAGTAAACGCTCGCTCTTCGCCGCTGTGCGGCGAGTATTCGGGTGCGTCGCATTTTTGTCCCGGTAAACGGTGGGAATATTTCACGAATAAAATAACGCTGCGCGCTCGGCGTAATTATAATATTTATCTTTAAAGGAAATACTACGGATATTATGTTCGTAGTATTTTTAAAATCCGTAATAACTTTTTTGGTCGTATTTTTCGTGATACGGTTGATGGGTAAGCGTCAAATAGGCGAGATGCAGCCGTTTGAGCTGGTGATCACGCTTATAATAGCGGAAGTGGCGTGTATACCCATGAACGATCCGTACATTCCGCTTTATTACGGATTGATCCCTATATTCACGCTTGCGACGTTGCACATAATCCTGTCGTTTCTTTCGCGCAAGTCGGTCAAACTTCGCAAAGTATTGAGCGGGAACAGCGTGATAGTTATAGATAAGTCCGGAATAAATTATGTCAATCTCAAAAAAATGAATATGAATATCGACGATCTCATCGAAGCGGTCAGGACTGCCGGTTATGTGGATTTCTCTCAAATCGCGTATGCCATCGTCGAAACAAACGGTCAGCTTTGCGTAGTGGAGAAGGAACAAAGCGCAAATAGCGGGAGTGAGAGCGGCAATGAAGAGGAGAGCGAAAGTAAAACGTTGCTGCCATTGGAACTCGTTATCGACGGGAAGTATAACGAAGAAAATCTTGCGCTGTCCGGTACGCCGAAATCCGAGATATCGCGTGTACTTGACGAAAACGATCTTCGGCTTTCCGACGTATTGTATGCCGACGTGCGACAGGACGGCAATGCGTATTTTTCACCGAAAAGAAAGCCGGCGTTTTGCGCGCCGCTCGCGATAGACGGAGGAAATAACTGGTGAAAAAGGCTGTGGTGATCCTCGTCGTATTTGCCGTTATGCTTGCGGCAATGGTCTGCGAAATAACATATGTTAATAAGTTTTATAACGGTATGCAGTCCGACCTGCACGCCATATCGGAAAGCATAGAGCGCAACGAAGAAAACGTCGACAACGTCGAGACGGTCGCTCTTTGCGATAAGCTCGTAAAAAAATGGGAAAAAGGCAAAAAGTTTTTGTTGACGTTGCAAAATCATAATACGGTGCGCAATCTCGACGATAAAATAATAAGTCTTGCGGCAGTGGTGGAGTCCGATAATTACAATGATGCCGTGATCTTCGTAAATTCGGCTATAAACTATATCGACGACGTATTGCTCGACAGTATTCCGTATCTATCCAATCTGTTGTGACCGTCGGCAGTTCCGAAAGCGTCGGGTGTATCGAAATTATTTGATTTTTCACAGCGAATGTATTATAATAGCGGTATGGAGTTCGTCGAGTTAAAAAAACACCTTAA
Source organism: uncultured Christensenellaceae bacterium (assembly GCA_910588315.1). Taxonomy (GTDB): domain Bacteria; phylum Bacillota; class Clostridia; order Christensenellales; family Pumilibacteraceae; genus Anaerocaecibacter. Next base: position 7,477 of record CAJUQF010000067.1, on the reverse strand, counting down.
AACTCAAAAGCCGCATGCGTGTTATTACTGTTACGGTGACGACGATTTTTTGATCGATCGCGCCGTTTCGCTTGTGGGCGATCTTGCCGCCGAGCCTAAGCCGTTCAATCTTTCGGATAAAGAATTCGAAAACGCCAAGGCGCTGACAGACGAACTTATGATGTTGCCGATAATGAGCGATCATCGCGTCGTAATAGCCCGAGGTAAAATCGATAAAGCGGCCGTTGCCGCATATTTGAAAAATCCTAATCCTACCACGGTGCTTGTTTTGCCGGACTACATGCCACACGACAGTTGGAATAAATCGCCGATCCCCAACGTTCCTGACGGAGCCGTAGGTGTGGATTGCAACAGGCTCGCGATAAAACACGTGTATCCGTTCGTTCGTGCGATATCGTCGGGTACTGGCAGTACGATCGACGACAAGACCGTTGAGTTGCTGTATAGACGGTGCGGCGGATACATGACGCGTATAAATGCCGAAACGCAAAAATTATCCGTCATGCGCGCCGGTAGTGCGATCACCGAACATGACGTGAATGCCGAGATCGAACCCGATACCGAGTTTGTCGTTTTCGAGCTGTGCGACTGTATACTTGCGGGTAACTCCGTTCGCGCGCTCGAAGTCGTGGAAGGTATGGCTAAAAACAACGACCTCGTCGCGGCATTCACGCTCATATATAACAGATTCAGAAAGATCTTCGCCGCTGCCGTCGATCCTGACGGACTTACTTATCTCGGTGTTAAATCCGGTATGGTGACGCGATTGAAAAACGAAAGCGCCAAGTTCTCCAAAGCCAGATTGAAAAATATACTCGATATGCTGGTCAAAGCCGATTACGGATACAAGACGGGTGCAATGACCGTGTACGATGCGTTAACGGGATTTGTGACAAGAGCCGCTTATGCGGGATAGAGGTGTGATTTGATTGACATTTCAAAAAAGAAATTGCCTACATCGGCAATGATCGCCATCGTATATTTGACATATTGCGCCGCGTCGTGGTTTTCGACGCGCGGTACGCTTGCTTACTATGCGGGACATATGAGTTTGCCTTCGTGGATGGCAAGCGATGCTCTTGCGTTCTTTATAGGCGGGGCGGTACCCACTCTTATTTACGGCTTGATTTCCATGTTCGTATTTAAAATGTTGCCGATCAAAACCAACGGCGGTGATGTCAAATCGATCAGAAACGGTTTGCATTATGCCGTTATTGCGGCAAACATCGTGCTGTTCCTGCTTAAATTCATGTTTATTGCCATACCGCTTTATGCGCCGCTACTCGATATTATACTCGATCCCGTAGTTACGTTATTATCGGTCGGGTTGTATATGTGGTATGCTTTTTATATGAACTATGTGGATAAATCGCGATATCGCGTCGTGTTATCGCAGGTATTCGGTATGTTTGTTATCGTTTACGGGCTTGTGGCGCTGATAAATCTTATAACGGCGGTGGTATAGTATGAAAAAGTTTATGAAGAGTATATTACCGTTCGTTCTTATTGTGACGCTTTGCGCGTTTGTGCTTATCGCATGTTCGGATCCGGGTGCGCCCGAACATAAGATCGATCCGGTCTATACAGTCACGGAAAAAGACACGCTCGATAATTTAAAAGAGTTTATGACTGGCAGGGAAAACCGTACTACTTTCAGTGAAAACGAAAAAAATGCCGCCGAATATCTTAATGCGAAAATGCTCGGGTTGGGACTCGATTCCGAGATACATGATTTTACCGTTTCGGAAAACGAAGTCTCCGATCTGCAAAGCCAAAATGTCGTTGCCAAACTTTTGGCGCCCAACCATACGAAAAATACCAAAAACGTCATAATCGGCGCGTACTACGACAATCGTTTCAGTTCGCCGTATAACGGAGCGAGCGGCGACCGTTCGCCCGCGGCGCTCAACGGCGGTACCGGCGTGGCGGCAGTCATGTCGGTGGCGCAATATCTTGCCGAGCATAGAGCGACGCTCGGCTTGAAGTTCGATGTGACGTTCGTATTCTTCGGCGCAGGTTATTACTCGGCGGCGGGCGCACGCGCTTTCTATGAAAAAATGAGCGGCGCCGATTTGGACAATACCGTATTGATGGTGGAAATGCAGCGGCTCGGTTGCGATCACGTGTATGCGTTTTCGGACGCGCGGGAGACTAAGCGCGAAACGTTTTTCGACGGTGTGGCAAAAGCGAGCGGATTGGATGTTTACAAAGCGACGCAAAAGTCACCGCTGATAACGGGTGCAACGTCGTTAAAGGGCGTACCGTACTATCAGTGGGCGCACAACGGATTATTCGGCGTATTCTTTAACAATAATATCCCGACGCTCAATTTGGTGGGAGCCAATTGGGAAACTGCGGATATGAGCAATGCCGAATCAAAGGATCACGAAAATATTTCGTTTACGTCAAAGGACAGTCTCGATACTGTGCTGAAACTGTATCCGGACTGCGGCAAGAAAATGGCGACGGCATGCACGCTTATCGTAAATTCGCTCGCGTCTGCGGATTTTATCGAAGTTATGGAATACGATAAAAATAACTTCCCGGAAACCGATATATTGAATAAAGATTGGATATGGTATCTTGTAGTTCTCGGGTTTGTTATGATCGCGTTCGCCGTTATGACCGTCGCGTCTTATATGATAGGGAAGAAACATCCGATAGAGATGCCGAAACCGATAAAAATGAAGATGGCTGTTTTCGGTATGGATTACGAAGATCAGCAGTCCGATGATATATTTATCGATTTGCGCGATCCGTTTGCGCCGAACGACGAGATTTTCCCGGGCATTGAGAATAATGCGCGCTCGTCGCGAGCAAAAAGCGCGGACGATGTTTTCTCTTTGCAACATGAATCGGGCGATTCGGATGCGACGCAGTCTGCCGATATCGACGGAAACGACAAATCGGACGACGATCCGTTCGATACGAAAGGCGATTAGTATTTTTACGGCGCATCGCAAACTTCGTTCGAATAAAACATAAACAAAAAAGGCGTTACTTTCGTAACGCCTTTGACATTTACAATTATCAGCCGCCGAACCAGCCGCTTATCGTACTGCCCATATTCGAGAAGAAATCGGATATACCGAATTTGTTCATCATATCCGACATGATCGTTCCGAAACTGAATTTGTCAACTACCAAGAAACTCCAAAGTATGACTATTGCGAACGTAGCGACAATGAGAATGAGAATATTCAAAAGACAGCTTCTCAGATTGAGCGGACTGCGCAGTTTTTTGAGTTTCGTGTTGGGATCGTTGCTTTCTTTGATCGCTTGCTCGAGTTGTACGGCAGTCATCTGATCGGGTGAGAGATTTGCAAGCGGAACGGACGGCGTGCCTGTAGACGGTACACCGTTTGTGCCTGCCGGAGTCGATGCCGCGGCCGCTTTGTCTTTTTTATTTTTCTTTTCCTTGCCCTTCTTTTCCTTTTCGGGTTTCAACGGTTTTTCGGGCTTGGGTGTATCTTTCTTTGCCATAAAATCCTCTCATACAGCAATCTTATGTTCTATTATATAACACATACACAAAAAAATCAAGCACTTTACGCATTTGTTTTATAATTTATTATGCGTCGATTTCGCGTGATATATCCGATAAACGAGACAATAGTCAAAATTTTGTGACAAATCATCAAAAAGATAGGCGAAAACGATTGAAAACCAAAAAGTTATATTGTATAATATTTATGAGGCTCGTGCTATGTGGTTTTTGGACAAGATAAAAGATAACATTATAGACAAGCCGTGGGCATGTGCGGTCGACATAATATTGACCGCATTGCTGATATACGGTCTGATCGTTTTTCTGAAAAAGAATAATGCCGGTAAACTCGTATTTTTTATTGTCGGACTTGTTGCGCTCGGCATAGTTTTATCGTCCGAATTTATAGGGCTTTCGGTACTCGGTACCGTAATGAAGTACGGTATCATCATAGTCACGATCGCCATAATATTCCTGTTTCCAGCAGAAACTCGCCGCGGTATGCTTAAACTTGCGTCGCCGCGCGACACGCACGAAGCTTATTCGACGGCTTACGACGTTTCCGACGAAGAACTTCACGGCGCTATAAACGACATTGTCCGCGCCGCGCAGAACATGTCCAAAAAGAACGTCGGCGCGCTTATTGTAATATCGACTCAAAACATGCCGGAGCATATTATCGATTCCGGCACGAAGCTCGATGCGGTACTTTCGTGCGCATTGCTCGAGAGTATATTCAACACCAAAGCGCCGTTGCACGACGGGGCCGTTTTTGTTCGCGGCAACAGGATCGTCGCGGCGGGCTGTTTCTTGCCGCTTTCTCAGTCGAATTCCATAGACAAAGAGCTCGGAACGCGTCACCGTGCCGGTATCGGCGTGAGCGAGAATTATAATGTTCTCACCATCATCGTTTCCGAAGAGACCGGTGTTATTTCCATTGCACAGCACGGCGAACTTACCAGATATTTCGATTCGCAAATGCTTACGGATAAGCTCGAGCAGACGTACGGATTGCAAGCTACTCCCGACACGGCGCGCAAGCGTCACCGTAAGGGATAAGGAGACTATTATGCAAAATCATAAGGGCGATAACGCAAAAAAACAGAATAAATTCGGCGCAGCGATGAAAAGAATATTCGTTCATAATTTCGGTTGGAAGGTATTATCGTTACTGTGCGCCGCAGTAATATGGGTGCTTGCCGCGGGATTGGCATAATGACGGTCGATTTCGACGGAGAGATATTGATACCGACGGGTGACGTCGGTGATTTTGCGGTAATTGCTTGCGATCAGTTCGCCGCAGATATGGATTATTGGAATACGCTCGCCGGCGAATTGCCGCGATTTTCCGCACTCGATCTCATTTTGCCCGAGTGCTTTTTAAATGAATCGGAATCGAGAGTGGCGGCGATAAAACGGGCGCGTGTGGCATTGCCGGACGACAGATTCAAAGCTTATAACGGCGCTGTGTACGTAACGCGTACCACGTCGTACGGCAGAGTGCGGCACGGCGTGGTAGCGTCTGTCGATCTGTCAGATTACGAGTATAAACCGGGCAATCGCGCGCTTATTCGTGCGTCGGAGCGTACTATAGAGTCGCGTATCCCGCCGCGCGTTAAGATACGCGAGGCGCTCGATATAGAACTTCCGCACATAATGCTGCTCGTCGACGACAGAGATAATGTGCTTATGCACGCGTGTGAAACGGCGCAAAAGACGACCGTATACGACGGTGCGCTTAAAGCGGGCGGCGGTCATATAAAAGGCGAACTCATTACAGAAACGGACGCATTGTACAAAGCCGTTGACACCATAATTGAAAGTTCGTATGAAAAGTTCGGCGATAGGATTTTCGCGCTTGTGGGCGACGGCAATCATTCGCTTGCGACTGCGAAGTATTGCGCCGAGCATGAGCCTACGCCGTTAAACGGCAAAGCGCTGGTCGAGATAGTCAACATCTATGACGATGGGATAGTATTCGAGCCGATACACAGGCTTGTGGGCGTCGACGATCCCGTTATGTTTATGGATAGTTTGCGGTCCGCAGTCAAGGGCGATGCCGTGACGACGGTGTATGCGCCCGATCCGATCGAAATATGCGTGCCGTCCGATAAGATCGAAGCGATAAGAGCGGTAGATGATTTTTGCGAAACGTACGTCAAACATTTCGGCGGCAGTATCGAGTATGTTCACGGCGCCGACGCTTTGAAAAAACGCGGATATTTCGGGATAGAAATGCGCGGGTTGGAAAAGTCGGAGCTGTTCGGATATGTGATAAAAAACGGCGTGTTGCCCAAAAAGACGTTTTCGCTCGGCGAGGCGGAAGAAAAACGTTACTATATCGAAGCGCGTAAAATAGATTTCACGTAAAGAAACGAACATAAAACATTGACCTAAATTCGCTTTTGCGAATATAATTATAACGGAGTACGATCGATGAAGGCGGTTAAATTCGGCGGAACGTCTATGTCCACTGCGGACAGTATACTTTCCGTATCGCAAATAATAAAACAGGACGCGGAGCGTCGGTTTATTGTAGTGTCGGCTCCCGGCAAAACCGAGAGCGAAAATAAAGTGACGGATCTACTTATAGACGTGAGCCGCGCCGCTCCGGAGAGACGTGTGCAAATGTTTGCGCATGTCAAAAACAGATTCGAGCAAATTGCAGGCGGTATCGGCATAGGCAAAGACAGTCTCGGGGCTGTGTTTTGCGAAATAGAAAAGCAACTGCCGACTGCCGACGCGGAATACATAATATCGCGCGGCGAGTATCTTTGCGCGCAAATGCTGGCAAAACTGCTCGGTTACGAATTTATCGATGCGGCGGATCTTGTAAAGTTCAACGGCAAAGCATACGATGACGGTTATACGGAATCGGTTTGCAAGATCGCGTTGAAAGGAAAACGCAATGCGGTCATACCCGGTTTTTACGGCAGTAACGGCAAAGGCGAGATCGTTACGTTTACGCGCGGCGGCTCGGATATTTCCGGCGCTATAGTTGCGCGAGCGATCGGTGCGTCCATGTACGAAAATTTTACCGATGTGGACGGATTTATGACATGCGATCCGCGTATCGTGCCGCACGCATCGGTCATAGACGTTCTTACGTACAAAGAACTTCGCGAGCTTGCGTACATGGGTGCAAACGTTTTGCATCCCGAATCCATTTTCCCGGTGCGCAAAGCGAACATACCCATAAATATTCTCAATACGTTCAATCCAACGGCAAGCGGCACTAAGATAGTGCCGACGGAGGAGTTTTTGTCGGGCAAGCACAAGCGCAAAACCAATCTGCCAATAACGGCTATAGCCGGCAGACAACACTTCTTTTCGCTGCATCTCGACAAGTCGATGATGAACAGTGAGATCGGTTTTGTCCGGCGCGTGCTTTCGTGTTTCGAGCGTTACGACATTCCCATCGAGCATATCCCGAGCGGTATAGATTCCATGACCGTAGTGTTTTCCGCCGTCGACAACGATACCGTAAACGCGCTTATCGAATCGGTACGCAACGAAGTCAAGCCCGACCATATCTCGCTTACAACGGATGTCGCGCTGATCGCAATAGTCGGTCACGGCATGAAGTCCCGTCCCGGTACGGCGGCTCGAGCCATAAATAGACTGTCCAATGCCGGTATCAACCTTAGAATGATAGATCAGGGCGCGTCGGAGATTAATATAATCCTCGGCGTATCGGACGCCGATTTCGAGCGCGCACTGAGAGCTCTCAACGGCGAGTTCGAGTTTTAATGTTTATTTGACAGATATACGGAAATTCAAAAAACGAATTACGCAATGAAATTGCTTAATGGTAGGAAAATGAAAATAAAGCGTAATATAACCATTACGATGTATTAACGAAAAATAACAATAGAATTGCCCTACGAATTACGCAATGAAATTGCTTATCGTAAAACTATAATATAAAGATGTTTGTAGGGAGCTTTAGACCTCGTTGCGCTCCGTGTGTGGCAGGGCAATAATCAAGAG
>CAJUQF010000066.1 GCA_910588315.1 uncultured Christensenellaceae bacterium | reverse complement strand
ATGATAACGCGGATAGCTGTTTTGTCTCTATATCAGTTATATCTATTGTCGTATCTAACCTATATTGACATGTTTCGTAATTCCAGCCCGCACTGTTACGACGCGCATACAAAACGCCGTCTGTTTGCCATACGCTCATAGAGTAGAAGGGCTTCCAATATTCATTCCAAGTCGTTCCAAGATATATTCCGTTGTTTTCGGACACAGTATATACATAAGTGCTTTTATGCGACGATATCATTTGTCCGTTTATGATTATGACGTATAACCATTCTTTTGCCGGCCAATCGCCGTACCTTTTATGATACCATTCATAACCGATATCCGTCATAAAATACACGCCGTCCCGTATCTCTTCGCTGCGCAGCGGCTCGATCATATCCAGCGCTTGGCGCGTGTTAATCACGGTAGAGTCTATATCTGTTCTGCTTTTGGATTTGTTGACAGACCTTTTACCGTTCTCGACTATTTCGTTTATTGCCGCAACGTTGCTTTCACTGTATTCGCATTGAATTTTCGCGGCGGCATACGACTGTATTTCTCCTATCTTAGTTTTCCTGTACGGCGTAAGGTCTTCCTGAGAATCACACGCGACAAACATTGTACCGACTAATATCAAGCACATGCACATCAATACAACGGCTATTTTTCTTAAGCTGTCGTGTCGCGCTTTTAAATCTTTCATCATAATTTCCCTCCCGTCAACTTATTATTTGTTCGACCGACATATTATCGGAAGTAACCGTTATCTTGAAATACAAAAATTCCGATTGGATACATAGTCCGACTGTTTTATCTTCGCGTAAATAGTATCCGCCGAGATTACACACTCTTATAAAATGTTCACCGATATTTAATTGATTCGATTTTTTTTCATTATCGGTATGCCTATATGCTTTAAAAATCACGCAGATTTTAAAAATACCTTCTCTCGATATCGTTACGGGAGTATATTCACTATACTCATCGTTCTTTAATTCGGTTAATGCTCCGAATTTGCCGTATTTATCAAATATATATCCCCATGTTAAAGATATTGAATCCCGCGATTCTTTAATTACAATATCTGCCGATGACGGCATTTCCAGCTGTTTTGCATAAACTATCTCTGTTGTATCTATCGTCGGGTCTAATTTATATTGATATGTTTCGCAACTGTCATATCGTGTATTTATATACCGTACATACAAAATATCATCAGTCAACCACATATTCCTTATATACTCCGACTTTAGCCGCTCGATTGGCAACAATAACTTATATATATCGCTTTCCTTTGTTATAGAGTATACAGAAGCGCTGTCATGAGATAATATTATTTGCCCGTTAATAATCATAGCATACAAAGAATCCATTTTGTACTCTTGTTTATGCTCTTCATAATCGAAATTTACATCTCCTTCGCAACCACTCGCTCCTTTATAAATAAAATGACATGTTCTGAACCATTCATAACCGATATCCGTCATAAAATACACGCCGTCCCGTATCTCTTCGCTGCGCAGCGGCTCGATCATATCCAGCGCTTGGCGCGTGTTAATCACGGTAGAGTCTATATCTGTTCTGCTTTTGGATTTGTTGACAGACCTTTTACCGTTCTCGACTATTTCGTTTATTGCCGCAACGTTGCTTTCACTGTATTCGCATTGAATTTTCGCGGCGGCATACGACTGTATTTCTCCTATCTTAGTTTTCCTGTACGGCGTAAGGTCTTCCTGAGAATCACACGCGACAAACATTGTACCGACTAATATCAAGCACATGCACATCAATACAACGGCTATTTTTCTTAAGCTGTCGTGTCGCGCTTTTAAATCTTTCATCATAATTTCCCTCCCGTTAAATATTTACCTGTAAGTAGTCGATACTGTTGCCTTTGTTAATATTATATAACTTATATTATGGCGTGTCAATACCCTTTGTGAAAAAAATCATACATTTTTTGTAAAACGATATCAAAATTTTATCAATATAAAACGACGAAGAAACTGCCGTTACTCCGTCGTTATGATGGTACTTTTATTTAATATCGCCGATCAGCGCGTTGCTTTATACACCGTATCGTACTTAAACATTTTAGTATTGGTACGCACATAGTATTCCAATCGGTCGGAAAATTCGTAGATATATATATCGCTGTGACCGCGCATGGCGAACACCATAGGACGTTCCGTAGATGTATTCGGCACGCTGAGATCGCGCATTTCGGTAACGACCGGCGCTTGCGCCTGCATATATCCGTCCTGCTGCGGCGTTACGTAATTATTTGGCTGCGCGGCGTAATTATTGCCGCCGAGTCCCGTATAATCCACAGGTTGTACAGGCGCATTGTTATAACCGCCTACGAATGCGTTATCCGTCGTAAAGACCTGTTTTTCTTCGTAACCGGTAAGGTCGGGTTGGATATCCGAAGGCGTCTGCATCGCCCTGTCGAAATTTCTTCTTCTGCCGAAAAGACTCATCGATGATAGTTCTCCGTAATGATATGTTTGACTGTTTATCTCAAAACGTCCGTGCCGACGAACTCGCGCAGCACTTCCGGCACGGTGAACGAACCGTCTTTGTTCTGGTTCTGTTCGACGATCGCGGGCAATACGCGCGAAGTAGCGAGTCCCGAACCGTTGAGAGTATGGACGTAACTTATCTTTCCGTCGGCGGCACGGTAACGCGTCATATTGCGTCGAGCCTGATAATCATTGGCGTTTGAAACCGAACTGACTTCCTTATATATACCCATGGACGGGATCCATATCTCTATGTCGTAAGTGCGAGCCATGGACGCCGAACAATCGCCTGCCGCGAGCTTGCTCAGTCTGTAGTGCAAGCCCAAACCTTCGACGAGCGCACACGCTTTGTTTACGAGTTCTTCGAACGCCGCCTTACTGTTGTCCGGCGTAGTGACCTGAACCATTTCCACTTTGTCAAACTGATGACCGCGGATCATGCCGCGCTCTTCCGCGCGATACGAACCGGCTTCTTTGCGATAGCACGGGGTATACGCAAACAGCTTTTTGGGCAGGTCGCTCTCCTGTAATATTTCGCCGCGATAAAGATTGACGAGCGCAGTCTCCGCCGTCGGCAACATGAATCTCTTTGCAGTGCCGTCCGCAGTGTCCACGCGATAAACGTCATCCTCGAACTTGGGGAACTGCCCCGCGCCCAATCCGCATTCGTAATTTAGCATATGCGGCGGAAGAATAAACGTATAGCCGTCTTTTGCGTGCGTCTTTATAAAGTACGTAAGCAGCGCCCATTCGAGTATCGCGCCCCTACCGGTATACAGCCACGACCCGTTGCCGGCAAGCTTGACGCCGCGCTCATAGTCTATAAGGTGCAAACTCTCGCAAAGATCGACGTGATTTTTTATCGGGAAATCGAATTCCGGTTTCTTGCCCCATACTTTGACGACTTCGTTGTTTTCCTTACCGCCGGCAACGACGTCGGCGTCCGGAATGTTGGGGAGACAAAGCAAAGCGTGACGCAACGCATCGTCTGCGGCTTTCAGCTTTTCGTCGTTTGCCGCTATCTCGTCGCCGAGTTCACGCATCTTTGCGAAAATGGGTTCGACGTTCTCGCCCGCTTTTTTGAGCCGCGGTATATCCGCACTGACTTTATTTTTCTCCGCTTTAAGCGTTTCCGTGCGACCTATAATATCCCTGCGCGTTTTATCGAGCGCAAGTATCGCGTCGAGATCGGCGTCGCATCCGCGTTTTTTGAGTGCGGCGGCGACCGCTTGCGTGTCGTTTCGTATCAACCCGATATCTATCATTTCGGAGCGTCCTCGTCGTTATAATATCTTTTATATTATAAACCAAGCGCCGAAGAAAATCAACATAATACGTGCAATTTATTTTATTTTTCGAAACGATTGTAAACGGTATATCGTGCGACTGCCGTATAGAAAAAAACGTATTATGCGCCGCTGTCGAGTCTGTGCTTGCCTTTTTTCAGTACCGATTTTACATCGAGCGCGCCGCTCGATATTATGATAGCCGCATACACAAGCAGGAATGCAGCCGCGGCTATTATCGTTTGCCACAGTACCGGCATGCTTGTACGCGCGAGCATGACACAACAGCCCCAAAACGCGAATGCGCCGGCGCCGGTCGCGAACAGCGGCTTCATAAACGCGTCGCGCGGCGAAACGGATATAGGCATACATTTATATGCGCTCACTGTGGAAAGCGTCGCTGCGACGGCATAACATGCCGCCGTTGCCGCAGCCGCGCCGATTATGCCGAACGCGCGCACCAATAGCGGCGTCAGCGCGACCTTTACGCACGCGCCTATGATAAGATTTATAACAGGGCGGTGCGCCTTGTTGTAGCCCTGCAATACCGCCGTCGCAAGCTGTAATATTCCTATATAAAAAACAGACATCGCCTGTACACGCAAAATCGTAGCCGCTTCGTTAAGCTGGAAAGGCGTAAGCCCTTTGCTGTACAGCGCGCCGACTACGCGGTCCGGAAATATAAGGAACGCCGCCGTCACGGGAATAACAAACAGCAATATCCATTTTGCCGCTGTACGAGCTGTGCTTGCCGCGCTCTCGCCTTTTTCCACCGCGGAAGTGATCGTCGGCAAAAAAGCTATCGCTATCGACAGCACTATCACCGTCGGCATGTTTATCAGCGTACCGACAGGCCCGACGAACAGCCCGAAAAGCGCCGTTGCGTCCGCGCGCGTCCAGCCGCCGTAAGTCAAAAGATTTATCACGAGCGCGGAATCTATCATTTGCGTTATCGGCAAAACGAGCGAACCGAGCGTGACCGACATCGCAAAAGAATATAATTCTTTGCGCAACTGCTTATCGGTTATTACCGTTCTTTCCTGCTCGGTGAACTCCGCCGCCGTTTCCGCGAGCGCGGTGCGGACGTTAATATATTTTACGCGTTTTCGCGACGCCACGAAATATCTTACGGCAAGATAAATAAGCGCGCACAGTTCGCTGACCGTGACGCCGGCGAGCGCGCCTGCAACGGAGTATTTAAGTCCGTACGGCAGCAATACGCGGCTTAGATACAGTCCGAACACAAGTTTGATCACCTGTTCTATAAGCTGACTGATCCCGCTCGGCAGCATGTTTATCTTGCCCTGAAAATATCCGCGCAGTACGTTTATCCCGCCCGCAAACAAAAGTGACGGACAAAGCGCGAGATACGCTATCTCCGCATCGGTATTGCCCTGTAATCCCGATATCACGTTGCGCAGCAGCGCCACGCCACCCGCACACAGCACGGAGAATCCGATAAGCGGAACGATCGCCACTTTGAGCGTGCGCACGGCGGTAAGGTCGTCGCCTTTTGCCGTGTATTTTGCGACCACGCGCGATACCGCAGACGATATTCCTCCGCCGCACAGTGCGAGCAGGACCGTGTATAAAGGAAACACCATTTGGTACAAACCCATGCCTTCCGCACCTACTATATTGGTAAGCGGCACACGGTACAGCGCGCCGATAAGCTTTGCTATTATTCCTATCGCGACGAGCGCAACCGCATTGCGCCCGAACGTTTTTTTACTCTTGCCTTCCTTCACACATGTAGTATGAGAAATTACAAAGATTTAATTCTTTGATCAATGCAAAGCAACATAATATTCGTGTTATCATTTTACGTTTAGAATATTCTTTATGGCATTACGATAAATGGCGATACGGCATATAACAATCGTATTTTACTTACCTACCGCAAAGCATTTATATTGTGTAATTCGTAGGGCAGGCAGACCCTTGCCTGCCGTTTCTTCATTTATTGCTTGGCTACATGCGGAGCGCAAGGAGGTCTAAAGCTCCCTACAAACATCAAGTAAATTATTGCTTTAAGATATTTCATATACGAATATTTGTATACGCCGTGTCCGTAATTGCTTTACGATCAAACAAAGACATAGCATGACGTCAACCGCAATTTCTTTCTCTATTGTAAAACATTTACATTGTGCAATTCGCATGACGGACAGATTCTTATTTACCTGCCATAACGAAATTTCATTGTGTAATTCGTAGGGCAGGCAGACCCTGCCTGCCGTTTCTTCGTTTATTGCTTTGCCATACACGGAGCGCAACGAGGTCTAAAGCTCCCTACAAACATCAAGTAAATTATTGCTTTAAGATATTTCATATACGAATATTTGTATACGCCGATTCTATTATTGCTTTTATGTTATAAACATCGTTACGAAAGCGGTTATTGCAAGTAAACAAAAAGAACGACAGATAATATCTACCGTCCTTTTTGTAATTTACCTATGTTAATTGTTGCGATCTTACTCGGTGATCGCGCCGGTGGGGCATTCGCCTTCGCAAGCGCCGCAATCGATGCAAACATCCGCGTCGACCACGTATTTGCCGTCGCCTTCGCTGATAGCGTTTACGGGGCAAGCCGCCGCGCAAGCGCCGCACGAGATACATTCGTCGGAAATCTTATGTGCCATGGTATTACCTCCCAAAATTTATACAGTAAGTATACCATTTTTTGACGAGATTGTCAATGCCGAAAAACTATATTATTCGGTTAGCGGTTGCGAACTTTTGTCGTTCGGCGCGTTGCCGCCTTCGGGCTTTTTGTTTTTGTTAAAACGCTTTTTGTTCTTCTTGCCGCCCTTGCCGTTTTGTCCCCCGTTACCGCCGTTCTGCCCGTCGCGCGGCGGTCTGTTCTGATTGTTTTGATTGGTCCGGTTATTGCGGTTTTCGCCATTCCTGCCGTTTTGCTTGTTTTGATTGCTTTGCGGATTGCCTTTCTGTTTATCCTGTCTTTGCTTGGGTTGCGGCGCAACGGATTTATTATTTTGGTTCGACGAAGAGCCGCCGTTATCTTGCGATTCGCCGTCTTTGCGCTCGAACCCGATATCCGAAAGAGCGTATTCTGCAAACTCGAAGTTTTCTTCGTCGCCCACTCTTATTCTCACTTTTTCCGTGAGCGGTGTTATCGACACTACGGTGCCGCGTCTGCCGTCCGAACACGTCACCCACGACCCGACTTTCGGACTGCGCTTTGCGACTTCTTCGTATGTCTTATTTTCATACCCGAGACAGCATAATAGTCTGCCGCACATGCCGTTGATCTTATTGGGCGTAAGCGCGAGGTTTTGACATTTTGCCATTTTTATGGAAACGTGTTCGGCATCCGACTCGAATCTGCCGCAGCAGCACGGCATGCCGCACGCGCCGAGCGTTCCTATAAGCTTACATTCTTCGCGAGCGCCTATCTGCCTGAGATCGATACGCATATGGAACGCGGACGCAAGGTCGCGCACGAGTTCCCGGAAATCGACGCGCTGTTCGGCGGTGAAATACACGACGAGCTTGCTGTGGTCGACTGTAAATTCGCAGTCGACTATTTTCATATCAAGCCCGCGCGCCGCGGCTTTCTGCTTGGCGATCGCGAGTATTTCCTGTTTCTTTTCGTCATCTGCCTGCATGGCTTCGAGATCGGACTCGGTCGCTTTGCGCAATACGCCCTTGAGCGGCGCTACGATCTTGCTCTCGTCGACTTCGGTCACCGGCAAAATAACGGTAGCGACTTCGACTCCGCGCTGAGTTTCCACTATTATCTTCGTCCCTTTCGGATACTCCTCGCCTTCCGTCGGCGCAAAATAATACATGCGCGTCGAAGTGCGGAATCTTACGCCTATCACACTTGGCATAGTACCTTGTCCTCCATGATCTTAAGTATGAGATTGTCCATAACGGCTTGAGGCATGCAGTTCGCGGAATTACGCGCACGCGCCGTTCTTACGGATTCGCAAGCGAGCGCCGCCGAGTACGGAGTAAACCCTTTAGATATACTTTCTATATCGCGCGTATCGAACACGGTCGGCGAGCCGATACAAAACCTCGCCACGTCCGCAAGCAGGTATTCCATGATCCCAAGAACTGCGTCCGTTTTGTCGCGCGTAAACTTTTCGTAAACCGCCGCGACGTGCGCAAAATTCCGGCTGCCCGTAGCGAGCGATATTATCTTTTTCGCCGACGAATACGTGTCGGCAAAGCCGGGGTCTTTCAGAATACGCTCGGCGAGTCCGAGATTGCCCATGCTCGCCCTTGCCGCGAGCATGACCGCATTGCGATCTTTGTGATACTTATCGAGTTCGCGTTCGACAGTCACGATATCGAATGCCGGAAGTTCTATCCTGTTGCACCGTGACTCGACCGTCGGTAAAAGCCTGCCGCTCGCGCAAAGTATAAAGCACACGCGCGCAGGCGGCTCTTCGAGCGATTTAAGCAGTTTGTTCTGACATATCTCGCTCATGCTCTCGGCGTTTTCGATAATGAAAACTTTTTTGTCGAGTTCGAACGGTGTCAAATACAACGAATCGATTATCTCCCTTATATCATCCACCGATATGGCGTAACGCTTGGGCTTATCGTCCGCTTTGCCCTTTGCTTTGGTCGTTTTTTTCGACTCTGCGGGCTTTGGATATACCACTATGTCGGCGTGATCTTCGAACGCTTTACTTTCCGGCAACCCGCTTACGCGCGCAGCGACGATGCGTGCGAGCGCGGCTGTACCGTCCGCATCCTCGCCGCTTATAAGAAACGCGCTTGCGTGTTCCTTCTTGATTTCGCCTATCGGTAACGCGGCATACAGCGCCGCGTATTTTTCGAGTACGACGTCGCTCATAATATTTTGCGTACCGCCTGCATGATATTATTCGCCGTTCTTTCCTTTTCGCCGCTGCCGTCGATCGCGGTAAGCTCGCCGCGCTCGCACATCGCCTTGAATCCTGCATATACGCGGTTGAAAAAGTCCAAACTCTCGCGCTCCAGTCTGTCGTTTTTATCGGCGCCGCCTTTGCGCTTGAACCCGATCTCCGGCGGAATATCTATGAACATGGCAAGATCGACTTTAAGCGGTTCGATAGTCATGGCATTGACCTTGCGTATAAATTCTATATCGAGTCCCCTGCCGTAGCCCTGATAAGCGAGCGTGGAATATACGAACCTGTCGCACACAACGATCTTGCCGCTGTCTAACGCCGGAAAAACTATCTTATTGAGATGATCGCGTCTCGCCGCCGAGTACATGTAAAGCTCGGCGTATGCGTCGGGCGAATATGTCGGATCGAGCAAAAGCTTGCGGAGTTGTTCTGCAAGCGGCGCGCCGCCCGGCTCGCGCGTAAGAACGGCGGAATATCCCATCGAATTGAGCGACTCGACGAGCATGGCGCATTGACGGCTCTTGCCCGCGCCTTCCACGCCTTCCATTACTATAAACTTGCCGGGATTATTCATAACTCCGATATACACTCCGTAAGCGCCGCGGAAAACGCGTTTACATCATTGGGCGTATTTTCCGCAGTAAATATAAATACTATGTGCTTGCCGTCCGTCATTTCGCTGTATACTCCGCGCGATATAAGCGCGGTATTCAGCTTGCCGACGTCCACATCGAGCGCCGTACAATCGAGTACGAGCCGCGTAAAATCGTCGTTATCGAGAAACGGAAAACGCATGCGCAATTCCGATATAGGTCCATACAGCCTTTCGTAAGCAGCACCCGATTCGGCTGCGCAGCTAACGGCATAGTCTATCGACGAATACAACAAGTACGACGGACTTGTCGTACCCATTATGTCGACGGCTTCGCTAAGCGCCGCATGTTCGCTTTTGTCGAGATTGTCCAAAAGCACTGCGGTCTGCGTGAGCGCGGACAGTGTTTTATGCGTCGACACGTTGCATACATCCGCAATACTCGCGGCGTTTTCCGGCAAACGTTCGGAAAATCCGAAGTGCGCGCCGTGCGCGCCGTCCGCTATAAAAAGCAGACCGCGGCTTTTGCAAAAATCCGCAATGCCGCGCACATCGGCGCAATAACCGTAATATGTCGGCGTAGTTACGACGACGGCGCCCGTATCGCGCGTCAAAGCTTTTTTTATTTGATCGAGCGTGATCGGATAAACCGAACCGCGCTCGCCCGCCGTAATACAGTTCTTGCCAGACAGTTTGAACCCGTCAAACACGGATCTATGCGAATCGATATCGACGACTGCGTCCGTGTGCGCGTAAAACACCGCCGCTTTAACGCCCTGCGAACTGCCGCCGCACAAAAATCGAGCATGCGCCGCACCGTATAATTTCGCTACGCAACTTTCGGCATTATCGACGAACGTCGACGGAAAACTCCCGTCCGTAAGTTCGGTAAGATCACTGTCGCATATGACGCCTTTATGTCCCGGCGTATGCAGTCGCAATTTATCGCGCGTCGCCGCGGCTTTAAGTTCGTCGTATAAACTCATGTGCTGAAATGACCAATGTCTGTCAGATTTTAGGTGATCGAGTCTCACCGAACGGTTTTAAAAAATGAGATTTCTCGACTTCGCTCGAAATGACATTTTATATGCGTTACCGTTTATTGTGGTAGGCAATTTGTGCGATTGCAAGTACAATACTACACGAAAAGCCTCGATGGCGAAGACGGCGTGTCAGACGGGTAACAGGCGGTAAGGCGGCGACGGTACATGAGTTGTACATCCACCTACATAACGATGCATTATCGCACATAACCCACGAGTCGTACACGCGAGAGGCAGCCGACGAGCGGTTTTGTCGCGAATGTATTGCGTCAGCGATATCGAGCGATTGCAAGGCGTCGCCTCCCGAAGTCGTACCCTTCTGCGGTACGATGAGCGGAGGCACA
>CAJUQF010000065.1:10747-10986 GCA_910588315.1 uncultured Christensenellaceae bacterium | reverse complement strand
TGAAAAACTTATCGCGCTCGCATTCGAAAGAAAACGGCGGTTCGACGAATTGAAGCGCGTTTATACGCCCGTTACGCCTATAGTCGGCAAATAATATCGATCAATACGCAAACGATTTACGAAATCGATCGCGACGGAATGTAAGCATGATTCGTTCCGTCGCGTTTTGTTTGACATGAAAATAATATTGTATTTGCGCCGTCATAACGGCGGGGAACGTAGCATATCAATATTCAGAG
>CAJUQF010000065.1:0-10737 GCA_910588315.1 uncultured Christensenellaceae bacterium | reverse complement strand
GTAATGGCGATAAGGAGAATCAAATATGCGAAAAAAATTCATTTCGATCGTTTCGGCGTGTGCGCTCGCGCTGTCGGTATGCGCGTGTTCGTCGTCCGAAAAAACCGACGTAACAAAGTACACGATCGAGGCGGTACTGTCCGAAGATAATGTTTTAACGGCATCGGTGGTATGCGATTACGTCAATAACACCGACGTGCCTCTCAAGGAATTACAGTTCCATTTATATCCGAATGCGTTTCGAAAAGACTCCAAGTTCGATCCCGTTCCGGCAAGCAAAGCTGCCGAAGCGTATCCTAACGGGAAAAGCTATGCGGAAATGGATATAAAAAGCGTGAACGTCGGCGGTAAGAGCGTCGACGTAAACGTTACCGGCGAGGATGAAAACATTTTGTCTGTTGCGCTCGGGCGTACGCTCGAACCTACGGAAAAAATATCGGTAGATATAGATTACACGCTTAAACTTCCCAACGTAAAACATCGGCTCGGCTATACGGATAAATCGGTCAATCTTGCGAATTTTTATCCGATAGCGTGCGTATACCGCGACGGGGCATTCGTTACGGATCCGTATTATTCGACCGGCGATCCGTTTTTCAGCGAGTGCGCGAAATATTCTGTGAAATTGACTGCTCCGAGCGCTTACGAATGCGCGTTCACCGGCGAAGTCGTTTCAAAGACGGCTGACGAAACTCAGACGGTTTATGAGATAAAGGCGGAACATGTCAGAGACTTTGCCGCGGTTCTCGGCAAATATCAAAAAATAAGCGGACTTTCCGGCAATACTATCGTCAACTATCTGTATTACAGCGACGAGCATCCGGAAGCCGCGTTGCAAGCGGCTATCGATTCGATAAAAGTATTCGGCGATTTATTCGGTGCATACCCGTATAAAGAGTATTCCGTTGTGCAGACGGGATTTATACAGGGCGGAATGGAGTATCCGTGTCTGTCGATGATATCCGATCTGTATCTCGGTGACGCGCAAACCGATATAATCGTACACGAAACGGCGCATCAATGGTGGTACGGCGTCGTTGGCAACGACGAAGTAAAATATTCTTGGCTGGACGAAGCGCTCGCCGAATATTCCACTATGATGTTTTACGACGAAGCGCCGGAAGGCTACAAGTACACGTTCGACGCAAAACGCGCCGATGCGCTCGGTGCATATATACTGTACTGCGAGACGTATAAAAACAACGGTATGGGCGTTACGACCATGACGCGTGCTATAAACGAATACGAAAACGAAACGGAATATTCGTATATGATCTATGTCAAAGGCGCATTGATGCTCGACGATATACGCAATACCGTCGGCAGCGATAAATTCGTTTCCGGATTAAAGCGCTACTATTCCGAAAATAAGTACAAGATCGCAGAGCCGCAAAACTTGATAGGCGCAATGGAAAAGACGTCCAAGCGCAGCCTTAATCCGCTTTTCGATTCGTGGCTCAACGGCAATGTCAAATTATATTCGTCGAATTAACGTAGGTAGTTTAACGCGATAAAACGGCACAAATGTGTATAGTTATGCACTTATGCACAAAGTTATGCACATGCGGTGTGTAGAATATTGTAGATAAATGCAGACGACAGGTATCATTCTCCCAAAACTATGGTGTGATCGGGTATTCGATAGACTCGGCATTATACGTTATCGGGGACGTTACGAGTTCGCGCGAGGTGTGAATGGCGTTTATAACGATAAAAAAACGAACAATAGTTGCCGTGCTATCGGTATTGCTCGCGGCAATAGCGGTCTTTGCGACGGCTGCGACCGTGATCGCGGCGTCAAAGCCGGATAACGGTATAACGATCGTAATCGATGCGGGACACGGCGGCGCGGACGGCGGCGTAGTGGGCGTTACCACGGGGACGAAAGAGAGCGACATCAATCTGTCGATTTCGAAGTATCTCATGAAATATCTGCAAAACGACGGATATAATGTCGTGCTTACGCGATCGGACTCGTCGGCGGTATCGGGAGGCGGTAAATATATCAAGCGCGAAGATATGAAAGCCCGAAGAGATATTGTCAAGGCGGCATCGCCGGATCTTGTCATAAGCATTCATTGCAATTCGTATCCGGTGTCTTCCGTAAAAGGCGCACAGGCGTTTTTCGCGGCAAATGCGGCGGGCGAGCAGTATGCAAAAACCGTACAAAGCTATTTCAACGACGTACTCAATGCTCGACCGAGGAACGCGGCGGTCGGGGACTACTATATCCTTAATTGCAGCGAATATCCTTCCGTTTTATGCGAGTGCGGCTTTTTATCGAACTCTGCGGAAGAAAACTTGTTGATCACTGCGAGTTATCAACAGAAAGTGGCTTACACGATATATTCGGCCGTCGGTTCGATGTTTTCCGATAAAACGCAGTGAAGCTACAAATTTTATTTCAAACTCTGTAGATATAACAGACTGATTTTATAAAATACTTGCAATAAACGACCCCGTATGTTATTATATTACGGGGTTTTTATTATGAGCATAGAATATGTAACGGCAGGAGAATCGCACGGAAAAATGCTGGTCGGGATATTGAACAATGTTCCGTCCGGCTTGAAACTTGATTTCGATTTTATAAATAACGAACTTGCAAGGCGGCAGCTCGGTCTCGGCAGGAGCGCGAGAATGGAAACGGAGCATGACGCCGCGGAATTCGTAACCGGCGTACAAGCCGGCAAGACCACCGGCAGTCCGATCACGGCGCTTATACCGAATGCCGATTTCAAGAATCACATGCGCACGCTCGGCGCATACGCTACGGAGCGCGGTAAAAAACTTACCGCCGTGCGTCCGGGACATGCCGATCTGCCGGGCGCGATAAAGTTCGGGCTGGATGACGCTACCGACGTATGGGAACGTGCGTCGGCGAGAAATACGGCGACTGTCGTAGCGCTCGGCGCCGTGGCAAAACTGTATCTGTCGCGGCTCGGCGTAGATATAAGCAGTCATACAACGCGCATAGGCATCGTCAAGGCGTGTGCGTTAAAAGATTTTACCGATATAAACAAACGCGCCGATAAAGACAGGGTGCGCTGTCTCGATCCGTTGGCGAGCGAAAAAATGGTGGGAGAAATACGCATAGCGGCGCTGTCCGGCGATACGCTCGGCGGGGTCGCGGAGATTATAGTAGACGGGCTTATTCCCGGCATAGGCAGTTACGTGTCGCATAATAAACGGTTGGACGGCATGCTGTCGGGCGCAATAGCCGCCGTTCCGTCGGTCAAAGCCGTGGATATAGGCGACGGTATCGACGGCGCTGCGGTTTACGGTTCTGCATTTCACGACGAAATCTATCCCGGCGAAAAACACGGCGAATATTTGCGTAAAACAAATCGTGCGGGCGGTATCGATGGCGGTATGTCAAACGGACAGCGTATCGTTATACGCGCGTATTTCAAGCCGATCCCCACACTTAAGAACGGATTGAATACCGTTGATATATCGACGGGAAAATCGGCGGTAGCCGCATCGGAACGAAGCGACGTTTGTGCCGTGCCTGCCGGCGGAGTTGTATGCGAATCCGCCGCGGCGCTCGCTATCGCGTCCGCAGTATCTGATATGCTCGGCGGCGATACGATGGAAGAAGTCGTTGCGCGCTATAAAGCCAAGGGCGGTAAGCGATGAGCGATGTGGTGCGTACCGACTTGCGCGGTGTAAAAAACGAACTTGATTCATGCGCGTTAGTCGTGACCGATAGCAATATAAAAGCGTTATATCCAGAACTTACCGTCGGCGCTTTTGTTATACCGGCAGGCGAGAAAAGTAAGAGTCCGGATGTTTTGTTTTCAATACTGAAAGAAATGTCCGTTCGCTCGCTCGGCAGGTCGGATAGAATCGCGGCGCTCGGCGGCGGCGTGGTC
This sequence comes from uncultured Christensenellaceae bacterium, assembly GCA_910588315.1. Taxonomy (GTDB): domain Bacteria; phylum Bacillota; class Clostridia; order Christensenellales; family Pumilibacteraceae; genus Anaerocaecibacter. The sequence goes on along the minus strand of CAJUQF010000065.1, from coordinate 6,862 downwards.
GGAGACGTTACGGGCCTTGCGGCGGCGCTGTATATGCGCGGGATAGAGTGGATAAGTATTCCTACAAGCCTGCTTGCACTGGTGGACTCCGGATTGGGCGGCAAGACGGCGATAGATTTTTGCGGCGAGAAAAATCTCGTCGGAGCGTTCCATGCTCCGGTGCGCGTCGTAATGAACCACGGATTTACGGATACTCTTGAAAAACGCGAACTTATATGCGGAGTGGGCGAGATTATCAAGACGAGTCTGCTGACGAAAAAATCATGCGGAATGCTTTTCGAAAATGCGGACGCGCTATTGCGTTTCGACGCCGATACGCTGCACGATTTTATCGACGTATGCGTCGATATAAAGTCACATGTAGTAAATATGGATTTCAAAGACAATGGCATTAGGCATGTGTTGAACGTCGGGCATACCGTAGGTCATGCGCTCGAGAGTTCAGACGGGTTTAAGTTGACGCACGGCGAGTACGTGCTGAAAGGGATAATGACGGAATGCGCAATGTTCCGCGATGCGATCGCGGACGACAAGTTTTACGGCGATATAATCAACTTGATCGCTAAATCGGTCAAACCGCCGAAAACATCGGGAAATTCGGTGTTGCGTTATGCTTTGCGCGATAAAAAGAACAACGGAAGAATTACCGTCATGCTGCCGATAGCGGCGGGCGATATAGCAGAGATAGAAACGGACGGGACCGAGTTTTTGTCGCGTTACGACCGCGCGGTAAAGGAACTTAAATCGTTATGACCGACGTTACCGTACCGAGAATAAAAAAAATACGCGACGTTTATCACTGTCCGCCGGACAAGAGTATATCCGTGCGCGCGGTTATATTGTGTTCTTTCGCGCACGGACGATCGGTCGTGAAAAATATATCCCGTTGCGACGATGTTTTAAGCGCAGCAGGCTGTATGCGGAATCTCGGTGCGAGTATAGAGTTTGACGGTGATACCGCATATATTACCGGTTCGCCTTTTCGTTCGGCAAAACTCGATTGCGGAAACTCCGCGACGACTGCGAGATTGCTGACTGGACTTCTCGCCGGACTCGACGGCATATTCGAGATCGACGGCGACGAGTCGTTGCGTAACAGACCGATGTCGCGCGTGATCGATCCGCTCTCGATAATGGGTGCGAACATCGAAAGTACGGACGGAAGATTGCCTATCAAGATAATCGGCTCGGCGCTCGGCGGCTTGGAGTATTTTACGCCGGTGCCAAGCGCTCAGATAAAAAGCGCGCTGTGTCTTGCGGCGCTGAACGGCAGCGCGCCCGTCAAAATAATCGAAAAAGTAAAAACTCGCGATCATACCGAGCGAATGTTAAAAGGTATGAACGGTCAAATAAAGACCATTGGAAATACCGTTGTATGTGCGCCGAGCGTGTTGTTCGGCAGAGATATAACCGTTCCCGGCGATATTTCGGCGGCGGTATATATGATGTGTTTGGCGCTTGCTACACGCAGAGAATGTATGATAAGAGGCGTAGGACTCAATGAAACGCGCTCGCATATAATTACGCTGTTGCGGCGTTGCGGCGCGGATATTTCGATAGATAACGTAACGGAAAGCGACGAGCCGTACGGCGATATTCGCGTGCGCGGCGGAGTGCTGCCGTTTGAGATAGGCGGCGAAGATATACCGTTGCTCATAGACGAGCTGCCTGCGCTCGCCGCGCTTGCGTGTTTCGCGAACGGGACAAGCGTCATATCGGGCGCGGAAGAGTTAAGGTACAAGGAAAGCGACAGGATAAAAAACACTGTCTCGGCTTTGCGTGCGCTCGGCGCGGATATAGAAGAGACCGGCGACGGCATGGTTATTCGCGGCGGCAAACAGCTTTTGTTCGGGACCGTCGATCCGAAAGGCGACCATCGTATCGCTATGGCGGCGGCAGTTGCAGGCGCCGCCGGGCAGGGAGTATTGATTTCCGGCGGGGACTGCGTGTCGGTCAGTTTTCCGGATTTTTTCGCGGAGGTGTCAGGTGTTTAAGATCGCTTTACTGGGACGCGATATAAGCTATTCGATGTCGCCGCGCGTACATGCCGTTATATCGGAGTCGTCCGGAGTTTCGTACAAGTTCGATATGTTCGATGTAAAGTATGACGAGTTGACTGCAACGGCGAATTATTTGCTCGATAACTATGACGGATTTTTTGTAACAAGACCGTATAAACAAAATATAAAACGGCTTTTGACGCAAGACGGCGGTTCGATAAACGTCGTGCGCTCGCGCGACAAAGCGGTTTTCGACACGGACGGACTCGGGTTTATATCGGCGCTCGATAGAAACTTTTCGGGTTGGCGCGAAACCGTCGCGAACGTGCTTGTCCTGGGTGCGGGCGGCGCGTCGCGATCGGTTTGCACGGCGCTTTCGGCTGTCGGAAAAAAAATATATATACTCGACAGGACGATTATGAATGCGGCAAGGCTTGTTTCGGAATACAAAAACGGATCTGTTGCGCTTTTCAGCAATCAGGAAGTCGAGCTTGCAGTCAACTGTACGAGCGTAGGTATGAGCGGCGAAGATATTTTAAAAAGCCTTTGCGTATTGCCCGATTTTAAATACGCATTCGATTTGATATATTCGTGCGATACGCCGTTTTTACGACGGGCAAGAGCGGGCGGCGCGGAAACATCGAGCGGTACCGACATGTTGATATATCAGGCTATAGAAGGTATAAAATTAATCACCGGCAGTTCATTCGATACCGAAACGGTTTTCGAATCTGTCAAGGAGGGTTTATGAAGATTTTGGTAGTGAACGGCGTAAATATCAATATGACCGGTTTGCGCGAATCGATCTACGGCGACAAGAATTTGGACGAAATAAACGCGGCGATAAAGGAGTATGTCGGCGATAAAGCGCAGGTTGAATTCTTTCAATCGAATATAGAAGGCGAGATAGTCGATCGGATCCAGCGCGGCGATTTCGACGGACTGATTATCAATGCCGGGGCGTATTCGCACTATTCGTATGCGATAGCCGATGCGCTTGCGTATTGCGGCGCCGCAAAAGTAGAGGTGCATTTGACGAACATATTGGCAAGAGAGAGTTTTCGTCGCACGAGCGTTACGGCGGAAAAATGCAACGGGGTCATTTGCGGATTCGGTTATAAGTCGTATTTGCTCGCGGCGGAGTATTTGTTATGTCAAAATTGACGGGTCGTAAGTTGGCGTTGATAGGTCCGCCCGGCAGCGGAAAAACCACACAGGGACGATTGCTTGCTGCGGCGCTTTCGTCTCCGACGGTAGATATTGATGAAGTGTTTGCGCGGCAATACGGCGATATTAATGCGTATTTCGATACGCACGGCGAATCCGCATTCCGTGAAATCGAATCTGAACTCATACTTTCGGCAGTGAGATCGGATGCGCAAATAATAGTTTGCGGCGGGGGCGCCGTACTCGGTCGAACCGGCATGAATGCTTTGCGCTCGTGGGGCGATATAGTGTGTTTGACGGCGTCGGAAGAAGTATTGTATTCTCGCATAGTCTCGTCGGACAGACCGTTGAAATCTCGGCTCGAAAGTATAATCAAAGAGCGTGAGCCTTTGTATAAAAAGTACGCCGACTATACGATAGACACGTCGACAGGCAGTGCGGAAGAGAGTACGGCGGAGATAATTAAAACGGTTTCGACTTGTCGGCGTAGAAGGTACGACACGGTACTATGCGACGCCGACGATACCGTGTTGGATTTTAAGACGGCAATGCGTTACAGTATCGTTAACACCATGCGCGCCGTCGGCGTCGACAAGTCCGACGAAGATATAGTTAAGGCATATGCAGCCGTCACAAACGAAGTATGGTCCAAACTCGAGCGCGGAGAGATAACGCGCAAGGAATTGGACGAAGGCAGATTCGTTATCATGCGCGACAGGATAAGTGCGAATTTCGATCCGAGATCGGCAAACGAAATATACATAGAGGAAATGCAAAAGACAAGGTTCGTGATAGACGGCGCAAAAGAGTTCTTGCGCGAATTACGGTATAGAGGAGTCGACGTATATATTGTGACTAACAGTTTCGCACGAGTTGCGAACGAGAGACTGAAAGCGTTGGACGGCTGTGTCGACGGCGCATTTATTTCGGAAGATATCGGATACGACAAGCCGAATGCGCGATTCTTCGAGCAGGTGTTAAAGACGATAGGCGTAAGAGATAAATCGCGTGTGATCGTTTTCGGCGACAGCGAAAGTTCGGATATAAAAGGCGGGATAAACAGCGGATTGGACACGTGCCTTTACGATCCAGACGGCAGAAAAACGACTGCCGCAGATTTTAAGGTAAACTCTTACGAGAAGTTTTTGGAAATGTTGTAAAAAAAATATATTTTGTCGAAACGCGCTTAAAGCATTTGTCAAAAACAATAAAAAGCGTTATAATATATTGTACAAATACATCTTGCGGATCGTATATGCGATCCGACAGCCTAATGGAAATCTATCGGAGGCTTTATGGAAAATTACGGCATGCTGAAAAGCGGTACGGACATTCGCGGCAGAGCGATCGCGTCCGAAGGCAAACCTGCCGTACTTACGGAAAAAGCAGTAAAAGATATAGCCGCCGCTTTTGCGTTGTGGGTTTCGGAGCGCACGGGCAAAACACGAATTAAGCTTGCTATCGGCAGAGACAGCAGACTTACGGGACAGGCGTTTTCCAATGCGATAATTTCCGTGCTGAGAAATGCGGGACTCGAGATTTTCGATTGCGGGCTTTTTTCCACGCCCGCGGCGTTTTTGGTGACTAAGTTCCCGTCGATGGCTGTCGATGGCTCGATAATGATAACCGCGAGCCATCATCCGAAGGATATAAACGGACTTAAATTTTTCACGGCGGAAGGCGGTGTGAATTCCGCGCAGCTCGGAGAGATCATAGAACGCGCGAATGGCGGGTTGCGTCTTAAACCCGGTTCGATGTCCACTGTTGTGCGGCGTGATTTTATGCGGCTTTACTGTGACACACTTACAGAGTCTATTCGTAAGGGTACGGGACTGTATCTGCCGCTTAAAGGTATGAAGATAGCCGTAGACGCAGGACACGGCGCAGGCGGATTTTTTGCGACGCGCGTGTTGACGCCGCTCGGTGCGGACGTAAGTCCGTCGCAGTTTTTGGAGCCTGACGGAAATTTTCCCGCGCATGCGCCGAACCCCGAGAACGCCGAGGCTATGGAGTCGCTTAAAAACAGGGTAATAGAAACCGGCGCCGATCTCGGTATTATATTCGACGCGGATGTAGACCGTTGTGCGGTCGTGACGTCGGACGGTACGGAGGTCAACCGTTGCAGGCTTATAGCGCTTGCCGCGGCTATGATCTTACCCGAACATCCCGGTGCGACGATAGTTACCGATTCCGTAACGACGGAAGGTCTGCGCAAGTTTATAGAAAGCCGCGGCGGCGTGCAGAAACGTTTTAAACGCGGATACCGCAACGTTATCGACGAGGCAAAACGGCTTTGCGATAGCGGTGTCAATGCGCCGCTTGCCATAGAGAGCAGCGGACATGCGGCATTTAAGGAGCATTATTTTCTTGACGACGGCGCGTATTTTATAGTCAAGATATTGATAGAATCGGCTAAATTGCGCAGGAACGGCAAGACCCTTACCGAACTTATAGCCGATCTCGAAACACCGCTCGAAGAGGCGGATATACGGCTCGGTTTCGTTACGGACGGTTGGCGTGCCGTAGCGGACAAGATCATAACCAGACTCAACGGTTTGTCGGAGCGAATGTTGAAACTTTCCGACGATAATCACGAGGGCGTTCGCGCGTACGTCTCGCATGCTGACGGGTATTTTATTGTCAGGACCAGTGTGCACGATCCGGTATTGCCTATATATATCGAGTCGAACAAGGCGGGCGGAACGGTTAAAATAGCACGGCTGTTATATTCGTTTCTGAACGGATTTTCGGGGCTTGACTGTTCGCCGCTTTACGATTTTTTGGCGGAACACGACGGCATTAACGTCGATGAACAATCCGCCGAACAGACCGACGACGGGTTTGAACCGTCCGAAGAGGACGTGCAAGATCAAACCGCAGATCCCGAAGAGTCGTCGGCAGACGGTTTGGTGTCGGATGAATTTCTGTCCGAATAAATAATCAAGGTAATCAATTTTCAAGGAGAAAAATATGACTAACGAAGAACTTACCGTATCGACATTGCGAATGTTGTCCGTCGAGGCGATCGAAAAAGCCAAAAGTGGACATCCCGGCATTTGTTTGGGCGCGGCGCCTATCGGATACACTCTGTTCGCACGCCATTTAAAACACAATCCCAAAGATCCGGGATTCTTCGACCGCGATCGGTTTGTTCTTTCTGCGGGACACGGCTCGGCATTGCTGTACGCATTGCTGGACGTGTTCGGTTACGGCTTGACCAAGGAAGACTTGATGCGCTTTCGTCAACATACTTCCAAGACGCCCGGACATCCGGAGTATGGTGTTACCGCCGGGGTCGAAGTTTCCACCGGTCCGCTCGGACAGGGAATCGCAAATGCCGTAGGTTTTGCGCTCGCCGAAAAAATGCTTGCAAGTAAATTCAACCGTGAAGATTGCAAGCTTATAGATCACTATACGTATGCGCTTTGCGGCGACGGTTGTATGATGGAAGGTATCGAAAACGAGGCGGCGTCATTTGCCGGTACTCAAAAACTCGGCAAGCTTATAGTGTTATACGATAGCAATCATATAACTATCGAAGGCAGTACCGATCTTGCGTTTACTGAGGACGTCGGTAAACGTCACGAAGCGCTCGGGTGGCATGTCGTTAAGGTGAACAACGGTGAAAGTATCGAAGAGATCTCCGCGGCGATAACGCTTGCCAAAGCGGAAAAAGAAAAACCGTCGCTTATAAT
>CAJUQF010000064.1:3859-11001 GCA_910588315.1 uncultured Christensenellaceae bacterium | reverse complement strand
CGGTCGCTGTAAACCGCAAACCAACCGGATCAGCGTAGTCTTACCCGACCCGTTTTTACCGACAAAACCGTAAATACTGCCTTTCGGAACGTTCATTGTCAAACCGTTCAAAGCCTTGTATTGCCCGTATACCTTTTTTATGTCTCTTGCTTGAAGGACATATTCCATAAAATTACCTCCTTTACTTAGATTGCTTTCATTGTAATCCTTAAAAGTAAAGAAAGCGGTAAAGAAAACCGTATAGAAACAGTAAAGATTATTCGGATTTTAATATAAAACCTATACCCCAAACCGATTCGATATGATCTTTGCCGTTTGCTTCTCTCAGTTTTTTACGCAAATTACTTACGTGTATCTTTAATGAATTCTCCGTACAATCGGGTGTTTCCGCGCATATTCGATCGAGTAAAACCGATTTCGTTACGACATGCGGCTTATTTTGCAAAAGCGTTTTCAATATGGCGTATTCGGTTTTAGTCAGTCTCAATTCTTTATCTCCCGACATCACCGTTCGGGTGTCCGTATTCAATTCGATACCACCGAAAGACAGTGTCGTTTCCGACGCAGCAACACTTTTTCGCAGTTGCACGGAAATACGGGCGAGCAATTAAACGGCTTTGTAATGTAATCGACGGCGCCGCCGAGCAAAACGTCCACTTTATTGTCAATATCGAGTTTTGCACTGATAACTATTACGGGGATATCTTTGATTTTCGCTAACACTTCCTCGCCGCTCAATCCGGGCAGCATTAAATCCAACAGTATCAGATCGGGCTTATTATTCGATAGCACAAGGAGCGCTTCCGTTCCGGAATATGCACGCATAACGGCATACCCCTCTATTTTCAAGACTTCTTCTATCATATTGCCGATATAAACATCGTCATCAATAATCAGTATGTTTTTCAAATCGAAGTTCTCCTTTTCGATACATGAGTAAACATATAATTGCAGAGCGACCTGTCATTATCGTTTCGAAAGCACGACGAGTGTTTCCGTGTGGTGGGTCGCCGGAAACATATCGAATACTTTACATACGGTCGGGACGTAATCGGGTCGAACGTCGAGAAAGTCGCGGATATCACGGCACATCGTCGCATGATTGCACGAAATGTAAATCAGGTTTTGCGGTTGCAATCGCGAGATCGCCTGCATAACTTCTCTGCCGCAACCCTTGCGCGGCGGATCGACAAGCACGTCGCACTGTCCCGCTTCGATTTTTATATCCGACAATACTTCCTGCACTTTGCCGCAGATGTTCTTTATCTTATCTTCGTTACCGTTGAGCGCCGCGGTCACGTCGGCGTCGTCTACCGCCTGCGGCACACATTCTACGGCGATGACCTTATTACACTTTTTCGCGGCAAGATTGCTCGTAATACCTATGCCGCTGTAAAGGTCGACAAGCGTATCGGACCGAATACAACCTATCGCGCTTTCGTAAAGCTTATCGCGTATAACGTCGTTCACCTGAAAAAACGAGAGCGGTCCGAGTTCGGCTTTTACGCCCGATACTTCTACGTCGATATGCGGCTTGCCTTTGACAAGTCGAACGGTCTCGCCCATTATTACGTTATTATGCTTTTCGTTCGGGCAAACGAAAAAATCGACGCCGTCGGGCATCATCCATGACAACTCTTTCTCCCCGTCGAATTTTTTCGCATTTATGACCAGCGTCGCCGACGCGCGTCCTTCTATCTCGCGCACTATGAGATGTCTGAGCAAGCCTTTACCCGTATCCGAATTGTATACCGACAACTTTTTCGCATTGGCAAAATCCGTGACTATTCGCGCTATCTCTTTTGCCAGTTTTCCCGACATGCCGCACTCGACCTGCACTACGACGTGCGTATCTTGCTTATAAAGCCCCAAAACGACTTTGCCGTTCTCCATGCCGAACGGCATCGACAGTTTGTTCCTGACGCTTTGCGACCCGTCGCAAGCAATAAATTCGCTCGGCGCTATATCGAGCCGAGCTATCTTTTTCAAGTTGTTTTGGAGTTCCGCGATCAGTATCTCGCGCCGATATTCTTCCGAGATATGACCCATATCGCAACCGCCGCATTTATAGTAATGCGGACACGAAGGCGTTACGCGATGCTTCGACGGCGACAAAACTTTTATTACCGACGCCGTTATATAATTCTTTTTGATCTGTCTGATCGTCGCTCTCACGCGCTCGCCTTTGAGCGTGTAAGGCACGAACACGACCTTACCGTCCGTGCGCGCCACGCCCTCACCGTTCATGCCGTTGGATAATATTTCCGTTTCGATGATGTCTTTGACGTTCATAACGATTTATATTATACTACCGTTATTCGGATAAAGTCAACCCGCCGCCGTGCGTTACGAACACGGCTTTTTCGGCATCGTCGCATACGACGGTCAAAAAGTATTCCGTCGTATCGTCTCTTACTATTTTCGTAATACGCTTAACTTTTTCGGTCTCGATATTATCGGGAACGAAACTCTTGCCGCCGCCGAGTTTGAATATCGCTTCCTTTACCGTCCACAACTCGTTGACATACAGCCGCGCGGTGCTTTTTTCATTCGGCGCATTGCGTATTTCTTTTGCAGTTAACATTTCGCTTCCGAGTTTGCCGTCGAATCTATCGGATATTTTTTCGATGTCGACACCCAAAGGTTTTCTCGAAATCGCAACAGCTACGATATCACCGCTGTGCGAAAGCGAAAAATAATATTTAGGGCAAGTCCACTTGCCGTTTTTATTCTTCTTGATCCCGAGCGAACGCATATCCAAACCGAACGTGCGAGAAAAAGCATGCTCGAGCAATTTCCACACGTAAAACTTTTCGGCGCGAACAGACTCGGCGCCGCACTTTGCTATTTCCGTCGCGCGCTCGTTCGGATATATTTCCTGTGATGATACATCGAACGGCAGTTTTGCGACATACACGTCGACGATGGGATGCTCGCGTAGTTTTTGAGTGCCACCCACCTGCGAACAGTACTTTATGCCGAACATACACTCGTATGCAAAATGCTCGCAATTATTATGGATTATGTCGTACCCGCCTTCGCCGATACGCGAGCGCGCACAGATATATACCTGCTCTTTTTTGCGCGCAATCTTTTTTTCGCCGTCAGTCGGCTCGCCTACTTCCAAAAAGCCGCCGGCGAGAAATCGATCTACGGACGACGAAAGCACACGCACGCTCTCCGCCGCACGGTCTATCGTCGGCGGCAGACCGAACTGTATCACCTCGTCGCACGGCGCGTATATGCCGTAATGATAGACACTGCCGAGTTTGACGCGCACGATATCTCCGACCGCCGGATCTTTATAAACCCACCTCATTTAAGGCTCGCTTCTATATGATCTACAACGTCGCCTACCGTTTTGAAATCGCCGATATTAGCGTTTTCGAACGATACGCCGAAAGATTCTTCTACGGCTATGACGATAACGAGCATACCTACGGAATCCAACCCGATGTCGCCTGATAGAGTGGAGTTTTCCGTCGCGTTATCCGCAACGTCGACAAGCTCGGAGTTGACGAGCTTGATAATGTCTTTTAATTTTTCCGTGATTTCCTGTCTTGTCATAATTCCCGCCTTTACGAAATTATTATCTTGTTTACACGCTTAAACGACGGCAATGATTCGTTGATCCTTTCCAATTCGTTCATGGCGTCATCTCTGTATTTGCCGTCCGCCAACCGACATTCGAGAACGAGCCGACGCACACCGCCTATCTCTTCCGTTCCGACCGAAACGTTTGTGACCGACTTGGAACATTCGAACTTTTCTATTAGCTCGGACGGCGAAATCTTCTCGCCGTTCGGCAAAACGATAAGATTCTTTTTGACGCCCGTGATATACAAAAAACCGTCGTCGTCGAACTCTGCGAGATCGCCGGTCGGGAACCATCCGTCGGCGGCTACGGCGTTTTCTTCGTCGCCGCCGATGTATCCGTCGAAAACGTTATCGCCTTTTATCCAAAGCTCGCCGTTTTCTATCTTGAGTGTCTGACCGGGAAACGGCAACCCCACCGAAGTCGGTTTCTCGAGACTCATATGATTTCCGCTGACAAGATTTGCCGATTCTGTCAGTCCGTAACCGAAATATATTTTTATGCCCATATCGGCATAACTTTTTACAAGTTCCGGCGGGCATGCCGCGCCGCCGCAGATGATTATTTTGACCGCACCGCCGAAATACTCGGCGCCTTGACGGCGCGACAAGCGGCTTCCCGCTTCCAAAAGCGCGGGAACGAGTACGAGTATAGTAGGCTTTGCCTCGCGCATTTCGCGGAACATGGACTGCATCTGTCTGCAAATATATACCGAACTGCCCGTATACAGCGCAGTCAGTAAATTGCGTATCAATCCGAAAACATGCGTAAACGGGATCACCGAAAAGTACCTTGCGCCAATAAGTCCGCGATAGCCGTAACAGCCGTTGAGCGTGCCGCGCGTCACCGCTCTATTGGAAAGCACCGCGCCTTTTTGCCTGCCCGATTTCCCGCCGGTAAATACGACCGCGCAACCGTCCGACGGATCGGCGGCGACGGGCGGCGCGGACTCGGCCTTTTCGTTTACGTCGATCGCTATAACTCGCTCCGGCAAAGTCGCTCCGTCCGATACTACGAATTTTATTCCTGTTTTCGCGATAAACCTTTTTTCGATCTCGCGGTCTGTCTCGACAGGGATCAATACCGCCGTCGCGGCAAGCGTCGTTATCGCCAAAAAAGCTTTAACGAATGCATAAGAATTTGCAATCTTTATCCCGACGAGCGTACCACTTTCTATACCGACTTTGACGAGCGCGCCGCGAAATTCGGAAACGTCGCGATCGACGTCGGCATAGGAATATTCGATCCCGCTATCTATGACGGACGTTCTATCGGCATAACGCGATACGCAAAACTCCCACATCTCGGTGAGCGTTGCGCACGGCGACAGCGTTGCCAATCCCTCGATATCGGAATACGGCAAAAATCTATTCTCGGTTATTTCGTAGATTTGCGATTTTTCCATTTATCGTAAATATCCATCAGTATAAGTTCTTTTTCGTGCAGAATATCGGTGAGCGTTTTAACTGACTTCAGCATCTCCGATACAGGGATATCTCCCGCCGTCAACATGATCGGTTCGCCGATTACCGTCACACTGCGATTATACCATTTCTTTCGCGGAACGATATACACGGGAACGACGGGCGCCTTGCCGCGCAGTGCGATCAGCGCCGCACCCGATTTGTAAGCGTTTACGCCTTCGCCCGATGTGTTGATAGCGCCTTCCGGAAAGATACACAATATACCGTTTTCTTTAAGCACGTCGACAGAACGGTTTACAGTCGACAGCCCGACGTTCGCTCTGTCCACGGGTATGCACAGTACGTGAGTAAAAAACCAATTACCGGCTTTGCTTTCGAATATTTCGCGCATAGCCCAGAAATGCAGTCGCCGCGTCGGGAATGAAAAGTGCAGCGCGATGGGATCGAGTACGCCGGTATGATTTGATGCGACGAGCGCTCTGCCACGCAAAGCTTTTGTCGCTTTCTTATTCTCGTACAGACGCTTGGGACGCAGACATATCAAAGCCGATAACGCTCCGGTTATCTTTACGAAATCGTAAAACCAATGCCGAAACGACCGTTTCTTTTTATTTTGATTTTTGCTTTTTTGTTTTTGCGATCCTTCGTTCGAGTTCATTTCCGAGTTCCACAATTCGATTTCGCAATATCCCGCTGATTATTTCGATCCGTTGCTTTTCGTCCGTAACGTCGCTTGCAAGATCTTCCGCGATGATCGGCTTGCCTATTATGACGCGCGCCCGACGCTTGCGGAAATAACTGCCGTCGGTATACACGGGGATTATCGGCGCACCGCTTAGTAGAGCTATATACGCAGCGCTCGGCTTAAACGGTATCGGTCGTTCTTCCCCTTCCACAGGCAATCGGCTTTCGGGAAAAATGCCCACTACGCCGCCGTCCGCGAGAATATCGACGCTCTTATCCACGAACGAAAAATCGAACGAATCGCGGTCGACGCGCACGCCGCCCATAGCCGTAAGGAATCTGCCGAGACTGCGTTTTTCGTACAAACATTCCGCCATAAGATAGCGCAAATACCTGTGCGGAAACACGTACAGCATGACGGCAAAATCATATACCGACGTATGATTGGAGATTATTATTGCCGGACCCTTTATCTTACGGCTTTGAGCTTTCCTATCCTCGTAATAGACCTTGGTACGAAAGCACAGCCATTGAATCGGTTTACCGGTAAACTTAACAAACCACGACGAAAATTTAGACATTGCCTTCCGTGACGGGTTCGCTTATAACGGTCTGCTCGTTCTTTTCCGCCTGCTTATCGAGTATCCTGTTGACATTGCATTGCCACAGCGACAGCCCGACTACATTGAGCGGCAATAACGGCAGCAATATCCCGAAAACAATATACGGCACGCTATTGCCTATAGTCTCGGCGCCTACGCTGTCCGCGACCGCCTTGAGCGCTTTATGCTCTTTTAACAACATGTATATCCCGGCAAACGGCACGAAACAGCCGAGCAGCCACTTGCCTATACATTTGAGCTTAGTTGAGTTTGTCGCTATCTTTGCGATGTTGGCTATAAGCATGCCGAGCCAGATAAAACCGAACAGGAATCCGGAAAGCACCGACAGCGCAACCTGAACGAAAACTATCTCGCCGCGCTCGGTCGGTTCTTTTACGTCGCGCACCGCGACGGTAGCGGTTCCTTCCGCTTCGAGTTTTTCGTACTCGGCATTAATGAGCCTGTCTTTATTGCACTGATGCAAAATATAACCGACAAAGTTTATAAGCAGTATGGGAAGAATTATGCACACTATAGCAAACAGCGCGCAGTTACCTATGAGCTTTACTCCCTTTTCGTCGGCTATAACCCGCATTGCTTTATGCTTACGTACCAAAACGTACGCGCCGACAAACGGTATGAAAAACGCCGCGATCCAAATCAGCACGCTTACGGCGCGGTTCTTTGCGAGCGCACCGGTGTCGATCTTGATATTCATCTTTTTGAGTTCTTTCTCGACGATCTCGGGCGTATAGTTCTTCGGCATACGGAACGCAAGCACAAACCCGACTACGCACATCAAACACGTCACGAGCGGCACGATGAGCGTTCCGAGAT
>CAJUQF010000064.1:0-3849 GCA_910588315.1 uncultured Christensenellaceae bacterium | reverse complement strand
TTGGTTTTCCGCGACGCCGAATTTAGCCGCCGCTTCCGCATAGTTTGCCGCCCATTGAACTCCGCTCGCGGCTTTGCTTATGAACAGCATTTTTATGTTTTCGTACACGAGCGAACTCGCGACCGCGCCGGCTATCGACGTAGTCAGCGCCTGCGCCGCGAAATACATCGCTGAGTGATTCTTGCCGGTAATGCGTTCTTCCACCGAAGATATCTGGGCGGGAACCAAATACGGCATCATGAAGAACGAGCCGATTGCCCAACTGCCTATGACGCCGCCGACGCAGCCTATTATGTATTGCAGCGTTTGATTGTTCTCGCCGAGAAAATACAGCGACGCAAAGTCAAACGACAGTATGGACACCGCAAAAGCGAGCAAACAGGTTTGAAACGCGAATCTTATTCCTTTTTTGTTTTTGAGCTTTGTAAACAGATACAGGCATATAGGCACGGGCGCGAACGCGCAAGTGTTGAGTATCGTCATACCCAATCCACTCATGCCCATGCTGCCGGTTATCATTGTATTCATGCCGACAAGGAACATTTGCAATCCGAAGAACGCGCAGCAATTGACGACTATCCAGCGCATAAACACGCGATTGCCGAACGTAAGTTTCATGCTCGATATCAGCCCGACTTTTTCCGGCGCAAGCCCTTCGTTCTCGGGATAACCGTACTTTGCGCCTTCTTTTATCATGAAAAGCGGTATTATCATGGTGAGCATGAGCGGCATCATGATAAACACGAGCTTATCGATATGCAAACCCGTAGCGTGAAGGATGACGGGAACAAGCGCGTACACCAAGCAATACGAGATCGTATCGAAGAACGACTTAAAGCTCGATACGCGCAGGCGCTGCGGTTCGTCGCAACACACTTTCGACAGCGAACCGTAGAACGCTATAAGACACATCGTGTATGTCGCAAAGAATATCAGCGCCCATATGAATATCCACGCAGTGTTTGCGCCTTGGTTGGTTTGAGATATCGGCAGCCAGCACAGCGCGAACGAAATTACCATCGGCACGAAACACACGGCTATCGCGGGACGGCGTCTGCCCCACTTTGTGGACAGCGTGTCCGTGACCGCCGCAAACGGTACGTCGATTATTCCGTCGAACGCTTTCGCTATCATCCACAGTATCGGGAACAGTACCGGCATGATAAGGCACGTTCCGGAAATTGCCTGCGGCGAACCCGCAGGCAGCGCCGCAGGGTTGATAGCGTCGGTGAAGAACGCGCCCATAAGCACCATGAGCAGGTTCGGACCGAAACCGGAAAAGGAATACAGAACTTCCTTCCATTTCTTATCCAGAGATTTTACCATGATCTATTACATGACCTCCCGAGTATAAAACATCTTTGCAATCATATCGACGTCGAACAAAGTTACTTGCGGATAAAGTCGCAGAACTCGGACACCGTCGATAAACTTCCTTTATCGGATACGGGGAACTCTACGCCGAATTCGTTTCGCACGGAATTTATCAACGTAAAGTAGTCCAGACTCGTTCCCGCAAGGTCGAAAAAGAAATGCGCGTTATCCGTTATTTCGGACTCGTCTTTATTGAGCGCCGCCGCGAAAAGTCCGCGCATCTTGGCATACAGTTCGTCGCCGAATCGTTCCGCGGAAACTTCGGTATCGACCGATATAGACATACTGCCGTTTGCGATTCGTTCGGCTATGCGCCTGCGGTTAGGCTTGAATTCGTCTTCGCCGACGAGCGGCTCCGACGTAAACATCACGGATCCGACCGTACCGGCAAGACCGATCCTGACAAGCTCGCTCTCCGCCGTATGCTTGATCTCTTTCAACCGCGACTCCGATACATATCTGTTGACGCGTACAAGCAACGTCGGTTTAACTGCGCCGCCGTTTTCCAAACACAAAAGACAAAATTCTTCCGCGCCGGCGATCGATATTCGACTCTCTTCGTAATCCGGATTTATGTTTTCGCCGTCCTCGCCTATTATTACGTCGTCGCGCCTGCCGAGCATGTAATACTTGCCCTTATGCAATTTAACCAAATCGTGAGTATTGTAAGGCTTGCCGCCGAGTTCGGTGATCTCGCCGCCGCAGATAATGCGCGTCGCGGCAGACTTGCCGCCGACCAGAAGTTCACCGTTTTCGTTTATGGAATAATTAACGTGCGCGAACGGTTTGCCGACAGAACCGGTGTTTAATTTTTTGGGTCGACGCGAAAGATCGACCGACGTAATACCCACTTCGCTCATGCCGTAACCGTTAGTCAGATGATAGCCTATCGCATTGAAAAACGCTATAACGTCGGGCGATATCGCGCCGCCGCCGGTTATCATAAACTTGACGCTGTCGCCGAAAATATTGTCGCGTACTTCGCCGAACGCCAATTTCGAAAAAGTCTTACTGCCCGTTTTCTTAGCTATCCTAAGCCCTTTGCGGCATTTTTCGACGGTCTTTTCGCCGCGTTCTTTTATCTTCTTCCAGAACTCGTTGTATACTTTGTTCCAGAACAGCGGCACCGCGAAAATGTGCGTAACTTTATGCCGCTTGATCGTATAAAGTATTGTTTCGGGTCTGATATCTTTCAAAAAAACAAACGTACGAGAAAAGAACCCGAACCACATGTACATCGCCGCAAGCCCGAAAATATGATAGAGCGGCAGGAATACCAACAACTTCAAACGGTTGCGGTAATGCTTTTTTATCTGTTTGCTCCCAGCTATTATGCGCGCGCTGTCGCGTATTTGATAAACGAAGTTTTCGCCCGAATACACGCACAGCTTGACTTTTTCCGACGTACCCGAACTCATGACGATTATCTCGTCCGCCCATTCGCTTTTGTCCGTAGCCGTCTCGGTCGCATTAGCTATATCGTCGTACGATAACGTAATCGCGCAATCGAACTTTTTACCGTCGGATATCACGAGCTTTACGTCGTTTTCTTTGAGTACGGCGGTCAGTCTGTCGTCATCGAGCCGAAGATTCATAAGAAGCGGCGAAAATCCGCATTCCAGGATCGCCCAAAAAGCTTTGATCCATTCGAGAGAATTGTCCATGTACAGTCCTACGACCGCGCCGTGCGCAATATCCGACGTAAGCGGTTTTAACCGTTCTGCCAATCTTTCGATATCGTCGCGGCATTCGCCGTACGTGGTCGAAACTACGCGATGTCCTTCCGATCGTTCCGCCATTATGTTCTCGCGTTCCGAAAACATAAAACCGTACAACGCTTCGAAAGTTCTGTTTGACTCCGTAAGCGCACGTATTTTACCGTTCACATAACCGTTAACGGTTTTGTAATCACCCGTTCCGAGTTTGGACATATAAATTCCTTACCGTAAATATATAGAAATTTTAACATTTTCAGACATAATATGTCAACGGTTTGCCGCAAATTCGACAGAAATAACATCACTCTTGTAAAAATCCGACGCATAATATCATTCAAAACGCACATTCGCACCGCCGTTCCGACCTACTGCATTCATAAAAGCATATCGAACAAACCTCGATATAGCGCAATTTATCGCGCACACATACGATTGACACTAACCTAACATCATGATATAATTATTATAAAAAAACTTGTGGCAGCCGAAATTTCGATCATTATATATGCCTGACAACAAACCTTAAAAATACGCAATGATAAAACAAAGTCTGAAAAATTATTTCAAATGCTTAAAATACATATTTACTCCGCTCGGTGTTATAGCGCTCGGACTTATCATCGGTTTGTCCATACTCATTCCCGGCGTTATAAATGCCGGATCCGAAACTGTCGAAAAGATCATCGAGATATCGGATAAATCGATCGATCTCGGCGTACTGTTCGATGGATTCACCGACGCGGTTAAAGCGCTGGAC
>CAJUQF010000063.1 GCA_910588315.1 uncultured Christensenellaceae bacterium | reverse complement strand
CGATCCTTACTTTTCGTGCGGATATCTGTTTTCTTACGGCGCATACGTGTTCGGCAGTAATAATACCGACACTAAAGATATAGGTTTCGACGCAAACGATGCAAAGCTCGGCGCAGGGGTGATATTGCAGCTTGCGCAAAGCATGAACAGCGGCTGTATAGACGACGGTATCACCGTTGCGCGCGAAAGCGAATTTGCCGCCGGCACGTATTTTGCGGTCAACAACACGCAGGATATGTACGGCACTATGGTCGACGAACTTGTAAGAGTTTATAAAAAGCGCGGCATGAGCGATTCCGCGGCGCGTGCGGCAGCGGAAGAGAACATCGTCGCGACGCCGCTACCCGACTTGCCCGCGTCCGGCGATCTGTCGGATGAAAAGGGCGAGCTTATACCGTCTGTAGTCATGGGCGGCATCAACGGTTATGCGATAAGCTCGTACACGAAATATCCCAAAGCGGCGCTTGCGTTTTTGAATTATGCGACAAGCTACGAAATGGTAGTCAAACGCAACGAGTATCTCGGCATCGCGCCGGTGCGGCGCGACTGCAACGAAGTATGTACCGTTCAGGCGGACGTCGCGCACAGTCTTTTCGACATGGTGGAAAGCGGACGCATATCGATAATGCCGACGGTCAAGGGCGCGGATCGCATATGGACGCCGATCAAGACCGCGTTCACCGATATAGCGACCGACCCGTATCGCGAGGAGGCAAAGAAGTATACGCTGTCCGGCGATAAATGCAATTACGACGCGCTCGACAAATTATTGAAGTCGGTAAATACCAATATATATAATCTGATCTATACGTTCGGGAATTAGGGGTGAAATATGGCGGATTACGAAATTTATCACGGCGCGCCGGGTATGGGCACGCGAATAAAAAATTATTTTAAAAATATCCCGTCGCGGTTTTGTTCTTTCTTCGCGCGGATAGGCAGGTATTTTAAACACATCCCGTCGCGTATAGCGGCGCGCGGCAGTTACATAAAGCACGCGCCAAAGCCCGTCAAAGCGTCGATGTGTCTTATGGGCGTCGGGCAGATCATGCAAAAGCAGATAGTAAAAGGCATACTTTTTTTGCTCATGTTCGCCGCGTACGTCGTTTATATGGCGCTGGCGGGCGGGCAGGCGATGTACGACTTCTTTTCGCTGGGCGTGATCCCGCCAAACCCGTGGCTGGGGATAAAAGGCGACAACTCCGTAATAATGATGTTGCTCGGCACGCTTGCGTTTATTATAACCGGATTCTTTATAGCGGTGCATTTGGCAAACATTCGCGACGCGCAGCGCAACTATGACTATGTCGCGCGCGGCAATAAGATACCGGGGATAAAGCAGTCGCTCGCGAGCATGTTCGACAAATACTTCTACGTGACGGCGCTCGTTCTGCCTGTCGTCGGCGTGTTTGTGTTTAATATCCTGCCGATAATATTCATGATATTTTTGGCGTTTACCGATTACAGCGGACAGGTGGTACTTTCCGGCTCGCTCGTAAGCTGGACGGGATTTGCGAATTTCAAGCAACTTTTTTCCACGGGACTCATCGGATCGACGTTCGGTAAGATACTCGGCTGGAACTTGCTTTGGGCGGTCATGTCGACGTTCCTGAACTATTTCGGCGGATTGGGTATAGCGCTTTTGCTCAACAAAAAGATCGTCAAGGGCAAAAAGATATGGCGCGCGTTTCCCGTACTTGCGTTCGCCGTGCCGGGATTCATAACGTTACTCGCGTTCAAATTCATGTTCTCCAATCAAGGACCTATAAACTACTATATCGAACAGCTCGGCGGTACTGGCAGACTGTTTTTCGGGATAGATTCCAAGTGGAGCGCGCGTACGATAGGCTGGCTCGTCAACGCTTGGCTGTCGGTTCCGAGCAGTATGCTGCTCGCAACGGGCATACTCGCAAATCTCAATCCCGATCTTTACGAGGCGGCGCGTATCGACGGCGCGAGTCCGTGGACGCAGTTTATCAAGATAACTCTGCCGTTCGTGATATTCGCGACGACGCCGGTGCTTATCGGTCAGTTTGTGGGAAACTTCAATAACTTCGGCGTGTTCTACTTCCTTCGCGGCGGTATAACTTGCGACGGGTACTTTGCCGCAAGCGATACCGACCTGTTGATAAATTGGCTGTACAGCCTGTCGATAGACAATAAATATTATTCGCTCGGCGCCGCGATAAGCATAATTATATTCGCGATCTCCGCAGTGATATCGCTGTTCGTTTACGTCAAATCGCCGTCATATAGCAAGGAGGATATGTACAGATGAGTTCGTTAAGCAAGGCAGATAAACTGATAAACAAACAGATCAAAAAATCGCATGTCGGAAGGAAACTTACGCCCAAGCGTTTTTGCGAATATTTCTTTACATATCTCGGACTGATCATAATAGCGTTTATTTTTGCGTTTCCCGTTTTGTGGTTGGTACTTTCTTCGTTCTCGGAAAGCGGATCGATGTATACGTTCAAAGGCTTCTTCCCGAGTTCGTACAGCGTCGACACGTTCGTAAAACTGTTCACCGATACCAAGATGTACGACTATCCGCAGTGGTTCTTGAACACGCTCATCATCGCAGTTTGTTCGGCGCTGCTCGGCGGACTGCTCGTTATACTGACTGCATACGTAATGTCGAGATTTCGTTTCAACGGACGCAAAGCCATAATGAAGATAACAATGGTGCTCGGCATGTTCCCGTCGTTCATGGCGATGACTGCGGTGTATTTGCTCATGACGCAATTCGATATGATAAACTCGCTGTGGGGTTTGGTGCTGATATATTCCGCCGGTGCGCCGATGGGGTATTTGACTCAGAAAGGATTTTTCGATACCATACCCAATTCCATGTACGAGGCGGCGCGTATCGACGGCGCGAGCAATCTGAAAGTGTTTATCAAGATCACGCTGCCGATAGCTATGCCGATGATCGTATATACGTTGATAACCGCGTTCACGTGGCCGTGGTCGGACTTCATACTGCCCAAACTTCTGCTCAAAGATAAGGGTATGTACACCGTCGCGGTAGGACTGATGAGCTTGGGCGATACGGAGTTTGCGCGGTTCGCCGCAGGCTCGGTTTTCATTGCAGTACCGATAATCATACTGTATTTCGCGCTGGTCAAGTTTATGGTCAACGGTCTTACCGCCGGTGCAGTAAAAGAATAATGGAAATGCCTCCATAATGACCGACGAAATAATATTCCGAAGTCGTAAGATCGGGTTCGAATCGCGGACCCGATTTTATTATTCGGCGGTGTTGACACGGACATAATTAAGTGTTATAATATACACGATGGAAGACGGCGGAAGGCAGTACACGACCGAGCGCGACGACGAGTCTTACAAAGTGATATCGTTTGCCGCGCGAATAACCATAATCACCGCATGCGCGATCGCGGCGGCGTTTTTTGCCGTACTTACTGTTATATCGTTTCTGTTTTTATTCAAAGCCGGGTATTACGAAAAGGTAGGCGTTTCGTCGCCGTTTTTTGTTTTTTTGAATACGCCGTTAGGCGCCGTCGTATCGCTTTTCTGTCTGGCGCTTATTGTTGCGGTGGCGATACTATTTATCTATATTGCTAAAGCGGGCGATAAACGTGCCGCCGAATATGCCGCGCTCAAAAAATGCGAGCAGACGCTTTCGGGCGTAAATCTCAGATATGATAACGTCAACGAGATAACCGTCGTAATGGACGTATTGGAAACGGTAACTTCCAAGCCGATCGGTAAAGCCGAACGCAAGGCGGCTAAAGTGCGCTTGGATGAATTCTGCAAGGCGTCCAATTACGAACTGCCTAAAAATCCCGAGACCGCGGCTATCCTCGACAGTCTGCCCGCGCCCGATACTCCGGAATCGCTTGCCGCGGCGCTCTCGTCCGGCGCGACGTTGCGCCAAGCCGAGGACGGACAGACGCTTATAATGACTACGCTGTCGGGCGACAAGCATATATTGCTCACTCCCGTTCAGACTGCGGACGGTGTTATCCTATGCCGTCAGGGCGTGCGAATAAAGACCGATATAGCGCCGAATATTGAAGAGATCGGCATAACGAGTATCCCCACCGCGCCCGCGTTTTTCGAAGGGCAGCCGCTCGAGAAAAATATCGAGTATCCGGAGTTGCCGCAGCCCGGCGTGGCGCTCGGACCTGCGGAACTGCTTAATAGCGGCGCCGCGTCCGATATGCTCGAACTTTTATCGGGCGCCGAACTTTCCGCGCCTATGCCTGCGGCGCGTATCGGCGGAACGACCCCGCTCGCGATAGCCGGCGGCAGAATAAGCGAAATACCGGAAAGCCGTCCGCCGGACAGCAGAACGTCGCGTGCGGCTTATGCCGAGTATCGCGGACTTTCCGCTCGGCTCGAAATAGAACAGACGGAAGAGCTCAGCAGTTTGCTTGCGGAAGTCAAGCCGCTATCCGCGGAAGAACAGCGCAAAGTGGACGAGTATAGGGCGTCGATTGTCAAGCCGAGACCGATCAAAAAATCCCCCACGCCCGAGCAGACGGAAAAGCGCAAGAAAGATGCGGCAATGCGCAAGATCGCTAAGGATGCGTTTTTGAACGCATTGACGCCGGAGGACAGGGAACTGTATCTGTCCGAACAAAAGCTTGCCAAATCTCGCGCGGCCGCCATTCGTAAGCTCCGCCGTATAGCCGCCGACAGAAAACTGTTGGACAAACTCGACGATCATAATAAATAAAAAATCGCGTATCGATCCGCTATGGCATTTCGCGATTTTTTTTGTGTGCAAAAACGGTTGAGACCGATATGTTAGATCTTATGACATGCGGCGGCGTGTATGGAATTTATCACACTCCGCTTGATTAAATCTTATTATTGTGGTAGAATAAACATTGTGTGATGCGTACCGTAAAAGGCGATATATCCGTTTGCGGCAATATTCGTTTTACGTGTCAATGCGGCGCTGCGCGGATCGATATCGATCATGTTATATGATACGCGTGGGACCGGACATCATAGTAGCTTTAAACTTATGTTCAGAAAACTTATAAAACTTCTATCCCAAAAAGCGGCGATCACCGTTTTGTCTTTTTTGGTACAGATAGCGCTCATCGTTGCGGGCGTGCTTTATGCCGCCGCGCAGTTTTGGTGGATATGGATAGTTTTCGAGTTTTTCAGTTTTTTGATATGTTTATATATAGTGTCGCACGATATGAATCCGAGTTACAAACTGTCGTGGTGTATGCTTATTTTGATCGCGCCGGCATTCGGTTGGCTGGTATATCTTTTTATCGGGCGTCAGCATACGCCGCGCCGCGTTCGTAAACGTCTCGGCAGGGCGTCCGACGTTTCTCAGGTCCTGCTCAATATGACAAACGCGGAGCTTTTGAATATGCGGCAGGCGCTTAACCCCACGGGTACCACATGCGCCGACCTTGTACTCAATGCCGGATCGTATCCCGTTTACGGCGGTACGGGTACTGAATACTTTGCGCTCGGAGACTATATGTTTCCGTCGATGATCGAAGATATCCGCAAAGCAGAAAGATTCATTTTTATGGAGTACTTTATTTACGAGCGCGGCGAGATCTGGGACGAGATAGAGCGCGCGCTTATAGAACGCGCCGGCGCGGGCGTGGACGTCAGATTGATCTACGACGATGTAGGAAGTATGTTCACGCTGCCAAAGGTGGGGATAAAGCGGCTGAAAGCGGGCGGCGTCAAAGTCTTGCCGTTCAATAAAATAACGCTGTCTTTCGATATGCGGCTCAACAACCGTTCGCATAGGAAGATAACGGTTATCGACGGCGAGATAGCTTATACCGGCGGCAACAATATCGCCGACGAATATGCTAATAAAAAAACGCGATTCGGACACTGGAAGGACACGCACATGCGCTTTACCGGCGATGCCGTATGGAGCTTTACCGCGATGTTTCTTTCGTTTTGGAGTATCCTTTCCGACGAGGAGATAAATTACTATAAATTTCTACCGAAAAACGGTATGTTCGATGCGAACAATACGGTTGGGTACGTTCAACCGCTTTCGAGCGGACCCGGGCGCGACGATCATCTTATAGAAAGCGCGTTTATAAATATGATATCCACGGCGAAACGTTACGTGTATATCACAACGCCGTATCTCATTCTCGACAACGAAATGCAGACCGCGCTTGTCAATGCCGCGCTTTCCGGTGTGGACGTGCGCATACTTATACCGCATATCCCCGATAAAAAAATAGTGTATTTTACGACAAAGTCGTTTATCCCCGTTTTGGTGAAAGCCGGTGTAAAAGTGTATACTTATACGCCGGGATTCGTCCATGCGAAAATGATGATAGTCGACGACGAGCGCGCGTTTATAGGTACGTGCAATATGGATTACAGATCGTTCTATCTCCATTACGAAGACGGCGCGATATTATATAACGTCGATTCCATTTCGGATATGAAAACCGATTTCGTCGATACGCTGCGCGTCAGTAAAGAAGTTACCGAAACGGAGATCAACGACGTAACGCTTGCAACGCGACTTGTCAGAAGTATACTGCGGCTTATTGCCCCTATGATGTGATCTCTCGACGGTGTATATGGCGCATGCCTGTTGTCCGCTTGACACACCGTCTCCGCCGTATAGACTTTTCGGGTTGGTATGGCTTTGACGTAATAAGACTACGTGTATCGTGGCGATGTTATTTATTACGACAATTTGAGCCGTTGAGAAGGATCTTATCTTAACGACGAATATTCCACGAGTTCGCAACCGAGCATCGTCGGATTTACGCCCTGCGAATCGTGGTCTTTCGTGACGGAAGAAAAAGCGAATCCGTCGGGCAGGGTGGACGGGGAATATCCGGTAAGCAGTTTGAATATCCTGTTAAAGTTGCGTATCGTGCCGAACCCGCATTTGTCTGCGATCTCTGTGACGTTGTCGTCGCCGGTGCGCAGCATTTCGACGGCTTTTTCGATGCGTACGAGATTGACGTACCGCATGAAGTGCATGCCTGTGCGCGCGGAAAAGAATCGCGAAAGATAACTCGCGTTCATGCCCATGAAGTTCGCCGCGTCGTCGAGCGTAAATGTGTCGTAATGCGCCTGTATTTCGGAGAACAGGGCTTTGAGTTTGATGTCGGCTTTGTCCGTTCTTTTAGGCGCGGTAGGTTCGTTGCGGAAAATCTCTATCATGACGCTGTTTACCAACGCGGCTGTGGAGAACGTATACAGAGCCGGTTTGCGCGTTAGTTCGTCCAGCAATTTTTTGTAAACGGTATGCAGACCGTAATCATCGGACAAAATGGGCGAGCATAACGCGAGCGTGCCGGCAAAATCTTCGATCATCGAACTGTCGAATATTATCGTGTCGAGCAGTGTGTCGGGATCGGTCGCATGTATGCAGTGCAGACTTTCACCGTCGATGAACATAGCGTCGCCGCCGTGCAGCGCGTAAACCGCGCCGTCGCATATGACGTCGAGCGCGCCGTATTCGGCATAGATCAATTCGCAGTCTCGGTGCCAATGCGGAGTATTCTGCGAGTTCTTGTATTTACCGACCCAAACGCGTTCGCAGCCGGCGTAATGCCATTGTTCTTTTGTTCCACGCATATTGCCTCCTCGCCGATACTTGTGCGACGTCTTGCTTAAAATTAGCACGCCGAGTTCGTTGCGCCCCACTCGACGTAGCGCTTTGGCTACGACTTCGAGGCCCGCGCCTGCTCGGCGCACAAATTTCGGGCGCAATCCGTTTGCGTCGTATCGGCTCGTCGGCTGCCTCTCCCCGATACTTGTGCGATGCTTTGTCGTTGACTCGACATGTTTAGATTATAAATCATCGCGCGGCGGCTGTCAATGAAAAATGTAAAAATTTTTCCGGTTTTGGTAAATATAATTCTTGCTTGCCCGATCTTAATTTGCTACAATTATGGTAAAGAGAATCTATAGGGAGACGATAAATGAACAAACTTTACGAGAGCATAGATAAGCTTGTGGATTATGCGAAGAAGCATCTTGCGCTGTCCGAAAAGAATGCCGACTATGTCAGAAACGGGATCATGGATATGCTCGGTGCGGCGTTTCCGTCTACGGGCGCGCAGAGCGGCAATGCCGGCGTAGCGGAGCTTATTGACGAGTTTGCGTCGGCGGCAGTAGCGGCAAAAGCGTTCGAGCCGGAAGACAGAGAGAAATATTGCGATCTTGTCATGGGCGCGCTGTCGCGCATGCCCGAAGAGTTGCAAAACGAGTTTTACGCGACGGAGAAATCGGCAGGGGCAAAAGCGGCTACGGACGCGTTCTATACATATTGCGTTAATAATAACTATGTAAAAAAAGCGCAGCTCGACAAGAACCCGCGTTTCGACAGCGACGGGCTTGTCATAACGATAAACAAAGCCAAGCCCGAGTTCCGCGACGCCAAAAAAGCGGCGGCGGGCAATTCCGTCGGCGGCGGTTATCCGTCGTGCAGTATCTGCCATGAGAACGAAGGATTCGTGGGCAGGAGCAAGCGCACGTTGCGTACTATAGATCTTACGCTCGGCGGGCAGAAATGGTTTTGGCAATATTCGCCGTACGGATATTTTTATCAGCACGGTATCGCCGTAAACTACGAACACATTCCCATGCACGTGGATATCGGTACGTTCGATCGGTTGATGGATTTCGTCGATCGATTCCCGCATTACTTTATCGGGTGCAATGCGGCGCTGCCGCGTATAGGCGGAAGCGTGCTTGCGCACGACCATTATCAGGGCGGCGGCGAGAGTTTGCCGTTGCATAAAGCCGGCGCGGCGTTCACGTTGAAAGATAAAGAGACGGGCGCGACGCTTGAAATTTTGGATTGGCCGGGCACCGTAATTCGCGTCGTGTCCGAAAGTCGCGACGCTATAAGAACCACGTCGGAAAAGATCCGCGCGGCATGGGTGGGATACGATGCGCCGAAACTCGGTATAATCCACGAGGACAAGGACGGCATACATAACGCCATAAGCCCGACTGTAGTAAAAACGGAGCGCGGTTACGAAATGAGTATAATTCTTCGCAGCAACATTACGTCCGAGCAATATCCGGACGGCGTGTTCCACGCGCACCCCGAATTCCATGTCGTAAAGAAAGAATCGATAGGGCTTATCGAGGCGCAGGGTCTGTTCATTCTTCCCGGCAGGCTGGAAGGCGAACTCGGTTTGATAGAGGATAGCATAATTCACCGACGCAATCTGCCGAGCGAGCTTGCGGATTATAAATTCATTTACGGCGAAATACTGTCGCGCTGCGGCGATAAACGCGACGGCAAAACCGTAAACGCCGCGATCAAAGCCGAACTCGGCAGTATATGTTCGCGTATACTCGACAACACCGCGGTGTTCAAAGATAAACAGCTTACTGTCGAATTCATCGACGGTCACGTTCTTTAAGGAGAGAAACCAATGGAAAAATACGATTACAAAGTTTGTGCTGCGGGCAGAGTCAATATAATCGGCGAACACGTAGATTATTGCGGCGGCAAGGTTTTCCCTGCGGCGCTCGGGTTCAAGAACACGGTTTTTGTTCGCCCGAACGGTACGAACAAGATAAATCTTTCTTGGACGACGCTCGATAAGAAAGTTTCGCTCGATATCGGCAAGCTCGACGAATATCGAGACCTCGATTACGGGAATTATCAGGCGGGAAGTCTGCTCATGTGGCAGCGTGCCGGACATAAGATAGTCGGTTGCGACATGTTGCAGGACTGTACCGTGCCGTTCGGCAGCGGTTTGTCAAGTTCCGCGGCTATCGAAGTTTCGACTATCGCCGCCATGTGCGCGATAACCGATACGAAGATCGATCCCGTCGCCATAGCGCTCGAGGCACAGCGTGCGGAACGCGAGTATGTGGGTGTAAACTGCGGTATCATGGACCAGTATGCGTCCGCTTGCGGCAAAGCCAAGCACGCCATGCTTTTGGACTGCGCGACGCTCGATTGCGAGTATGTGCCGATAGATACCGGCGACTGTTCGCTTGTCATAATAGATTGCAAAAAGCCGCATAATCTCGTAGAAAGCAAATATAACGAACGTCGCGGCGAGACGGAGACGGCGCTGTTCGCTCTGCAAAAAGTTACCGGTATAAAGAATCTTGCCGAGCTCGATGCGGCTGCGCTCGAAAAGCACAAAAGTCTGCTTACTCCGGCTGTTTACAATCGGACTAAACACGTTGTGGACGAGTGCGCGAGAGTCAAGGCCGCCGAAACTGCTATGAAAGAGTGCGACATGGTAAAGCTCGGCGAACTTCTCAATGCATCGCACGCATCGCTCAAAGATCTGTACGAAGTTACGGGCGCGGAACTCGACGCGCTTGCGGCGGCGGCGCAAAGCCATCCCGCATGCTTGGGATCGCGTATGACGGGCGGCGGTTTCGGCGGCTGCACGGTCTCGATAGTAAAGACTGCCGGTCTCGCCGATTTCAAAAAACATGTTTTGGCGGAGTACAAGCGTACGACGGGTTACGACGCGGCTTATTATCAAACGGACATCGGCGACGGCATAACCGTCGAGAAATTATAATATAAGGAGAGACGAAGTATGGCTATTCTTGTTACGGGCGGCGCGGGATATATCGGGTCGCATACATGTGTGGAACTGTTGCAAAGCGGTCACGACGTAATCGTTATCGATAACTTTTGCAATTCGTCGGCGGAAAGCGTGCGCCGAGTGGAAAAGATAACGGGCAAGAAGATCAAACTCTACAAGGGCGATATTCGCGATCGCAAGCTTTTGGATAAAATATTTGCGGAAAACAAGATACAAAGCGTGATACACTTTGCCGGACTTAAAGCGGTGGGCGAATCGTGCGCAAAGCCTATAGAATATTACGACAACAACCTTGTAGGCACGCTCGTACTGCTCGACGCAATGCGTAACGGCGGTTGCAAAAGTATTGTATTCTCGTCGTCCGCTACCGTGTACGGCACGCCGGAAAAACTCCCGCTCGACGAAACGTGCAGGATCGGCGGCACTACTAATCCTTACGGCACGAGCAAGTATTTCCAAGAACTCATGCTGCGCGACGTGTTCGCCGCGGATAACGAGTGGACGGTGGTATTGCTCAGGTACTTCAATCCCGTCGGCGCGCATGAAAGCGGCATGATAGGCGAGGATCCCAAGGGCATACCCAACAATCTTACGCCGTATATAGCCAAAGTCTCTATCGGCGAACTC
>CAJUQF010000062.1:8953-11180 GCA_910588315.1 uncultured Christensenellaceae bacterium | reverse complement strand
CGCTTTGCTCGTCCCGCCGCCGCAGCCGCCCGTGCCGTACGAAGACGACGGGCATTTTACGCCGTTTCGACTTCCGCCACCGCCATTACCGCCCTGCCGAGCCTGCGAACCGCCGCCGCCGCCCGCAACGATAAGGACGTTACTTCTGTAAGAATTGAGCGAACTCAAAAGCCCGTCGCGTGTCGCAAAGTGCGTCGCGCCGCCGCCGCCCGAACCATATCTGACACCGGCGCCGCCGCCGTTATAACCGCCGGCTTTGGTACGGTTTGTACTGTTACCGTTAGTACCCACACTGCCGACATATATGTATATGGTTTTGCTCGTTTCGGTAAATGTATACGTACCGTACGTATAACCGCCGTAACCCGGTTTAACACTGGAATACTGACCGCCGCGCGCGCCCCAGGCTTCCAGCTTGTAAGTGCCGCGCGGAAGCGTGACCTCATACGACGTGCCATAACTGTACGTTTTGACATCGCCGTTTAAGATCTTGCCGACCCAGTTTTGCGAGTTCGCCGCCGACGTCTCCACACTCTCCGTCACATCTGAAACGTCGTCGACGCTCATCGGTGTTTCCGAATCGAAATACACGATGCACGTGACCGCCACGGCTATCGCCGTAATAAACGCAGCCGTAAGCAGCAACACGCGCCGCCATAATTTTGACGTAAGATTTGGTTTATTCGTATGACCTATCATACTCGCACCTCTCCGAATTTTCCTGTCGTTGTTAACAATTTGTTCATAATTGCATGGATATACAGTTAAATGTTAACATATTGTTCATATTTTGTCAATACTTTTAAGGTCGAATAAATAAAAAAGTAATGAGTAAATATGAGCGTCTCGATAGATATGTGCATGTTATACCGCCCTATCGGCGCATAACAATGGGTCGTTGAGCGTCTTTGATACAATGCGCAAGTTGACAAAACCGAAAATAAATCGGAACATATTTTCTTATTGAGCAATTCGTATGCCAGTGATTTACATTCTTGTTATGCAAAGCAATTTTGTTGTGTAATTCGTATGGAACGGATCCGGCGTTCAGTTTATTATCGTAAAGCATTTATATTGTGTAATTCGTAGGGCGCCACCCTTGACCGCCGTTTCTCGGATTGTTGCTTTACCACAAGCAGAGCGCATGGAGGTCTAAAGCTCCCTACAAACATCTTTCTGTATTTGCTTTACGGCAAACAATTATATTGTGCAATTCGTAGGGCAGGCAGACCCTTGCCTGCCACATCTCGGATTATTGCCTTGCCACACACGGAGCGCATGGGTCTGCGCTCCCTACGAAAGTCTTTCTGTTATTGCCTTACGTTAAGCAATTTCATTGTGTAATTCGTATTTGCGATGATTGTACCTGCCCCTCTTTGTCATTTCAACCGGAGCATAACACACCGCCCACTGTCATTTCGACCGGAGCGTAAGCGGAGCGGAGAAATCTCACTTATGCAACAAGGCTGTATAAATGTATAACTCAATAAATTATATCATTTCTTTAATCCATGAGATTTCTCGACTTCGCTCGAAATGACACACGGGGTTGTGGTTTATCTTTTCTATAATCTCAATACTGTTTTGTTGTGTAATTCGTAGGGCGCGACGCCTCGGCGCGCCGTTTATTATTGTAAAGATATTTCATTGCGCAATTCGCATAACAGGCAGATTCTTATTTACCTGCCGTAACAAAACTTCATTGTGTAATTAGTAGGGCAGGCAGACCCTTGCCTGCCACTTCTTGGATTATCGCTTTTCCACGTGCGGAGCGCAGGGGTCTGCCAACATTTGCATTGGGCAAATTTACTCTTCCAATGAAACGAAAGTTGTTGACAAAACAAAACACGTACTGTATAATCAATAAGTACACGTTTTGCGGGGGTGGCGAAATTGGCAGACGCGCAGGTCTCAGAAGCCTGTGGGTAACACCGTACGAGTTCAAGTCTCGTCCTCCGCACCAAAAAATCTTCAAAGCAACCGGCTTTGAAGATTTTTTATTCTTTATTATTATACATTTACATTGTGCAAATCGTATGGAACGGATCCGGCGTTCAGTTTTGTTATTGTAAAGCAATTACATTGTGCAATTCGTAGGGCAGGCAGACCGTCTGCCGCTCCATTGATTATTGCTTTGCCGTTACGGAGCGCAAGGAGCCGTTATCTATACATGCGTACTATTTTATTTCCGTAAAAAGATCCGGACCGACGCCGCATATCGGACAGA
>CAJUQF010000062.1:0-8853 GCA_910588315.1 uncultured Christensenellaceae bacterium | reverse complement strand
CGTAATCGGCGGGCAGCTCTTCCCCTTCGTAAACGTATCCGCACACTTCGCATTTAAATTTCTTGACAGGTTTTTGTTCCGAAGTATTTTGACTTGCCGTTTTTTCTACAGGCGCGGTCTTTTTA
Source organism: uncultured Christensenellaceae bacterium (assembly GCA_910588315.1). Classification (GTDB taxonomy): domain Bacteria; phylum Bacillota; class Clostridia; order Christensenellales; family Pumilibacteraceae; genus Anaerocaecibacter. The sequence continues at coordinate 8,728 of CAJUQF010000062.1, read as the reverse complement.
CTTTCGGACGCGGGTTCCGTGATCTCAGTGAAGTGTTCCGGCCCAACGCCGCATATCGGGCAGACGTAATCGGCGGGCAGCTCTTCCCCTTCGTAAACGTATCCGCACACTTCGCATTTGTACTTCTTGACGACTTTACTATCGCCGTCCGATTGACGATCTTCCGTATACGTCGGCGCGGTCTTGGGCGCGCTGCCCTTTATGACCTTATGATAAAAGTCGTAAGTCATTTGCGCTTTGTTGCCGAACGTCCCGGCGTCTCTGAGTTCGCCGAGAAAGACGGTGTGCGTCGAGCTTTCCATCGTGTTTATCACGTCGCAAACGATATAGCCGCAGGTATCCGCGATCACGGGCAGGCGCGATTTGACCGAATAGTCGAGTCCGGCGAACTTATCGGTATCGCGCGAAGATTTAAACCCAAACGTGCCGATAAGCGACGGCGGCGTGGTTTCCGAAAGTACGTTTATGGCGAACTTGCCAGATTTTTTTATACATTCGTTAGTAAAATTATCGTGATTGATACTGACGGCGAACGTTGCGGGTTCGTTAGTCACCTGCATGATGCTGTTCGCAATGCAGCCTGCCGGGTTGCCGTCGTGCCATGTCGTGACGATGTACACACCGTACGAAAGTTTTTGCAATATTTTTTTATCCATGCTGTCTCCTTGTTTACCATTCCTGTTGTTGATACTGGGTCGCGTCGAATTTGGTGTCGGGCAATGTCAATTGCGTTGTTCCGACGTCGAACACTTCCACGGACTGGATTATCTTTACGCCGCCGCTTTCCGCGGTGACCTCATAATACAAAAACGAGCCGTCGACGATCTTGACCGTGACTTTTGCCGGCACGATCGCCCAGGGTTCGTCCTCCTCGACATACGAAGAATACATGTCGAGTTCGGCGATGTACGCGCCGTCCGAGAACGAAAACTTCTCGTAAAGCTGCGGGAGTTCTTTTTCCCCGTCGTCCTCGAAGCTGAGCTCGTCGCCCATGATCTCGGCAAACGTCAGCATGACATCCGGCATATCCACACCGTAAGCTTTATACCAGCCGTTCAGCCTTTTTTCGTAGATATACGAATAGTAAGTCTCGTCGTCGACCTTTAAGCCGTAGCCTATCATTTCGTCTTCGCCGCGCGCACGCTGTTTGGAATAAGTCTTGTCGCCGTCCACTTTAAACACGTGCGTTTCTATTATTGTCAGTTCCGAATCGTGTATCTCTCTGTAAAATCGAACGGACGCATTGGTGACCGATTCGAAATCGAACGCGTCGCGCCACTGCTCGTACGTGATCGTCTCGGACACGATCTTGTCGGGATCGGGCGCGCCATCCAGCCTGTCGACTTCTTTGACGTCGTCGTTTCCGCATGCCGATAGTATGGACATTGATATCAATAATAATACTGCGGATATTATCCTACGAAAAGTGTTCATCATATCGCTCCTTACCTTGTATTAAATGTATTTTAACACATTTCTTTTTCCGTGTCAATACCTTTAAAATTTTCGGCAAGTCAAACATTGCTTGACATTTAACTGCGTATGCGATATATTATATATAGTATATACGATTAAGGATTAAACATGTATCGCATAGGTTTGGATATAGGTTCTACAACGATAAAGACGGCTGTATTGGGCGAAAACGACGAGCTTGTACATTCCGATTATCGGCGGCACAATTCCGATGTGCGCGCTACTTTATACGAAGTTCTCGGCGAGCTGCTGACGCGGTTCGACGAATTTACCATAACGGTGACGGGTTCCGGCGGCATTTCGGTGTCGGAGTGGCTGGGAATACCGTTCGTGCAGGAAGTCATTGCCGGCGTCGAAGCGATTAAGCGGCTCATTCCGGAAACGGACGTCGCAATAGAACTCGGCGGCGAGGACGCGAAGATCACGTATCTCGGCGATAATCTCGATCAGAGAATGAACGGAACGTGCGCCGGCGGTACCGGTGCGTTTATCGACCAGATGGCGATACTGCTGAACACCGACGCGCTCGGACTCAACGAACTTGCCAAAGAAGCTACCATAATCTACCCCATCGCGTCGCGATGCGGAGTTTTTGCCAAGTCGGATATCCAACCGCTCATAAACGACGGCGCTAAAAAATCGGATATTGCGGCATCGGTATTTCAGTCCGTAGTCAATCAGACGATATCCGGGCTTGCGTGCGGCAAACCCATTCGCGGGAACGTTGCGTTTCTCGGCGGACCGTTGCACTTTTTGAGCGAACTCGGGCATCGCTTTGTCGTGACGCTCGCGCCCAAAAAAGCGATTTTCCCGGAGAACTCGCAGGTTTTTAATGCGATCGGCGCGGCGTACAAGTCCGAAAAGTCGTTCACTGCCGCCGAGCTTGCGGAAAAACTCGAACAGGTAAAAGGCGTCGCGGAACACGAGGTTACACGGCTGTCGCCGCTGTTTTCGTCCGCGGACGAGCTTACCGAGTTCAGGCTCAGGCACAGCAAAGTATCTATACCGTTTTCCGATATCAAGAAATACCGCGGCGCGGCGTTTCTCGGTATCGACGCGGGTTCGACCACCACAAAAGTCGCGCTCATCGATACGGACGGCGGACTATTATATTCCTGGTACGGGTCCAACTCCGGCGATCCGCTCGCGTCGGTAATCGACGTTATAAAAGAGATCTACAAACTTCTCCCGAGCGACGCTTACATAGGATACGGCACTATCACCGGCTACGGCGAGAGTCTAATTAAAACCGCGCTGTCGCTCGACAACGGCGAGATAGAAACAATGGCGCACCTCACCGCGTCGCAAACCATACTGCCGGGCGTGGAGTTTTTGCTCGATATCGGCGGTCAGGACATGAAGTGTCTGCGCATAAAGGACGGCGTCATCACCGATATTCTTTTGAACGAGGCGTGTTCGTCGGGTTGCGGAAGTTTTATAGAGACATTTGCAAAAGCGATAGGCATGGACGCCGAACAGTTCGCCAAGGTCGGACTTGACTCGGCGGCGCCGGTAGATCTCGGCTCGCGCTGTACGGTATTTATGAATTCGCGCGTCAAGCAGGCGCAAAAGGAAGGCGCAACCGTTGCGGACATCTCGGCCGGACTCGCCTATTCGGTGGTCAAAAACGCGCTGTTCAAGGTAATCAAACTGCGCGACGCCAAAGAAATGGGCGATAAAATCATCGTTCAGGGCGGCACATTCCTTAACGAATCGGTGTTGCGCGCGTTCGAGCTTGTATCCGGCAGAGAGGTCGTGCGCCCCAATCAAGCCGGACTGATGGGAGCTTACGGCGCCGCGCTCATAAGCCGCAATAACTACACCGGCGGCAAAAGCGCTATCAAATCCGCGGAAGAACTCGAAAAGTTCCGCGTCGTCAAGTCATCGCGGCGGTGCGAGAAGTGCGGCAATCACTGCTTGCTTACGATCTCCGAATTCGACGACGGCAGAACGTTTATATCCAATAACCGCTGCGAACGCGGCGGCAATGCGCCCGATAAAACGGTGCAAAAACTGCCCGATCTTTTCGACGAAAAATATAAACGGCTTTTCGCGTACTATCGCCCGCTGCCGGAGGACAAGGCGCCGCGCGGCACGGTAGGTATTCCGCGCGTACTCAATCTTTACGAAAACTATCCGTTCTGGTTCACATTCTTCACAGAGCTCGGATACTCGGTCAAGCTGTCGCCGCGCTCGAGCCGCGACGTGTATTCGCGCGGGATCGAGACAATGCCGTCGGAGTCGGTCTGCTATCCGGCAAAGATCGCACACGGACATATCCAATCGCTTATAGACGCAGGCGTAAAATTCATATTCTATCCCTGTTTGCCGTACGAGCGCAAGGAAGACCAGAACGCAGACAATCATTACAACTGCCCCGTAGTCGGGTCGTACCCCGAAGTCATAAGACTGAACATGCGCGAACAGTTCGTCGGTAACGACGTTAAGTTTGCTGCGCCGTTCCTGCCTATAGCCACGCCGGCGCGCATGACTGCCAGGCTCAAACAAGAATTTCCGGATATACCCGGCAGGCTTATCGCGCGCGCGGTCAAAAAAGCATACGAAGAGCAAAGCGAATTCAACGCGTGGTCGCGCCGACGCGGCGAAGAGATCATCAAACAATTAGACGAATGCGGCGGACACGGCATCGTGCTTGCGGGACGACCGTATCATCTCGATCCCGAGATCAATCACGGCGTGCCGCAGATGATAAACTCGTACGGGTTTGCCGTGCTTACCGAGGACAGCGTCGCACATCTCAATAAAGCGCCGCGACCGCTGCGCGTCGTCGATCAGTGGACTTATCACTCGCGGCTGTACAGCGCAGCCAACTTTGTGCGCACGCGCGACAATCTCGATCTTGTTCAGCTCAATTCGTTCGGTTGCGGACTTGACGCGGTCACTACCGATCAGGTCCAGGAACTGCTCGAAGCAGCGAACAAGGTTTATACCCTGCTCAAGATCGACGAGGTGTCCAATCTCGGCGCGGCGCGCATACGCATACGTTCGCTTATGGCGGTCATAAAAGACAGACAGGTCAAGCACATGAAAGCGGAACCCGCTCCGCCGCAAAAACAACGCGTGCTGTTCACCGAACAGATGCGAGAGAACTACACCATTCTTTCACCGCAAATATCGCCGTACCACTTAAACATAGTTCAGCCCGCGCTCAAAAAGTTCGGATACAACGTACAGGTCCTGCCGGACAGCACAGATTCCGTTTCGGTCGGGCTAAAATATGTCAACAACGACGCCTGTTACCCTACCATAATCGTCGTCGGACAGATCATGAGCGCACTGCTGTCGGGTAAGTACGATCTCGATCGCACCGCGGTCATCATGACTCAGACGGGCGGCGGATGCAGGGCGACCAATTACATAGCGCTTATACGCCGGGCTTTGCAAAGCGCGGGCATGGCGCAAGTCCCGGTCGTTTCGCTGTCTGCTCAGGGGATCGAGAAAAATCCGGGGTTCAAGATCAATCTCGGCATGCTGCGCGCGCTCGTAAATGCGCTTATTTACGGCGACCTGCTGATGCGCTGCCTGTATCGCGTGCGACCGTACGAAGTCAATGCCGGCGAAACGTACGCGCTGTATAAAAAATGGGACGAACTGCTGCAAAAAGAGTTTGCGCTCGGCAACGTTCCGGCAAAGAAATATTGTTCTGCGATAGTCAAGGAATTCGACGCGGTGTCGGTACGCGACGTCGTTAAACCGCGCGTGGGTATCGTCGGCGAGATACTCGTCAAGTTCCACCCGCTCGCCAATAATTACGCGGTCGATCTCGTCGAACGCGAAGGCGGCGAAGCGGTCGTACCCGATCTTCTCGATTTCTTTATGTATTCGCTGTACGACTCGACCGTCAAGTACGACCTGCTCGACGGCAAGCGCGGTTCCAAACTGGTTTCGGACATCGGTATAATGTACCTGGAACATTTGCGCAAGCCCATGATCGACGCGCTCGAGGGGACGAAATTCGGTACGCCTACGCATATCAAAAAACTCGCAAAGTCCGCAAAAACGGTTACTTCGCTCGGTACTATGGTCGGCGAAGGCTGGTTCCTTACCGCAGAGATGCTGGAACTCATCGAAGAGGGTGCGCCCAACATCATTTGTATGCAGCCGTTCGCATGTCTGCCCAATCACGTCACGGGCAAAGGCGTTATGAAAGAACTTAAACGCATTCATCCGCAAGCGAACATCGTCGCCGTCGATTACGACCCCGGCGCGAGCGAAGTCAATCAGGTCAATCGTATCAAGCTCATGATGTCCGTAGCGCTTTCCAACGTCGCCTCTTCCCCTACTTCTTTTGAAAAAGAAGTAGGCAAGAAAACTTTAAACAAATAAGTTTACACACGCTATTGCTTTAACTCTCTTTTGTACTTCATCGTTTATCATGCCGCTCGCCTCTTTCGAAAAAGAAGCAGGCAAGAAAACTTTAAACGAATAGTGTGCGTTATACTTTGTTTTAACTTTCTATTTCACTTCATCGTTTATTTTGCCGCTCGTCTCTTTCGAGAAAGAAGCAGGCAAGAAAACTTTAAACAAATAACTCAACGCTGTTTTATCGACAGCAATACGATCAACATTTCATCGGCACTGAGTGCCGTTCGGAGGTAGTATTATGAATACGGTAGCACTTATCGGCGCTCAATGGGGCGACGAAGGCAAAGGCAAGATCATCGACATACTCGCGCAAGACGCAGACTATGTCGTGCGAGCAACGGGCGGCAGCAATGCCGGGCATACGGTGGTGAGCGGCGGCAACACGTACAAGCTCCATCTTATCCCGAGCGGTATTCTCTACCCCGATACGATCAACATCATCGGTAACGGCGTAGTTCTCGACCCGAAAGTCGTACTCGAGGAAATGGACGCGCTCGGGGCGCTCGGTGTAAAGTTCGACACGCTCAAGATAGACTTGCGCGCTCACGTCGTTATGCCGTACCACAAAGAATTCGACGAGCTTGCCGAAAAAGCAAAGGGCAAAAACGCCATCGGTACTACCAAGCGCGGTATCGGTCCATGCTATGCCGACAAGTGCGACAGGATAGGCATTCGATTTGTCGATCTTCTTCAACCCGAGGTTTTCGCAAGCAAACTCAAAACCAATCTCGAACTTAAAAATAAGATAATAACAGCGGTCTACGGCGGCAAAGCGCTCGATTACAAATCGATCTATAACGAATATTGCGGCTATGCAAAGCGGCTCGAAAAGTTCGCTTGCGATACCGGCGTTATGGTTTACGATGCAATAAAAGCCGGCAAGCGCGTCGTATTCGAAGGCGCGCAAGGCACGCTTCTCGATATAGACAGCGGCACGTATCCGTTTGTTACAAGCTCGCACCCCATTTCCGGCGGATTCTGCGCGGGCGCGGGCATCGGACCGACGGCAATAAAAGAAGTACTCGGTATCGCCAAGTCTTACACAACACGCGTAGGCGCGGGACCGTTCCCCACCGAGCTAAATGACGAAGTGGGCAGACACTTACTGAACGTAGGACATGAATTCGGCACGACGACGGGCAGAGCGCGGCGGTGCGGATGGCTGGACACCGTAATACTCAGACTCGCAGCGCGTATCAACGGGCTTACGTCGCTTGCCATCAATAAGCTCGATACGCTTTCGGGGCTTAAAAAACTCAAGATCGCGACGCACTATATGCTTGACGGCAAAAAGACGGACAGTTTCCCCGCCGATATCAGCATGCTCGAACATTGCGTGCCTGTTTACGAAGAATTCGACGGCTGGTCAGACGATATTTCGACGTGCCGCACGTTCGAAGAACTCCCCGCCGCGGCGCAAAACTATATAAAAGCGATAGAGCAGCTTACCGACACGCCCGTTTCTATGATAGGCGTCGGACCCGATCGCGATCAGAATATAGTCCGTACAGGGAATAAATAATAATAGATTTCTCGACTTCGCTCGAAATGACACATGAAATGATACGAGAGGTGTATCTTTTACGCTGTCGGACGAGATGCACGACGTTTATCACAGCTATTTCGATATCTCGACATGAGCCTCAGCCATCTCGACGTAGCGCAAGCGTAACGGAGAGATCTTTACTAAATATAAAGTTAAACACTTGCAAAATATTTCATGAAAAAGTCTCCCGGCATGATAAAGCGGTTTGCGAGATATTACAAACCGCACAAAAAATTATTTATCATCGATATGATATGCGCTTTTATCATATCGGTGTTTAATCTCGTATACCCATACGTGACAAAAGAAATCATCAATAACTACGTTCCCAATAAACTTATGACCATGCTGCTTGGCGCGGCGGGGTTTCTTATAGCGTTTTATCTGATCAAAGCCGGACTTAATTATGTCTTGCATTACTGGGGACACGTCGTCGGCGTACGCATACAGTCGGACATGCGTAAAGAACTTTTTACACATCTCGAAAAACTGCCGTTTGCGTACTTCGACGATAATAAAACAGGCGTTATAATGAGTCGTATGACGAACGACTTGTTTCAGGTATCCGAACTCGCACACCACGGTCCCGAGGACGTATTTCTGTCGGCAATTACGCTTATCGGCGCGTTTATACTTCTTGCCACGATAAATATTTATCTGACGCTCACTGTTTTTGCGTTCATACCGTTCATTGTACTGTACGCTATACTTATACGCAAACACATGAACAAAGTATATAAGGAATCGCGTATAGCTCAAGGCGAAGTCAACGCCGATATAGAAAGCGCGATATCCGGTATGCGCGTGTCGCGCGCATATAACGCGCAGGACCACGAAGGCGAAAAGTTCGACATCGGCAACACACGGTTTGTCGAATGCAGGAGCAAACAATTCAAACTGCTCGGTAAATTCCATTCCGCTATGACCTTTTTTACCGACTTTTTGTATTTCGCGGTACTGCTCGCCGGAGGACTTTTCTTTTATTACGGGATAATCGACGTCGGCGATTTCACGGCGTTTGTGCTGTACGTAAGCACGCTTATCACGCCCATACGCACGCTCATAACTATTTACGACCAGATCCAGGAAGGCGCTACCGGATTTAAGCGGTTCTGCGAGATAATGGACGAACAGCCCGAGACCGAATCCGAAAACGCGACGGACGTCGACGCGCTAAAAGGCGATATTTCGTTTAAACACGTTACGTTCGGTTATAAGTCCGACGACGAGTCCAAAGTCATCAGCGACTTCTCGCTCGATATTCCCGCCGGAAAAACAGTCGCGCTCGTAGGTCCGTCGGGCGGCGGCAAAACCACACTG
>CAJUQF010000061.1 GCA_910588315.1 uncultured Christensenellaceae bacterium | reverse complement strand
ACCGTACTCTCCTCCGCCGTTATCGCGATATCGCCAATCGGCACGCTTTCCGCCGTTGCGCCCGATCCGGGAACGACCGACATACTCATCGTCGCCGCAATTGCTATCGCCGCGGCACGTTTTATATTTTTACTTACCATGATTCTTTCTCCTTATCTTCGATAAACACCGTTTCTCTCGCCGCCTGCACCGGCAACGTTTGATCTCTTTCCCCTGCATCCGCTTTGACCGTCTGCATCGATCCGTACTTTATATTTTCCATACGCACCGTTCCGCCGACGGGCGCGAGATTTTCCCAAAGCACCATACCTATGCCGAATCCTTCCGGCGCCGCCATCCAGCTATCGAACAGCTCGAGTCCCGCGGCGGCGCTTACGGTCGATTCGTTCAATTCTTTGCCGTAAAGCGTTTCACCCGTATAATCCGCATCGCCGTACACGCCGAGCAAACAGTCGTCGATATAGAACTTATATTTGCCGACACCGAATTCGATACGGAATTTAAACTCCATATCGTCGCCGGTTTTGTACGCGGAGAATTTTGTCTTGTACTCGCATGCCTTTATCTGAGCGTACGCCAATACGAAAGTATTGTTCGTATTGCCTTTTATCTTTCTGCCGAAAATAATACCGCCGCTGTTTGCGTTGAAGTTTACCCACATCGAACCCTGATTGCCTGTTCCGGTAAACTTAATATTTCCGGCTTCGTTCATGAAAAACGCAATGCGAACATTGACCGCCGAACTCGCCTTTTTGATTTTGAGCGTATACTCGAAATAACCTTCGGTAAGCTCGATGTCGGGCAGCATGACACCCTGATCTCCGACGACCCATTTCGGTCCGAACTCCGCCGCGGTTATATTGCCGTCGTCACCGTATTCCATAATTACGCCGTTACGGGTTATCTCTTCGGCAAAAACCGCCGTAACTTCGGCGTCGGCATCAAAAGCCGTTGTCGACGTGACCTGCTGCTTATCGATATACCAACCGTCAAACGTGTATGCGTAAACGCACTTGTTTTCCGCCGTATAACTCGCCTTGGTCTGTGCCGCGGGAAGTTCCGCCGTCGATCCCTTATCGATAACCTGCGTCGACACCGTCTTGCCTTCGCTGACAAACTTTATCGTGATTTGTTCCACCCATTTGGCGTAAAGCGTGAGTTTGCCCGCAACACCTTCGCCGTTATATGCGTTTTGCATATCTTCGTCGGTATACCATCCGACAAGCCGCCAACCGACTCTATCGAGCTCGGGCAAAGTCGCCGCTGTATTTTCGGCTACTATAATACTTTCCGCAGTCAGTCCGTCTACGCCGGTCACAAAATCGACCGAGTACGCGTTTGTCGCCGTATATTTTGCGACGAGCGTAACGTTTTCCGTAACGGCGTAATTATCGGGTATATCGGCATTGTCGAGCTGCCACTTATCGAACGTATATCCGATATAATTATCGCCGCTTTGCACGCCGTTTTTGAACGGATCATTGTCGGGCAACACGAGCGGCGCGCCGTATTCGTAGTATTGCACAAACTCGGTTTCTCCGTTATCGGCGTCGTAAGCGACGGTATACAGCGTAACTCTTTCGCAGCGCGCATACAGCGTAACGTCGCCGCGAGCATCGGCATAATCAATAGCCGCGTCCGCCGTCTCGACCTTTTCGCCGCCGTCGGCTTGCGTGTACCAACCGATAAAGCGATTAAGATACGCACCCGCCGCATCCGTCATAGGTTCGCTGTCCGGCAACGTTTTCGTTATGCTTTTACCGAACGTAAGCGTTTCCGCTGCGATATCTTTTTCGCCGTCGTTATATGTTATGTGCGGATAATTTTTCGCGACGATGTTCGATATCTTGCTCTGCCCCCCCACAAGCGACGGATTATGCCATGCGTGTACACCCACTTTATAACCCATCGGCACATCTTTCTTGCAAGCAACGTTCGCCGCCGATGCGCCTAAGCAGTTTATCCATTCGGCGAACAGCGGATCGTTTGTTTGTTTCAATGCCACGCCGTACAGAGTTTCGCCCGTGTAATCGGCATCGCCGTACACTATGAGCAAACAGTCGTCGATATAGAACTTAACGCTGTTTTTATCGAACACGACTTTCAACCTGAACGTACACGGTCCACTCGTCCAATTATTGAACTTGGTTTTATAAGCGCAGTCCTTTATCGCGGCGAGCGCCGCTCCGCCGCCCGATATTCCGCCGGTAGTTCCGCCTATTTTTCTGCCGAGCGTTACTTGCCCGCTATGCGTAAAGAAGTTTACCCATACCGAACCTTGCATGTTCGTTCCTTTCGAATCGCCGCCGGTAAACGATACCTTGTTTTCGTCCTGCGCAAAGAACATTATGCGCATCGAATATTCGGTCGCAGCTTTCTGTCCGAGCGTCAGGTCGAACGAATATTCGCCTTGCTTGACTTCGATACCGGGAATGGTGAAACCGTTGGCAAAACCGCTCGCGTAATCGTTGAGATTATATACGTCGCCGTTTGCGTCCTGCGTAACGAGATAACCGTTGCGCCGTACTTCCTCGTCGAACTTGGCAATAACGGTCGTATTCTCAGTGAAAACCGTTTCCGCCGTAACTCGTTCTTCATTCGCGTACCAGCCGAGGAATGTATATTTGACGGTATTGAGATTTTCGAGCGTTACGTTCGCCTTGCTCAACTCGGGCAACTCGCCCACCGCCTGACCTTCTTTCAAAGCGCGCGACGCTACAAGTTCGCCGTACGACATGAACTTGACCATCACCCCGTCCGTATACTTGGCGTAAAGTTTGATATCGCCGTCCGCAACGAAGTTTTCCGCATCGACTTTACGGTTGAGCGCGCTGTCGTAATACCAGCCTTCGAGTATGCCGTCGTCCTTATCCGGAACGGGCAGTACGATAGGGCCGTACAGCCATTCGATACTGTCCGCCGCCGTGCCGCCGTTTGTTTCGAACGATACCGTGAGCGTACCGCGATGCGAGAACTTCGCAAAGTCAGCCCCGGTCGACGAGCAGCGCACGCCGAAGCCCGTGCCGGTATATTTCGCAAGATACGTCGCATCCGAGAACGTGTAGGCGCGTTCGCCGTCGATATAGATCTCGAACTTATTGCCGTAGTCGACAAGCGTGAGTACGGTCTTGATATCTCCGGTAGCCGCATTGAATTTTTCCTGCCAGCTCTCGGGCATGGCGTCGAACGCGACCGCGCTTCCCGTCATTTGCGCAAAAGCGCCGTCCGTAACGGACGAGACTTGAAGTCTGCCGCTCGCCGGAATTATGACCGCCGAAATGTAATCGGTGCCTTTATCCTCGTACGGATAATCGTTGCCGCTGAGTTCCATGCGGAACGCAATGCCCGCGCCGCCGCTGTTTCCCTTACCGAACGCCACTTCCACGGAGTACACGCCGATGTTCGTCACGGCTTGCGTCTGCGTCCAAGCGAGCTTGCCTGTCGCCGTTATCGACCCGTCGGGATTTTGCGTATAGTTATGTTTAGCGGGCAGACCGCTCATGTCATACTCGGCAAGCATGATTATCGTGTCGCTTCCGACCGTAACGGAAGAATGCGGAGCGCCCCACTCGTCCGTCCAGCGCACGAACGGGCAATGCACATCGCCTACCTTGAGCGGTTCGGGAGTGAACGTTTCTTCGAGATCAACCACGTCGCCTTCGTGAAAAGACAACCGCTTATCTTCGAACCGATCTTCGCCGTAATAAAAATATATGTACGTCACTTTATCCCACTTGGCATACAGCGTCACGTCGGCCGTCGGCGTATATGCCGCGCAATTTACCGCCGTGCCGGACAGATCTTCCTTCTCGAACCAACCGGCAAATTCATAGCCGTAATAAAAAGGCGTCGGCAATTCGAGCGCCGAGCCGATATACTCCGCCTGCGCTTGCTCTATGCCGCCGTTTGTTTCGAACGTAACGGTATACTTGACTTCCTCCGCCTTCCACTGCGCGTAAACGGTGTGATCTCTTTGGAACGTTGAACCGTCTTGCCCGAATATCGCCTCGACGCCGCTGCCGTCTTTTTTTGTATTGTAGCCGTTAAGCGCATAGCCGTCGCGCGTCGGGGTTTCGACTGCCGCTACTACTTTACCGTTTTCGTCGGTCTTTACAGTAATAGACGTTTTCCCGTCCGAGAACGCGCCGCCGTTAGCGTTTACCGTTATTGTAAACGGCGCGACGGGAGTCTTGCCTTCCGTTTCGCTGCCGCCGCAAGCAACAACCGCAAATCCGAGCGCGAGCGATACGCATAGCGCGATTATCGCGGATAATAATTTTGTTTTTTTCATCGTATTCTCCTACTGTTTATCGGTTCGATAATCGTACTCGCTCGTCACCGTCATATCGCTTATGGTAACGCCTACCGCGGACGACTGCGGATTGACATCGGGATGCGCCGTCACGCGCAAACCGAACCCGGTACCGCCGGAAAAATCTTCGTCCTTAAACCCGAACATGATTTCGCCGTCCATGTAACACACCATGTAATTGCCCTTGAGAACGACTTTGAGTTCGTAATCCTTATTCGCATTTACCGCGCCCAACTGTTTTACCACGAGCGCCGACCACTTATTCTTAGGTCCGTCCCACTTGCCGAGATACGCCGAACCGCCCATGCCGAGAAAGTAAAAATAATACACCATGCCGCTCTCGTTGAACGCTCCGTCCGGCGCGGGGGTAGCGCCGAATATCAAACCGGTGTCAACGAGATTATTCGACCGCACGGTACATGAAATCGTCCCGTACGCAAACGGCACGCCGTAATGCAACGCTATATCGGCTGTCGGAATCATTGCCTTATACGTTTCGCCGTTTTTTTCGAAACTTCCCAATCTATTGGTATAAGTCACATTCGAATAATCGTACTTCTCGGAATCGTCGAACGACGCGGGCGGCAATATAGGTTTGTCGTCGGCGTCGTCTATGTAAATGTCCGTGCGATCGAGCGGTTTTTTGTCCTCTTCTGGCGGAGTGACGTCCGGCGGCGTCGGGCGCTCGGGCGTGACTATGCCCGGCTCTGATAGCTCCGGTCTTTCGGAATCGGTCGTACCGCCGCATCCGGTAAACGCGAGCGCACAACACAATGCCGAAAGTACCGCCGCAGTCAACTTGCGCGTCTTCATATCATCTGACCTCCTGTCTGACAATAAAACATCTTTTATGTCTTATAATTCAATTATACATAAACGAATATAAGTTTTCAATAGGGTTATCTTAAATTTTTGTTTATTGCAATAGATAATTTAAACCGCGCTATCTATTACAATAGTTTACATTTCTTATTAAGTATGATATAATACACGATAGAAAAACGCATAGGCGCAAGAAATTCGACGACTGTTTAATACGGAGACAGATAATGAAATTCTATAAGAATAATAATTACGCACAAGACCCGGGCGCGATCGTAACGCTTGATTTTCTCGATGCGGGCGACCGAGAAAAAATGTTAAAGCTCTGCAATGCGCTGGGCAATCCGGTACGCATGAATATACTCGAATACATGCAGCGCGAACCGCGCGTATTTTCGGTAGCAAGTCTTGTAAAAGCGCTCGGGATACCGGCGACGACTCTGCTTTTTCACTTGGAGAAAATGCGGGACGCCGGGCTGTGCAACATAATATACAAAGATACTAACCGAGGCGCTCAGCGCTTTGTAACGCGCAATCTTCACGGCGCCGATCTGAGATTTTATCTGCATTCCGATCTGCGGCGCGAATCTGTGAACACGGAAACATATTCTCTCGGCGTGGGGCAGTTCAGCGATTTCGTCGGCGATACTTTCAATTTTTGCACCGCGGCCAACGCATATCATGCGCCCAACAACAATATGTTCTGCTATCTGCCCGAGCGGTTCGGCGCGCAACTCGTATATACGGATAAAGGCAGGATAACGTACAGATTCGGAAATCTGCCCGCCAAGCTCAACAAAATGAAAGAACTGTCGCTGTCGTTCGAAATTTGCTCCGAAGCGCCTTACTTCGATAATAACTATAAATCGGATATCACGTTTTGGATAAACGGCAAAGAGATAGTGACATACACCTGCCCCGGCGACTTCGGCGACCGCAGAGGCAGGCTCAATCCCGATTGGTGGAGTTCGAGCAACACGCAATACGGTCAGCTTTTGACCGTCGCCGTGAACGAAAACGGCATTAACATAAACGGCTCGAACGTTTCTTCTGCCGTAAAACTCGAAGACCTAAAACTTGCCGACGGGAACTATATCGAAATAACGTTCGGCAATAAGGATACGGCACTCAATCCCGGCGGATTCAATATCTTCGGCAAGCTGTTCGGCGATCATCCTCAGGACATCGATCTGACGTTCTGTTATTACACGTCGGATAAATAAATTAGGTATTATACCCCGGGGCAAGCCCCGGACCCGCGCGCTTTGCGCGCAAGTTCCGCCCCAAGGGGCGTGGTATTACACCAAATTTGTCGTCGTCGCATTTTTGCTCCCGCAAGCGGGCAAAAATACTCCTCGAATAAAAGCATATTATTTTGCGGGTTTGCACATACTATCCGAACGAAAGGAGTATACGTATGAACGCAACCGAAGAGATTACCAAGGAACAGCAAACCAAGATCGACCGCGCCGTCGAGTTTTTAAAGGAACTGCACCAAGCCGCGCAAATGGGTCGTGACACACTCGAACACGTAAATAACAATATCGGACCCGGCGAACTGAGAAACGCCGTGGAAAAGGATATTTTCGATTACTCCGACGTTTGCGCGCAGATCACGCGCAAGCTGGAAGAGTACGGTCAAGATCCCAAGCCGGTAAGCAAAATTTCGCGCGCGATGGCAAGCATGATGATAAACCTTAAAATCAACGACGAATCGCCCGACAGCGAAGTCGCAAAAATGATAATCGACGGCACTACAAAAGGCGTTACCGAATGCACGTCCAAACTCTCCGAGTATGCGGACGTCGATAACGACATAAAAAATATCTGCTATAAATTGTTATGGGTCGAGCAGAAAAACATCGACGAAATGCGTCGGTTCCTGCATTATTGATAACCTACTATCATTACGATCGCATTTACAAAACCGTCCGTGTCGATCAACACGGACGGTTTTCATAATTTATAAATATAATTATATTATTTCGCTTTTCTTGTATAAATAACCGCGATAACAATGCCGAAGATCAAATTGTCTATCGCCGCAAGATATCCACCTATCTGCATAAGCATAACTACGATCCCGCGCTCGGCAAACCGTCCGAAAGCTATACGAAACATAAGAAAAACATCATTGCAGTAAAAAGTCAAAAGCAGTGTGAAAACAAGCGCGATGACGGCAAAAACAAACGACATAACTATCGCCACGACAGTTTTATTTTTTCTTATCATATTGAGCCCGAATTCAAAACCGACACAAGTAAGCAGAATAAAAACACAATATATTATAGGTTTTACGATATCGATATTATAGTCGTTTGCCCCGAACAATTTGAACTCGACCGATTTTACGGTATTTACTTTTACGATCGGCAAAAATAAGAATAATACAACCGATATAAACGCCAACACGCTGGGCAGTTGCAATAAAAACCACTTCCCCGTTTTTGTCAATGACGCCGCCAATTCTTGAGATTTCTTCAAATCATTTGTGTACATATAATTCTTCCTATAGATTAATAGTCGATTTATTTATATCAAACCCCCCCCCCGTGTCAAGCGTTCCGATGAGTTTCCGGAAATTTAATTATCGTAGATTTATGCATATTGAATTTGCCCAATCATGGATTATCCTCTTTTGCTTTTGCGGTGTATTTTTTTACGAACTCGCTCTTTGCGGCGGTGTATCCGTCGCGATCATGCTCGAACTTTTTCCACAGCGCAAGCTTAAGCCGTTCGTATTCCTTTGCGACGTCGGAGTGCGCGTTAAGATAGTCCCTGAACAGTACTTCGTCGGTATTGCCGGTATTTTGCAAATGCACGTGGAAAACCCTGTCGGCAAAACCGTGTTCCGTATACCCTTTGTTGAGCGAAACGCGCCCGTCCGTCTCGGACATAACGATATACCCTGCGCCGCAAACCGCACGCGCGATCTCGCGTATATCGCAATGCGCGGCGACGTTAACGAGAATATCTACAATAGGCTTTGCCCATATGCCGTCTATAGCCGTACTGCCTATATGGTAAATATCGGCGCTTTGCGGCAAAACGTTACGCAAAAGCCGCGACTCTTCGGCGTACATAACCGCCCAATTTTCGTCATGTTCGGTCAATACTATAGGAAAAAGCTGCCAGAGTTCTTCGAGTGTCATTTCGGATAATTTATTCATTACGCTTAAGTCCGCTAAAAAATTATAATATCTAATTTATTATATACTATCTCAGAGCGAAAATCAATACCGGATCGCGGCTTGACATAACTCGCGATAAAATGTATACTGATTTTATGATAAGACCTATGCAAAAAGACGATAAACCGCGCATAAAAGAAATGATGCGGACTTTCTACAAATCCCCCGCCGTGTCAACCGACGGCTCGGAAGAAATTTTCGATGCCGATATAGAACATTGTTTAAGCGGCAATCCGTACTTGGAAGGCTACGTTTTCGCAGACAACGACGATCTTTGCGGCTATGCGATGATAGCAAAAAGTTTTTCTACCGAGTTCGGCAAACATTGCATTTGGATAGAAGATATTTATATCGAAAACAATTATCGCGGACGCGGTTTCGGCAAGGAATTTTTGGACTTTATCGACAAAAAATATCCCGACTGTATAAAACGTCTCGAAGTCGAACCGGAAAACGTTCCCGCCGTAAAGCTTTACGAAAAATGCGGGTTTACAGTGTTACCGTATACGGAAATGAAAAAAGAATAGGACTCTTGCCGGGACGCGCAAGCCCGATCCCGACACGTTCGAATATTACGATCATTAACACGCGTAGACCTTTACCGAGATCATGCGTGTTTTATCGAGAAGAAATATTTTGCCGACTCGTGCGATCAATGATCGGCTCGTCGTTACTGCGTTATCCTATCGAAATGAGTAGATAAAAAATCTACGTGCAGTATTTGTTCGACGCCTACAAATAGCTGTGTACCGCCGCTTGAGTATAATTTTATTTATTTAACGGCACAAAAAAACGACCTTGAAATTCAAGATCGTTGATTTTATTTTTAAGCAAATCGGTTTTATCCGAATATGATTATTTGATGATTTCGGAAATAACGCCCGAACCGACAGTTCTGCCGCCTTCGCGGATAGCGAAACGCAAGCCTTTCTCTGCGGCGATCGGGTGGATAAGCGTGACGGTCATGTCGACGTTGTCGCCGGGGGTAACCATCTCGACGCCCTTCGGAAGTTCGACCAAGCCGGTAACGTCGGTCGTACGGAAGTAGAACTGCGGACGATAGCCGTTGAAGAACGGGGTATGACGACCGCCTTCTTCCTTTTTAAGGACGTAAACCTGAGCTTTGAACTCGGTGTGCGGGGTGATGGAGCCGGGTTTGGCGATAACCTGTCCGCGCTCGATATCTTTACGGTCTACACCGCGAAGAAGGATACCGGCGTTGTCGCCCGACTGTGCGAAGTCAAGCGATTTACGGAACATTTCGATACCGGTAACGACCGAGCTCTTCGTCGCTTTGATACCGACGATTTCGACGGGATCGCCGACCTTGATCGTGCCGCGTTCTACACGACCGGTAGCAACGGTGCCGCGGCCGGTGATCGTGAAGATGTCCTCGACGGGCATAAGGAAGGGCTTATCGACATCGCGTTCCGGAGTGGGAATGTACGAGTCGACAGCATCCATAAGTTTCATGATACATTCGCAAGCGGGATCGTCGGCATGTCCGTTCTGCGCAGCTTCGAGAGCTTTAAGCGCCGAGCCGGGGATAACGGGAGCATTGTCGCCGTCGAAGCCGTAGCTGCTAAGAAGTTCGCGAACTTCCATTTCGACAAGCTCGAGCATCTCGGGATCGTCGACTTGGTCGGTCTTGTTCATGAATACGGCGATCTTGGGAACGCCGACCTGACGAGCAAGAACGATGTGCTCGCGAGTCTGAGGCATAACGCCGTCGGTCGCAGCAACAACGAGGATCGCACCGTCCATCTGAGCGGCGCCGGTGATCATGTTTTTAACATAGTCCGCGTGCCCCGGGCAGTCAACGTGCGCATAGTGACGGTTAGCCGTCTGATACTCGACGTGCGATGTATTGATGGTGATTCCGCGCGCTTTTTCTTCCGGCGCTTTATCGATCTGGTCGTAACGCATTTGTTCCGCCAAACCTTTCGCCGCAAGAACCATGGTGATAGCCGCGGTCAAAGTGGTTTTACCGTGGTCAACGTGTCCGATCGTACCGATGTTGACGTGCGGCTTGCTTCTGTCGAATTTTGCCTTTGCCATTTTAGTTTATCCTCCAAGAGAATTCTTTTTTATTATTTGCCTTATTATACCACGACTTTAATAAAATCTCAACCGTTTTAACGTTGATTTTAAAAAGATTTTGCGGCGCAACGCTCAAGGCGGAGCATTGCCTGAATAGTGTATTTTTGCTGTTTTTGTCGTAACTTATCGCGACGCTTGACGAAGTATCACACGCGCTATACGCGCTCGAATAGCGTGTGACGGGTGACGGGGCGATAATATCGCGTTATCATGCCCTTTCGTAGAGCAATTTTGCCGTAGTCGCACCGTAGACGGGGTTTCTTCCACCCCGCTCGCAACACCGTATGTGAGAATTCGTAGGCGCGGCGCAGTCAAGGAAGCGGGAAATTTTCGACGGGGAGTGTACTTCGGGTACATGACCCGAGAAAATTTTTCGCTGACGCCGAATGCGTCGATGCATCCGAATTCGAACTATGCTTGGGCTTTGGCGCGCTCGCCTATTACCTTCTCCGCTATATTGCGCGGTACTTCGGCATAATGATCGAACTGCATGGTGTAGTTGCCGCGGCCCTGCGTGCGCGAGCGAAGATCTGTCGCGTAGCCGAACATTTCGGACAGCGGGATCTCGGCGTGGATTATCTGACTGCCGTTTACAAGGTCGGTACCGAATATCGTGCCGCGACGCGAGCTTACGTTGCCCATAACGTCGCCGAGATACTCGTCGGGAAGAGTGACGTCAACCTTCATGATAGGTTCGAGAAGGTACGCGTCGCCTTTTTTCATGCCGTCCTTGAACGCCATGGAACCTGCGATCTTAAACGCCATTTCGGACGAGTCGACTTCGTGATAGCTTCCGTCGTA
>CAJUQF010000060.1 GCA_910588315.1 uncultured Christensenellaceae bacterium | reverse complement strand
GCTCATATTAGCGCCGACGGCTATTCCTACCACCAAAACAGCAGACATAACAGTATGTATACCGCAACGGAAAACTTGTTGCGGCGTATTGTGTGCGAGAGTCTGTAAAACCAATCGGATATTGCAAGAGTTCGTTTCATGTTGTAAATCTATGCGCGACATTTCGCGTATATTCGTCATTTTGAAACAATATTCGACTTTTTGTCAATTCAAACAGTCGGCATAGATCCCGTAACCCTTAGTATAATCATTTAAAAACACGTGCGTGACCGCTCCTACCAATTTTCCATCCTGTAATATGGGCGAGCCGCTCATTCCGCGGACAACGCCGCCCGTCGTTTCGAGCAGTTTTTTGTCCGTAACGCGTATTATCAGGCCTTTTTCTTTCCTTCCGCTTTGCTTGACGGCTTTGATTATTTCTATATCGTAATACTCCGGCGTACCGTTTACGTCCGTTCTTATTTTTGCCGGACCGTTGCGCACTTGGTCGCGGCTCGCGATTTTGACGCATTCTCCTTTTTTGCATATTTCCGATTTTTCGCAGTCGTATACGCCTGCGATCCCGAAACTGTTGTTACATGTAACGGAACCGTATGTTTTTTCCGGAGACAGCGACGCGAGCAATGCCCCCGCCTCGCCTTTTTTGCCACGCTTGACCCCGACTACTTTACACGCATGAACATGTCCGCCCGAAAACGGTATATGCGTTCCCGTCTCGCTCGATATCTCGTGACCGAGCGCGGTAAAACTGCCGTCGCTTTTTACATATGTCACAGTTCCGACACCGTATATCAAATCTTTGATCTTTATTCCCAAGCGAGGTTTTAAACTGAACGCTTCTATTACCGGCTTTACCGTAACGTTGACGGTAGTTCCGCCGCGTACGAGTTCTATTTCGGTCGGCTCCGCCGATAAAAATTCGGATATGTCATCTACGTCATCGACATCGTTTCCACCGATCTTTTTTATAATATCGCCTGTTCTTATTCCTTCTACGGCCGCAATACCGTATTCGGTCTCGACACCGGTGACGCTTTCGACCAACAATCCGCCGACATCGAGTGAAATTCCTATCGGGAATCCTCCGATATATACGCTTTCGGCGTCGGACTCTGCGAATACGGGAGTCGTATTAAAACAAAATATAACAAATATAGGCGCCAAAAATGCGCACAGTAAAACGCGTAACTTTTTCATTTACGGATAGTTTTTGCAGCTATGGCGATATAATATACTCCTTAACCCATTCCCGAAAAAGCAAATAATACATATTTGCAATCGACTATTACTGCATATAAATATAAAATCGATGATATCGCATATTTTTTTCATATAAAAAGCGGACGTTTCAGACGTCCGCCGTTTTCTTATCGTATTGTACCGTACGTTTGTCTACAGATCAATTGATTTTACTCTTATGTGACCTATGCTTTTTCCGGTTTCGGTACAAACCATGTCAAGAAGCTGCGCCGTTTCCTTTTCGTCGAGCGAATCGGATTTGACTATAACGTTGATCTTCTCGTTACCTACCGTAACGATGCAATCGCTGTAGCCGAGCGATTTAATGAGCGTCTCGAGCCGTTGCTCTGTGTCGGCGCCGGCGACGAGCGCCGCAAGCTCCGCCTCGGCGTTTGCTTTTGCTTCGGCGGAAGTCGCCTCGCCGTCGATAATTGAACGGTAATACATGACCGTCTCGTTGCGCGATGTTGTTCTGTCGTTGCGCGACGCAGTAAAGTAGTCGCTGTACGTCACGGATGCGTCGGCGTTTGCCTGTTGACTGCCGGGACGGTTAAGAAAATAGTTCAAACACCCGGTAAGAACAAGTAAAGCTACCATACTGGCCAAAACGATGATTTTTTTCTTTTTACTCATATTGCCTCCACTAATGTGATTTTGGATATACCATTATTCTTTCTATCGACAGATCGAGCAGTGTGGAAACCGCATAAATCACGTCGAGTTTCACTTTAGTACTGTTACCGCCGTCGCATACTATGAGCGCGCCGACGGGTTTGGGATTTTCGGTCGAACCGCTTCCGAAACCGGTATTATCGACACTCTTATCCCAGTTGATTACAACAGACGCATCGCCGACGCCGGATATTTTGGAAACTATCCGTTCCACCTGCACTTGCATCGACGTGCAATAATCCGCATTGGATAAATCGAGATCTCCCGCCGATGTAGCCGCCGATTTTTCGTCGGAGCATGATGCGCACGAAAAATACACCAACAACACCACCGCAAGTATCAGCCCGCATGCGATTATCTCTATGTGTTTTATATTCTTGAGCTTTTCGATAAAGCCGGGTGTTTTAACCATAAGCCATAACCGCCTCCTTGTCTATACCGAAATATTCGGCAAGCAGTTTTTTGATTTCACTCTTATTTATATGCCCGTCGTCGCCCGTAATGCCCGTTTCGACAATATTTGCGGTAGCTGATTTAACTTTGAATCCGTCAAGCGTTACGGTGATTTCGACGCCGTCGTAACCTTTTTGCGCAAGATAATCGCGTGCGGCATTGCTTATGAGTTTGCACTTAGTTTCCTCAATGTACTCAAGATATTCGGAATCGGTCTCCACCGCATCGTCGCCGAAAAAATCGAAATTTACGCCGTCCTTGAAAATCTTCGGCAACGGCGTTATTATGACAAGCGCCGCAATCGTTGCCGTAACCGAACGAATCACATTGCGCATCTTTCCGCGCGGCAAAAGCATTTCGGCTATCGTTGTTATCACAGCCAAACCAAGAATGGATAGTCCCCATGCGGCAAAAGCATTCATAGCGATATATTCCCCGTACAAAGTATCATCGATAAAAACAATATATACAAAAAAGTCATGGCGGCAACAACGGCGGTCATAGTCGACGAAGATTTGGATACCGAGGTCAATATGCCGCCGAGTTTATCACCGCCGAGCGGTTCTGCGATCGCCGCAGTGAGTTTTAACGTCAATGTAAATACGGCGAGTTTTGCTATAACCGGAGCTGCGCAAAGTACGATAAGTACGACGGCGCTCGAACCGAGCGCATTCTTTATCAATACGTTGCCCGCCATTACGAAATCGAAACCCTGCGATAAATATCCTCCTATCACCGGCACATACTTGGAAACGGCAAACTTTGCCGCACGGACGGATATCCCGTCGCGTACCGATGCGGTTATACCCGACACACCTATGACCGTTACGAACAAAAAAAATGCCGTAGCCAAAAACCATTTGCATGCCGATCGGAAAAATTCCGATGTTTTTCCGAGCTTGATCCCGGTAGATACCGAACCGATAATATCGAATACCAAGCTCATAAGCAATGCGGGAAATGCCAGATATGTAACTATATTGGTCATGCCGCTGCCTAGAACAGCGACGGACGGCGCGTACACTCCCGCCGACGACGTTGCGCCTGCCGCCGTCATAAGAGTAAGCAATACCGGAGAGACCGCATTGATTTGACTCTTTACGGACGTCACAAACCCTACGGCGCTTACCATTACCGCAGAAAAGTACCCGACGATCACCGACATGGCAAGCGTGCCGGTAGCGAACCGCACGACTTTTTCGACAGAGTCTGAAGCGAATCGAGCTTTTACGGAGTTGATTATATTATAAGCAAGCACTATGGCAAGACACGCAATCAGCATCGGTAAAAATTCGAATATGTCTGCTCCGAGCAATGACGTTATATACGATACTATTCCGCCGAAATCGTTCTCGAATTCACCGCTCGCAACGGCGCGCACACGCTTTGCTATATCCCCGAATCCAAACACGGATATCTGTTCCGAAGACAGCATATCGAGAATACCCTGCACACTTTTCAGATCGAGCTTACCGAGCAGATCGTCCACGCTGTCTGCGACATCGCCCTCGTTTTCGGCAAGCTGCGACGCATAGTCGCCGGTAACGCCGTCGTTTTTTACACCGATAAACGCACCGCATACTACGATCGCTATCGTTATAAACAAAAGTAATAACACTCTTTTCATGACAGCAATCCCGCTATGAATTCGAAAAGTTTGACAACTACGGGCAACGACACTGCAACTATTATCAGCTTACCCGCAAGAGTGACCTTATCCGCCAATGACGACAATCCCATATCTTCTATAAGCGACGAAGAAAATTCGGTTATGTACCCCACAGCTATTACTTTAAACAACAAAGTAATTACCGAAGTGGCAAGCCCGGCGCGCGCAGCGATATCCGATATCACCGAAAAAATATCCGCAAAATAATCGACGACGGACAGTACTACCGTTATCCCGCCGGCAAGCGCTACCGCCGCAGCGAGCTGACTGTTTACGTCGCGAAGCACAAGCACGCAAAACGCAGTAACAAGCGCTATGGCTGCGACCGCAAAAATGCTCATCAGTACATCCCGAACACGGCTTTCAACGTGTCGAAAAGCTGACCTATCATATTGACTATCATTATCAATACTATAACAAGCCCGGCAAGTGTTACGAGCATGGCGATCTCATCCTTATCGGTCTTTTTAAGCACTTGATTGAGTATCGCCGTAATAAGACCGACCGCGGCTATTTTGAAGATTATGCTGATATCCATCACAAAGTCAACACTCCGATCCCGAGTCCCAACAAAAACCCGAGTTTGACGGCGGCAGTTCCGTAGCGCATATATTTCTGTGCCGCCTCGGTCTGATACCTGCCGAACTTTTCCGAAAACGCGTCAAGCCGTTCGATCTGCGTTCGCTCGTCGGAATTGCCGAGCGACGCGAACAGCTCGCAGACATCCGCGTAGCATTGTTCGGACAAAAACCCCTTCGTAATGCTCGGTTTTTCCGATTTACTGCTTATAAATTCGACGTACTCGTCTATATTTTTTTGCAGTTGAACACTACCCGACACAGTAAAATTTTCGAGAATTCCTTTAAGTTTATCGCGCTTATAAGAAATATTGTGTTTAAGCTCGCCTATCATTTTTACTACGCCGTCAAAGTAACACTTATCTCGCCGATATCTGCGCATGATCAAATACCCTCCGGCAGTACCGACTGCCGCGCATAAAAACACGATAAGAATCTTGACGGTCATGTTCCGTACTCCGTTATTCTCATTCCGAAATCCGGCGCCCCCGAAAGCACGGCGCAGTAATGAAACAGCTTGTCCGCTACGACTCCTTCAAACTCGCGCTTGCCTTTAAGATCGTGTTCGTCTTTGGCATGAACAGTGGCGACGACTGCAATACCGCATGTAGCGGCATGTTCTATGCTGCGCAGATCGCCGCTCATAAGCTCGTCCGCTATTATTACGTCCGGGCGCATGTTAGCAATACCGATCTCCATCACTTTCGCTTTATCGATACCGCTGACAACGTCCGTGCAAACGCCGACGTCGAGCGTCGGGATCCCGTGCATCGACGCGGCTATTTCATAGCGTTCGTCGCAAAGCAATACGTTGATATTCCGATCGGAAAGCTGCCTGCAAAGATCGCGCAATACCGTTGTTTTTCCGCAGCCCGGAGGCGCCAGAATAAGTGTATTTTTAAGTTTCGCAGACAGCCGAGACGCAAGCGCCGATGAACAGCCTTTAATCTCATGCGGCAATCTGATATTTACGGAAGAAAACTCTTTTACTGCGGTAAGTACGTTGCCCGTCATTACGCCGGAACCGCATACACCGACACGTATTCCGCCGGCTACCGTAACATAACCCTTTTTTAAAGTTTCCGTCACGGCGTACAGCGAATGTTCGCACGCGCGCATTACGATATTCTCCGCCGCATTCGCGGATGCGACAAATGCTTCGCTACGGTATTTCGATATTCCGCTCGGAGTCAGATAATAATAAACGCCGCCGTAGCAAATACGCACAGGCGCAAGATTTCTTATTCTTAGCTCCGAAATCTTATCGCCTAATAACCGCATTTTTATCACCGTCGCATATTCATCCGGGATCAATCTGAACAGTTCTTCCATACCGTTATGTTTATGGCGCATTCGCGTCCGATATGTTACCCGCACTTTTTTTTCGGCACAAAAAAACCCCGAAGTTACTTTCTTCGAGGTCATAATACCGCATATTAGACTAAGCTTGCAAATTATTTTACACGTTCCATATATGTTCCCGTACGGGTATCGACACGGATCTTATCGCCGATATTGACAAACAGCGGTACGCCGATAGTATAACCGGTTTCGAGTGTTGCCGGTTTATTTCCGGGCTTGCTCGTATCGCCCTGAATACCGCCTTCGGTATCGGCGATGGTAAGCTCGACGAAGTTGGGCGGCTCTACCGCAAACGGCGAACCCTTATAAGAAGAAATCGTAACGTTCATTTCTTCCTTTATGAAGCGTAAAGCATCTTCGCACAAATCATGATTCAACGGGAGCATATCGAACGTCTCGTTGTCCATAAAATAATACAAGTCGCCGTCATTGTACGAATACTGATACTCGCGCCTATCGATATGCGCTTCTTCGTATTTGTCCGACGGGTTGAATGTATTTTCGAGAACTTGTCCGGTGATAACGTTTTTGATTTTCGTGCGTACAAACGCCGAACCTTTGCCCGGTTTTACATGTTGAAACTCGACGACGGTATAAACTTTGCCGTCCATCTCGAATGTTGTGCCTTTGCGGAAATCTCCTGCCGATACCATAAATATCCTCCTCGGAATAAATTACTTGTTATATTTTACCGCGTAGATAAAATGCGGTCAAAATTATATGTTCAATTTCTTATCGTAACTCGTGATATCAGTTACGCCGTCGTCGCCGATAACGAGCATATCCTCTATGCGTACGCCGCCGAGTCCCGATATGTATATCCCCGGCTCTGCCGTAACGACCATGCCTTTTTGCAATACGGTTTCCGATCCCGTTCCCAAACGCGGATCTTCGTGAATATCGATACCTACGCCGTGACCGAACGAATGCCCGAAATTCTCACCGTAACCGTTGGACTTGATATATTCGCGCGCAAGCGCATCCGCATCGTGACAGGTCATGCCCGCCTTGATATTCTTTATCGCATATTCTTGTGCGGATTTGACGATATTATATACGTCCGTGAGCTGTTGACCGGGATTTCCGATACAGAACGTTCTCGTCATATCAGAACAATAACCGCAATATTTTGCGCCCATATCCACTAATATAAGTTCGTTTTTCTCAAGCTTTTTGTCGGACGGATGATGATGCGGCTGTGCGGTGTTGGCTCCGAACGCAACGATCGTTTCGAACGAATACTTTTCGGCGCCGCCTATAACCATTGCATAATTTATTTCCGCCATGAGTTCGCGTTCCGTCATACCGGGCTTGGCATGCGATATAGCGCGTTTCAATGCGCCTTCCGCTATCTGCTGAGCCGTGACAATAAACGAAATTTCTTCTTCGGTTTTTACGGCACGCTTGGCGGCTATAGCGGATTCAGCCGGTTTGAGTTTAAAACCGGTTAACGCCGATTTAAACGCGTTAAATTCGTCGATATACATTTTTTCGCCGTATCCGACGGTTTTGACAGAAAGCGACGATAAAACTTCCGCTATCTTTGCGTAAAATCCGGAATACCCCGTTATCACTATATCGAAATCTTTTACTTTTTCACGAGCTTCCGATTCATAACGAAAATCCGTAATGAACACATTTTTTTCGCGCGACACGATAACGGCGCCGAACGAAGTCTCCATACGCGTGAAGTAAAAACGGTTGGACTCGTCGGTAACGACGAAAGCATCGATATTGGGATTATTATCGAATAAATCGGATGTTATCATAACATTTCTCCGTATACTATGACTCAAAACTTAAGCCACACGGCTATTATAACATAAAAAGATGAATTTGTTAAGTGTTTTCGTGAAATTTTTTCATAATAAGCGCGTCATCCGACATTGTGCCGTCGGATTCGCAAACTATATACGGCGACATTTTATATTCCTCGAACAGTTCGCCGAGCGGTGCATATTCCGGTCCGTACTTGTCGTCCGCAAAAGTAAGGTGTTTGATCTCGCCTTTATCGCCGTACATTATCTTGGAAAAATGCACGTGCATTTGCGATGCTTTTTCAAATCCGAGTTTGTCTATCGTGTAATCGAGTATACGCCGGTAATCATCTTTTGTTTTAAGCCCGCCGCGCATATATGAATTTATATGTCCAAAGTCGAAACACGGATAATACATGTCGTCTATCAAACAAAAATCAACTACTTCTTCCACAGTCCCTATCTGATTGAGCTTACCCATCGTCTCGGCGCAAAGTTTAAACGGAAACGTTATATCTTTGCAACGTTCCGCAAGCAACTCGAGATTGCGTTTTGTCGCGTTAACGGCATCGACGCGCGCAGCCTTACCGCATGCCGCGGGATGAAACACAACGCGCTCGCCGCCCATCTTGTTACATGCTTCGAGAGATTGCAATATATATCCGATGGATTTTTGTATCATCTCGGGATCGGGATTTGCGAAATTGGTATAATACGGCGCATGAACGCTGATTTCTTTACCGTACTTGATAAACTCGTTTTTTATCTTAGCGGCGGTCTCGTCCGACATGGAAACGCCGCGACCGAATGAATACTCGAAACAATCGAGACCCAAAATATCGAGATAAGCGCCCTCTTCGTAAGTATGCTTTCTGCCGGACGCATAAAAAGCGTCGCTGTTTCCAGACGGTCCTATCTTAATCATGTTTATGCCACTCCAAATCTTTATGTACCTGTTTCGAAAGTTCGGCAGGAGTGTCGAATTTTACGGTAGGACGCAAAAATTTATGAAAACTGATTTTTATATCGCGATCGTAAATATTATCGTTAAAGTCCGCTATCATTGTTTCCACAACGGTTTTTGTAAGATCGAAAGTCGGACGTGCGCCGATGTTGGTGGCGCAATAGTATGTTTTGCCGTCGATAATACACGTGGTGCCGTAG
Source organism: uncultured Christensenellaceae bacterium (assembly GCA_910588315.1). Lineage (GTDB taxonomy): Bacteria > Bacillota > Clostridia > Christensenellales > Pumilibacteraceae > Anaerocaecibacter. The sequence continues at coordinate 2,370 of CAJUQF010000060.1, read as the reverse complement.
ACACCGGTCGCGGGCAGCATTTTGCTCGAGCTTAATTTTATATTCGCAGTCGGGATATCGAACATTCTGCCGGCGCCCCTGCCGCGTACGACTCGTCCTGTAATAAAAAACGGCGCACCGAGAAAAACATTCGCCTTTTCGATATCACCTTTACCGAGCATGGCTTTGACTTCCGTCGTGGATACGCGATCGCCGTTATATTCGTATTTCGGGACAACCAAACACTCTATGCCGTGTTCGGCGGCATAAGCCGACAGCAACTCGGCGTCGCCTTTTGCACCCGCTCCGAACAGGTAATCGTATCCGCATACAAAAGCCTTGATATTGTGGTGCGCGATCAATGTATCCAAAAACTCTCGCGCCGATCTGTTTTTCAAACGCGAATCAAACCGCATCGGCAGTACATATTCGCATAGATCGGATAACATTTCGCTGCGCTCGTCATAAGTGTAAACTTGCTTATCGAGCGTATTGAACTGCTTATAAGCGTTATTCGTAAACGTAGCGACTGCTGTCTCACAGCCGTATTTGTTCGCAAGCGCTCGAGTCTGCTCTATCAAATGTCTGTGACCGAGATGCAAACTGTCGAAATAACCGAGCGCAAGGCATACATTTTCAGTAGTCAATTCTTTCATTTTCCGTATCGGTTCCTTAATCCCTGAGATATGTTTTTATTTTCAAAACACCGTTTTCCGCTTTGCCGACGCCGAAGAATATCCCGTTGCCGTAAATCAGCGAATCATGCTCGAGCGAGCATGCGATCTTTCTGCCGTGATCGAGATCGTCGAACAACTCCGACGGCACATCGTAACGCGGCAAATCAAGTACGGTTTCCGCGGACACGAGCGCGTGTTCTTTCTTAGATTCCAGTTCTTCGAACGATATACTGTCAGCAACATCGAAGTTTCCGGACGCCGAACGCTGCAAGTACGTCAACGTCGCAAGCGAGCCGCACATGCGCGCAACGTCGCGACAGATAGAACGAATATACGTACCTGCGGAACACGTTATCTTAAAAACGGTTTCATCGATCTTAGGCTGACAAACAAGCTGTGCGTCGTATATCGTTATGCGTGACGGCTTAAGCTCCGGACTTTCGCCGCTACGCGCCAACGCGTAAGCACGCTTACCTTGTACGTGCTTGGCGCTGTATATCGGCGGCATTTGCTCCGATTCGCCTATAAGCGAACGCATCGCTCCGATCACCGCATCGACGCTCGGAATGTCTTTCGTGCGTTCCGCTATCTCGCCGAACGCATCGAGCGTATCGGTTTCGTACCCGAAAGTAAATTTGGCTATGTAAGTTTTTTTCTTGCCGCAAAGCCGATCGAATAACCGCGTCGCCTTGCCGACTCCTACGATCAAAACGCCTTCCGCCATCGGATCGAGAGTACCCATATGCCCGACAGTTTTCTCGCCGAGTATACGCTTGATCTTAGATACCGCCCGAGCCGACGACATGCCGCTCGGTTTGTAAAGATTCAATAGTCCGTTCACGATTATTTAAGCGCCGTAGTAGCCGTAGCTATCAATTTTTCCATTATGTCGTAGCGGTTACCTGTAATGATACAACCCGCGGCAAGTTTATGTCCGCCGCCGCCGAAGCTCGCCGCACATGCCGCAACGTCCGCAGAAACGGACCTGAATGACACACGATACACACTGCCGGGCTGCTCGCACATGGATATCGAGATCTTGACTCCGCTTATGCTCGACGCATAATCGATAAGCCCTTCGGTATCCTCCGATGTACAGCCGCATTCGTCCAGATCGCTTTGCGTGATAACCATTATGGCGACAGTACCGCCGTTATGAATGCTTATTGCTCCGAGCGCACGCGCTGTCAGTTTGATCTTGTTGATACTTTTATTGCAATATATATCGTGATTGGTCTTGCCTATATTCACGCCCAAGCGACTGATCTTGGCGGCGGTCTCGAAAACTTCGGGCGTCGTATTCGAATGCATGAAATGCCCGGTATCAGTCGACAACCCCGTATACAGCATATTCGCCGCAACGGAATCTATAAGACCGGTATTTTCGAAAATTTCGAAAAGCAAAGCGCAGGTACTGCACATGTCGCCGTCTACATGATTGATCTTACCGTAAAGATTATTGGTAGCGTGATGATCGATATTGATACTGTTTTTTGCAGTAACAAGCATATCGCGATATACGCCGAGACGTTTGTCGTTAGCACAATCGACCGCTATAAAAAGGTCGTATGTTTTATATCTCGGCACGCAAAATTTCTCGTACTCCGGCAAAAACGCAAAGGAAACGGGCTTATCCGCGTCGCAAACCGCATCGGCATTTTTTCCGAGTTTTTCACAGATATGCCGTAAAGCGAGCGCCGCTCCGACGCAGTCG
>CAJUQF010000059.1 GCA_910588315.1 uncultured Christensenellaceae bacterium | reverse complement strand
GCGCATATAGACGGGTTGGTTATATATGCGCCGTCGCATCTTTCAGTACGCCGAGATTTGTGACTATAACTATCAGCACGGTGGAATCGGTCAAACGTACGATCTTAACGTTGATTATCGTAGCGTCTTCCGCATTCTGAACATACGCAACGGATGTAAGATTGGTTATCTCAGAAATGACTTTTGCCGTGTTTTTCAACACATCGTCGAGTTCGGTTATCTTTTTGTTGAAATACCGCTTAACGATTTTCAACTCGGAGCGCGTAAGCTTGCGTTTAGGCATAAGCTTTTCGACATACAGTCTGTACGCCTCGGCAGTAGGCACGCGTCCCGACGAAGTATGAAGCTGTGAAAGATACCCCATCTCTTCGAGCGCAGCCAACTCGTTGCGAATCGTTGCGGACGACAGCGCCGGCAAATGTTTTTCTTTTATTTCCGCACTGGAAACGGGCTGGCAATTCTCTATATAGCCGTCGACGACCGCCTGAAGTATTTTCTCTTTTCTGCCTGTGAGACCCATTTGCACCGGATTCCGATCACTCTTCGAATTAGCAATCACAGCCTTTGACTGCTAAAACAATTTTAACATATACCCCATTTATTGTCAAATGATTTTCAATGAAAAATATAACTGTTTTCCAAAAATAGTATACAGGATAAACAACACAAACAATATATGCCAAAACTTATAAATAAATAATGCTTTTCTACATGTTTTGTACGGGACCGTAAATGACTATCTCGGTACCGCCGTCGACTATTATCCCGCCGCGCGGCGCTGTCAAGGCTTTTCTCAACATAAACGCATCGGCAACCGAACCGAATAAATTGTAAGTCAGCGGCATGAACGGTATCGGAAAATATAAAGGCGGCAGTAAAACGCAAAACGGGATAAGCAGTGCGGAATAAAACAAGAACGGAAAAGATGCTGCAAAAACATACTGCGCTTTTGTAAAAACTATATCGGGCGAACCGCACCATGCCGCAAGCTTTCCGAATTTAACCGCAGGCACGTGTCGCTTGACCAAAACAATAGCTAACGCATGTGCAAACTCATGAACATACGGATAAATCAAACAGCACGTAACACCGCATAAAATATAAATCGAATACATACCGCCCGGTTCGCCTGCCATACGAAAACAGTAATTCAAAACAAGCCCTACCGCGCTACCTGATAAAATCGTGATAAGCGCAAACGTATTGAGCTTATTGAGTATTCTCAGCTTGGGATCGAGCATTTCGAGCCGAGTTACGGACCTATATAAATAATGACTCTTCACGCGCACAATTATATCATAGAACGCTTATATCAGTCAAGCATCAGATCTTCTATTATCCCGTTCATGACAAACATGTAATCGGACGATATACGTATATGTCCGCCGTCTTTTATGACATATCCCGCCCGCAACAGATATTCAAGTTTATCGGAGCCATTCGCTTCGAATTCATATCCGAACCGTTTGCGAAAATCAGATAACGATATCCCATCCGACGTACGCAACCGAAGCATGATATATTCGTTGTATCGATCTTTTTGTGTCAGTTCGACGGTTTGTAAATTCGGATGTAAAATATAATCGCAAATATCATCCGTATGCCTGAATCGACGAAGATCGCCGTCATAACCGTGAGATGCGACTCCGAACCCCACATACGGCTCGCAATTCCAATATTTTTTATTGTGTTTACCGTACTTTCCGTCACGCGCGAAATTGCTGACCTCGTATCGTTTGAACCCCTTTTTTTCGAGAGCGGATCTCGCGCGGTCATACAATTGCGCGATACGGTCATCGTCGGTCGAATATCCGCTATCGTAAAGCGGAGTATTCTCTTCAACCGTCAAAGCATAAACCGATGCGTGCGTACAGTATTTATCGAATACCTCCATACACGCGTCAATGTCAGAGTCCGTCTGACCGGGCAATCCGAGCATGATATCCGAAGAAAAATTATCAAAGCTGCGAGACAGTTTTTCGGCGGCGGTCACAAACGTCGAAAAATCATGGATTCGTCCCACCGATTTCAATACGCTGTCGCAAGAAGATTGCAAACCCATGCTTACCCTGTTGACACCGTTTGCCAAACATTCGTCTATAAACTCCGCATTTGCGCTTTCGGGATTACATTCCACTGTGATTTCCGCATCGTGCGCTATATCGAATACGTTTCGTACCGCGCAAAAAACCGCATCGAGTCCGCCGCGGAACAGACAGGACGGAGTACCGCCGCCGATATAGACCGTGTCTGCGACCGCGCCGCGCAATTCACTCTGCCCGATCTCGCGTATCAACGTATCTACATAAGCTTTTTGCAAAGATAGATCGGACGTCGAAACGAAAGCGCAATAATCACACTTTCTCTTACAAAACGGAATATGAATATAAATCCCGAGCGGTGATTTGTTTACTATACTCATTTTTTATCGGAATCGAGTTTTAACACGGACATAAACGCTTCCGAAGGGATCTCCACCGAGCCGAACTGCCGCATGCGTTTCTTACCCTCTTTCTGCTTTTCGAGCAGTTTCTTTTTTCGAGTTACGTCGCCGCCGTAGCACTTTGCCAAAACGTCTTTTCTGAGCGCTTTGATCGTCTCGCGCGCGATCACCTTACCGCCGATGGCGGCTTGGATGGGTATTTCGAACAGCTTGCGCGGTATAACGTCTTTAAGTTTCTCCGCCATAGCACGTCCTCTGCCATAAGCCTTTTCACGATGAACGATTATGCTTAACGCATCGCAAATCTCGCCGTTTAGAATAATATCGAGCTTTACGAGATCGCTTGGTCTATATCCCGCCTGCTCGTAATCGAAACTCGCATAGCCGCGCGAACGGCTCTTCAACCCGTCGAAAAAATCATAAACTATCTCGTTAAGCGGCATGGTATACGTCAAAAGTACTCGTGTTTTTTCGATGTATGTCATATTGATATACTCGCCGCGCTTGTCTTGACAAAGATCCATGATAGGTCCGATATATTCCGGCGGCGTATAAATAGACGCCGTCACGACAGGTTCTTCCATTTTATCTATCTCGCCTATAGGCGGTAGGTTCGTAGGGTTTGTAACTTCCGTCACTCCCGACGCGGTATAAACTTTGTACACGACGCTCGGCGCCGTTGTTATGATATCGAGATCGAATTCACGCTCCAAACGCTCTTCGATTATCTCCATATGGAGAAGCCCCAAAAAACCGCAACGGAAACCGAAACCGAGCGCCGACGAAGTTTCGGGTTCGTAAAACAGCGACGCATCGTTTAACTTCAAACGTTCGAGCGCATCCTTCAAATCTTCGTATCTGGATCCGTCTGCCGGATATATACCGCAATACACGACCGGCTTCACTTTTTTATAACCCGGACACGGTTCTGCCGTCGGGTTATCGGCAAGCGTTATCGTATCGCCCGGCGCGGTATCTGCTATAGATTTAATCGACGCGCAAAGATAACCGACGTCGCCGGCATATAATTCTCGCACCGCGACCGGTTTAGGTTGAAAGACCCCGACTTCGGTAACGTCGTAAACCTTTCCGCTGCTCATCATGGTTATACGGTCTCCGGCTTTTACTTTGCCGTCGACTACTCTTATAAGGCATACGGCGCCCTTGTAATTGTCGTAATAGGAATCGAATATCAACGCTTTGAGCGGCTTGTTTTCGTCGCCGTTAGGCGGCGGCACTTGTTCTGCGATCGCGCGCAGAACGTCGTCGATATTTATACCCTCCTTGGCGGAAATACACGGAGCTTCGTCCGCCGGCAGACCTATAATATCTTCTATCTCCGCTTTGACTTCTTCGGGGCGTGCCGCGGGCAAATCTATCTTATTTATGACGGGAACGATCTCCAAATCGTTGTCGAGCGCAAGATATACGTTGGCAAGCGTTTGCGCCTCCACGCCCTGAGCGGCGTCAACGACAAGGACTGCGCCCTCGCATGCGGCAAGCGATCTGGATACTTCGTACGTAAAATCGACATGCCCGGGCGTATCGATGAGATTAAATATATATCGCTCGCCGTTATGTTCGTAAAACATTCTGACGGGAGTGAGTTTGATAGTTATACCGCGCTCACGCTCTATGTCCATACTGTCAAGCATTTGATCGGACAATTCGCGTTTCGTCAGCGTCGCCGTTGATTCCATAAGCCTATCCGCGAGCGTCGATTTGCCGTGATCTATATGCGCTATTATACAAAAATTGCGTATATTTTTCTGTCTGTCCATAAGAAAATTATATCACAACATTGCAAAAACAGCAATTAAAAACGATAAATAGCTGAAAAATTCACTAAAATCATTAAACTTGGTGTAAATCTATTGTAAAAAAAAATCAAAGATGATATAATTATTATAAATAACAGATACAAGGTTGTTTCATGGAAATCAAAACTTCCTGGGTCTTGAGTAACCCGATAGCCCATCGAGGCTTACACAACTTCGAACTTCCCGAAAACTCATTGCCTGCATTCTCGAATTCGGTCGAGCATGGTTTTGCCATAGAACTTGACGTACGTATTATAGACGATCAAACGGTAATAGTATTCCACGACGAAAAATTAAGCCGCATGACCAATCGCGACGGCTACGTATCCAATCTCAAAACGGAAGATCTCGCCGATATTAAATTGCTTAAAACAGACTTCGGCATCCCCACGTTCGAACAAGTTCTCGAAACCGTCAACGGAAAAGTTCCGCTTCTTATAGAGATCAAGAAAGCCGAAAAATCTTTTGCGTTGGAAGAGAAAGTCATAGACATGCTTAAATCTTATTCCGGAGATTATGCCGTAGAATCATTCGATCCGTATTCGATGCAGTTTTTCCACAAGAACGCACCCCAGATAATGCGCGGACAGTTGGCATCCTACTTCCATCATGCCGATTTCGACGCCTCGAGACGCGATAAAAAACGCCTGAAAAAGCTCAAATACAACGATATTTCCCATCCCGATTTTATTGCATATAAGATCAGTAATCTTCCTAACAAATATGTAACTAATTCGGGTCTCCCCGTAATTGCCTGGACATTGCGTAGCGAACTCGAAGCTCAAAAAGCTCAGAAAATTTGCGATAACTATATATTCGAAGGGTTTATCCCTCAAGTGGAAACAGAAAATTAAAACGCAGCCACGCTTATGAGAAAAGGCATTTTTTCGGTTTTTAAAGACAAACAAACCACAATCGAATTTTTAAAATCGATTGCAGTCGGACTTGCGTCCAATGCAGTCGATTTTTTGCTGACTGCCGTTTTTCTATATGCATACGGGAATGAATATTACGACGGGTTTATAGGTGTGTTTTCCGGCGCGACAAAAGGCGGTATCGTTTACGAACCGACGCTCTCTGTTTACATAACGGCGACCGTTATCGGTTACGTTGCCGCAATTCTCGTAAACTATATTCTCTCCTCCGTTTTCGTTTTTAAATACGGAAACGTAGGTAAAAATTCACACGGCTTTATTAAGTTCGTAATATTTTCCGCTATCGGACTGGGACTTACTTCGCTTGGGAGCTGGATCGGTTATGACATAATCGGCGGAAATATTTGGATAGTAAAACTGCTTGTACAATTGATAGTATTCGTGTACAACTTTATTACGCGCCGTATGTTTATATTCAACGTAAATCTTATACGCGACGACGAAAACACGATAAATCTATAACTACATAAATAATATCTTCAATATAAATAATATCTTCAATGCAAAACGCGACCGGTCAACGACAAGTCGCGTTTTATTTGTATTATGCGATCATCTAATCGGCAAGATGTTTTATGTCGAACTCGAGTTTTTTGTAAATATCGAGTACGGTCTTTGCCGACTTGAAAAAATATGCTACGGCATACTTAACGCCCAAGAACGCCGAAATAATATTTTCGTAATCATCCGACTCCACGGCGCGCGACAATCCGTTTAAACATGCCGTAAACTCGGCACGGTCTATCACGCCGGTAATAACCGATTCCGCTATCTCTACAAGCGTGGATATGCAGTTTAGCGCATCGTTTTTCAGCATATCGCGTTTTTTGTCGGCGCCGTCGTCGCCCGGTCGTTCGGAAGCGTCGTCTATAGGCGCGATCTTTTCCGCATGAGCAAACAAAGCCCGGCAATACGATTCGAACGGACTTATTACTTCCAAGCAAAAGCGCGCGTATGATTCATTAATCGATACGCTGTAAAAATACGCTTCCAAAAAATTCTTCAGCGACATTTTCTCGCCGTCGATGTCCAATAAAATTCTGAACACCAAAGCTATCGCCTTCTTCGGTTCGTTCGGCAATGAAAATGTTCCGTTATTTACACACTCCGAAAAAGTAACGTTATAGTTAAAACCGTACAACACGCGTCCGAATAACGCATAAAGTTGTTTATTGTCCGCGATCGATTTAAGCAAAGCGGTAATTTTGCTTTCGGCTATTACGTATTTACAATTTTTCAGAGATTCGCAAGCAGTCAAAAACTCACCGAATCCGGCGGCTTTCATACTTTCTATATAATCGCGACGCATAATGCTCCCGTACCGATAAAATCAAAGCGGCAAGACGAACTCGCCGCTTCGCAACAATATCGAAATTTCTATTTAGCTATATATTTGTTTATATCTTTGATGAGATCATCGCAATTATCGTTATAGATTTCGCAAACGATGGGTTTTGCAAGATCGAGCGAGAATATACCCAAAAGCGATTTTGCGTCTACAACGTATCTGCCGCTATGCAGATCCACTTCATAGGGATAGCTCGAAACCGCATTAACAAAATCCTTAACGCTTTCCGTAGAGGGGAAATATACCTTGACTGACTTCATATCAACCTCCTATGGTTATATTTATATTCGTATTCTATCATAAAACAGAATAATATGCAACACTTTTTTTAGATTTACACTCAAATTACTTAATTATGTAAGCGTCATTCTTTTTGATAGAATTAAGTTCGGCAAGCTTTTGTTCGTAACCGGCGCGGCCGATCATGGCAAACGTAGCTTTCTTTCCTTCTTCAACACCCGGTTGATTGAACGTATCTATATTGAGATACGCGCCGGCAAAAGCGGTTTCGTACATGAAATACATGAGAAGTTCGCCTACCGTTTCGGTATTTACTTCGGGGAACATGATAGTGAAATTCGATCTGCCCGCTTTAGTAAGCGCAAACTCGGTAGACTTACGCTCCGCAGTGATAAGCTCGTTCATGGTATGCCCTTTCAGGAAATCGCCGACATCGGCTTTCTCATCGGCAGGAATATCGACCGTATCGCCGAATTTCTCCACGCCGATAAACGTGACTACCTTATCGTAGGGACCTTCTGTATAAAGCTGAACCTGACTGTGTTGATCAGTAACGCCGAGTGATTTTGCGGGTGTCTGTCCACAATTTACCGTAGCATTATTTTTGTCCACGGCTTTGCCGAGCGATTCCGCCCAGATCTGACAATAAAAATCCGCCATTGTTTTAAGTCCGTCAGCATACGGCATCATTACCGAAATATTTTTTCCGGCTTGCATGGATTTAACTTGAAGAAAAGCCGTCATAAGCGCGGGATTTGCGTAAATGTCTTCACGCTCGCACGCCGAGCGCATGGCTCTCGCTCCGGCAAGCATGCTCTCGATATCAAGCCCCATTACCGCAAACGGCACGAGTCCGACATTCGAAAGTACAGAGAACCGTCCGCCGACACCGGCAGGAACTTCGAATATCTCGAACCCCTCCTTTTTCGCTACGTTGTAAAGCGCGCCTTTACCTATAGTGGTAGTAACGAAAATATGTTCTTTCGCAGCTTTCTCGCCGACCGCTTTTTTAAGCATGTTGTAAAGAATTATAAACTGGCTCAACGTTTCGCTTGTCTCGCCCGACTTTGTAATAACGTTAAAATATGTAGTCTTAATATCGATCACATCGAAAAGAGCTGCCATTCTTTCCGGATCGACGTTATCTTCGACGTATATCTTGGGAGCTTTACGCATTTTCTCGGGCAATTCGTTATGGTGCAAATGCAACAACGCATTGAATACGCAAATCGGTCCGAGCGCTGATCCGCCGATACCCAACACAACAAAACTCGATGCTTTTTCGCGTATTTTTTTTCCGAACGCGTTAAGTTTTGTTATCTCCTCGGCGGAAATAAGCGGCGTGTCGGCCCACTCCTGCCAGCCTTTTCCGCTGTTATCGATAACTTCGGAGAAAGCGGCTTTATGCGCTTTCATCGCACCGTCGATCTCGGTCTTTTTGATTCCGTGTTCGCCGATCGCGGAGTCCATCATATTGTTGTAATCGAATTTGAGTTTCATACAAATCATCTCCTTTAAATTGCAAATATAGTATAACGCTAACAACAAAGAAAATCAAGCGTTATGACGCACTTTTTACACAACAAAACGCCGACGTTATATCGGCGTTTCGCTGTAATCGACAACTATACAACGGTTTCTATAAGACCGTAGTTACCGTCGTTTCGTACGTAAAGCACATTGATCGAATCGGTGGATTTATTGAGAAAAACATAGAAATTATGCCCGACAAGTTCGAGTTCTTCTATGGCGTCGTCAATGGACATAGGAACGAGCGTATAGCACTTGGAACGTACCAACGTCTTTTCTTCGTTTATCTCCTCTTCCGGAATTTCCTGCGGTATTGCCAATTCTTTCACGCGGAATTTCTTGGATTTGGATTCGATCTTCTTATGATGACGAATAATCTGCTTCTCGAGTTTGGGAATAGCAAGATCGATGTTATTATACATATTGTCGCTCGTTACTTCGGCACGCAATACCGTGCTGTCGAGCAAGATCGTGAGTTCCAACGTATATAAATCGTTCGCACTGCGAGTATTGCCTTTTTTGAGCGCGATCTTTATGCGAGTGTCGTCATCGAAAAACTTGTCGAGTTTTTGGACTTTTTTGTCGATGATGGCTTTGAGCTTATCGCTCGCATCATAGTTCTTGCAAAGGAATTCGATTGTCATAATTAGCCTCCGGTTTATTTATTCGTCTGCGTATATTATAGCAGACATAAAGTTAAAAGTAAATACCTTTTTTAAATTTAGGATACAACTATTTTATCATCGATGCAGTCCACCTTTACGGCGCTGTTATTCTTGATCTTTCCGCTTATTATTGCTTCGGCGATCTCGTCTTCGACGTTTTGTTCTATGATCCTGCGAAGAGGTCTTGCGCCGTACTCTGCGTCGTAACCTTTGTTTATAAGCCAATCGAGTGCGGAACTTGTTACCGTCAACGTTATGTTCTTGTCTTTAAGCGATTTTTCCACACGCGCGATCATGATTTGAGCAATACGCGCCACATCGTCTTTGGAAAGCTTATCGAATACGCATATGACGTCTATACGGTTGAGAAACTCAGGTTTGAATGTTTGACGCAACGCATTCATGTAAGCGTCGCTCTGTACATCGGTTTCTTTCTTTCCTACGGCATTGAATCCGATCTCACGTTTCGACGCGGCGGCGGTAGCGCCGACGTTGCTCGTCATGATTATGATAGTGTTTTTAAACGATACCGTGCGTCCCTGCGAATCGGTAAGCCGCCCGTCGTCAAGCAACTGCAATAAAACGTTGAACACATCCGGATGCGCTTTTTCGATCTCGTCGAATAAGACTACGGAATACGGATGCCTGCGCACCTTTTCCGTTAGCTGACCGCCGTCGTCGAACCCTACATACCCGGGAGGCGCTCCGATAAGTTTCGATACGGAATGAGATTCCATGAACTCACTCATATCGAGTCTTATTATGGAATTTTCGTTATCGAACATAGCTTCCGCAAGCGCTTTTGTAAGTTCGGTCTTGCCCACACCCGTCGGTCCCAAGAATATGAACGACCCTATGGGACGATTATCGCTTTTAAGTCCGGCGCGCGCACGTCTTATGGCTTTTGATACGGCTTCTACCGCTTTGTTTTGACCGATGACGCGCTTGTGCAAAATTTCTTCGAGATTTTGCAATCGGGCGCTTTCCGTTTCGGTAAGTTTACTGACCGGTATCTTTGTCCAACGCGCAACAACGTCGGCTATATTGTCGGGAGTAATGGTGAGCGTATTTTTTTCTTGTTCTGCGGCATTCTGCAACGTTCGCGATTTTATGGTATTTTCAAGTTCTTCCGCCCTACGTTTATAGTTTTCGGCTTGCGCAAATTCCTGTCTCGCCGCACACTCGCGCATTTTCTTGTTGCAATCCGTAAGTTCCGCCGACAAACCGGATACGTCTGCGGGCGAAAGCGATACGCCGACTTTTGCACAGCTCATGGCTTCGTCTATAAGGTCTATTGCCTTATCGGGTAAAAATCTATCCGAGATATACTTATCGGAAAGCTTTGCCGCGGCGACTATCGCCTCATCCGAAAGCTTTACTTTATGGAAATTCTCATAATTGCTTCTCAATCCTTTCAGGATCTCGATCGTTTGTTCTACCGTGGGCGGCTCTACGGTTATAGGCTGGAATCGGCGTTCCATCGCCTTGTCGGCTTCTATATATTTACGATATTCGTCGGTAGTCGTTGCGCCGATAGTCTGCATTTCGCCGCGAGCAAGATACGGCTTCAATATGTCTGCCGGAGTAACCTCGCCGTCCTTCGATCCTGCTTGCATAAGAGTATGAAGTTCGTCTATAAAAACGATTATATTGCCGCTGTTGATGATAAGATCGATAGCCGTTTTGAGTTTTTCCTCGAGCTGACCGCGATACTTGGTACCCGCCATCAACGACCCGATATTAAGCGAAAAAATTATATTATTTTGCAGCTGCCGCGGCACTTTGCCTTCGACAATTGCGCGCGCAAGCCCGTCGATTATCGCGCTCTTGCCTACGCCCGGTTCGCCTATAAGCACCGGGTTGTTTTTGGTTTTACGGCAAAGTATCTCGATAAGTCTCGATACTTCCTGCTCTCTCCCTATGACCGGATCGAGCTTGTTTTGCCGAGCTTTTTCGGTGACGTCGACGCCGAGATCGGCAAGCTGGGCCGGAAGAGAATGCGCCGAACCTTTTACGTTACCGCCGTCGCGCGCACCGCTGTTGGAATAATAGTCCGACGAGAACTGACTGTCTCCGAAAAAATTATGAAACATACTCTCCTGTTTTTTTCGACTTTCCTGCAATACTTCGATGATCTTTCGCCTGTAGGCGGCAACGTTAATATTGTATATCTGATACATAGCGTCGCATGCCACGCAGTTGCGATCCTCGAGAATAGCCAGCATCAAATGATCGGGCGAGATCATTGCGGCTCCGAGCTGTGCGGCTATGCCGTAAGCCGTAAAAGGGACAGACTCGCGTACAC
>CAJUQF010000058.1:10636-11303 GCA_910588315.1 uncultured Christensenellaceae bacterium | reverse complement strand
CTTATAACCCTGACGCCGAGCGACTTCGATATCGACGCCGTTTATACTTTCGCCGTGGAATCTGGCGGCTCGTCATACGGCGGCACGCTGATCGTTCATCCGTTCGCGGCGAGTTTCTCGTCGGAGTTTGATGCCGAGATCAAAACGGAGTTCTCGGTCACGATAAAGCGCGGCGATAAAAGTGTTACGGTTCCGCTGCGTTCACTCGTCACTTCCGACATGATAAGCTACGATCGCGCTATCGACGCGGCGAATACGGCGCTGCACCCTTCGGGCGATTACGAGATACGCGTTCGCATGATCCGCGATCCGCTCGGCGGTGACGGTGTATGCTGGCACGTCTCGTTCATAACGTCGGACAGCAATAAAAGCGTACTTTTGGATTCCGTTACGGCAAAAGTATTGGCAAAAAAGGAATGAGCCGTATCGCGGATCAATGACGAAGAACGCCGAACCGAAATCGTATTTGAATTATACACCGGATGAATTAACGACAGATGTCTGACCGTCTGATTATAATTGCACAATGTAATTGCTATGCGGTAGGTAATGGAAATACGTTGTTATAGACCGTATATCTGTTTTATCTTAAAGCTATTTAATAATCGATCTTCGTAGGGAGCGCAGACCCATGCGCTCCGCTTGTGGTAAAGCAATAATCAAGAGA
>CAJUQF010000058.1:2657-10626 GCA_910588315.1 uncultured Christensenellaceae bacterium | reverse complement strand
CAAGGGTCTGACCGCCCTACGAATTGCACAACAAAGTATCTTGGCGGCAGGTAAATAAGAATTTGCCTGCCATGTAAATTACACAATGAACGGCAATGCCATAAATGTGTCATTTCGAGCTTGTCGAGAAATCTTATATGTCAAAGAATTAACGTTATACATAATTCATTGAACAAAATGGATTTCTCCGCTCCGCTTACGCTTCGGTCGAAATGACAAAATGGTATAAGCACAATCATCGCCAATTCGAATTACGTAATGTAAATGCTTATCGTAAAGCAATAACAGAAAGGTGTTTGTAGGGAGCGACGCCCCGGCGCTCCGCATGTGGCAAAGCAATAAACAATGGAGCGGCAGACGGTCTGCCTGCCCTACGAATTACACAACAAAAATGCTTTACGATAATAAACGGAACGCCGAGGCGTCGTTCCCTACGAATTGCACAACATAATTGCTTGCGGTAGGATGATGTAAAAAGTATGACGGACAAAAAAATAAATTTTCTCGACTTACCTTCTTTTATTGAAAAGAAGGTAAGAAATAGTTGTGCGAAAAAAATTTTTGTGCTATAATGTTCGGTAATGGAATACTCGGACGACAAGATCCATCACGACGATTCGACAGGCGGTGTTGCGGACAATAGCGTCAACGGCGATACCGAGTATGTAACTATGCCCGAAATAACGGCAAGGCCCAAGCCCGCGCCCGAAAAGAACGATAACGACGATATCGACGACAAGCCGTCTTTTGCGGGCGAGCTTGTTTGCGTTGCGGTAAAAACCATAGGAGTCGCGCTGTCGTTTATCGCCATGCTCGCATGCATACTCGCTATCGGCATGCCGCTTACGACCATGCGCATCTTCAATAAGTTCGGCATGAGCGCGCGTGCCGTCGATTTCGGCGAGCGCTATATCGCAGGCGAACTCGACGATCACGATGCGGCGGTAACGGACAAGCTCGGCAATTATACGACGTTATCCAAAACGTCCGCGCTGACCAACAACGACTTCGCCGAAGCTTTGTATGTGTGCAACAATCTTTCGTACAGATTGATGAACGACAGTTACAAGTCGGGCGACGATGTGACCGGCAAGTATTACGCCGAGCGGCTTGAAAAATATACGCGCATGTATCTGTCGCTCAATAACGTGGCGATCATAAACACCAAAACCGACGAGAAGAATATCGCTGCTGTTCCCGCGGCGGTACATCCGGCGGTATACAGCTATGCGCACGATATGCGCGTCATGAATTTCCGTGCGCGCAGTTATCTCGGCAAGACCGACTACATGCTGTACGACCCGGGCATAGAAAGCGTTATAACCGAAACGAGCACCCAGTCCGCAACGTTTGCCGGTTCTATAAACAGCATAAACGCGCAGCTCGTAGACGAGTTTGTCGATTATGTCGATCAGCTCGGCGAGTATCTCGACGTCGAATTTTTGCGAGCCGGGATAGAGAACGATTTATCAAAGACATACACGGTCCGTGAAGGCGACAAGGTACTGAATAACGTTCCCGTGTATTCCGACGTATATCTTAAAAATTACGGCGTAAACCTGCTTAAAGGCAACGAGTTTTCGCTGTTCGTATACGGACTCGACGACATTAGTGCGACGCAGTACGGGTTTACTTCGATATATAATCAATTGACGCAGAGTTTCGGTAAATACGCGCAGTTTGCGGTCGACTACGTGCCGAGCGGCGCGAACGCTACGCGCGAGTTATTGCGGCAGCTGCATTGGCTCAACGTACTCGCAAAGACGTCGCAGCGATTCTGGTACATGGAGAGTCTGCTGTATTACAGCGCCGGTAATTTCGGACCGAGCAGCGAGGCGATAATAGACGGATACGGGAATTCTACGTGCAAACAGTTCGGTCAAGTGACATTCGAGAACAAACCGGGCTATCGCATTTCGGAAGTATATACAATAAAACTCGGGATATACACCCGACTGTTTCAATCCAAGGAGACAAACATATGAGTAAAATCGTTAAGGAAGGTTTGACTTTTGACGACGTACTGTTGATCCCCGGCGAATCGCACGTCACGCCCAAAGACGTCGATCTCACGACCAGGCTGAGCGATGATATCACGCTCAATATACCGCTCGTGTCCGCGGCGATGGATACTGTTACCGAATCTCGGCTCGCTATAGCTATGGCGCGCGAGGGCGGTATGGGCATCATACATAAAAACATGAGTATCGACGCTCAAGCCGAGCAAGTCGATAAAGTAAAACGCAGCGAGCACGGCGTCATTACCGATCCGTTCTTTCTCGAACCCGATTGCAAGGTGACCGCGGCGCTCGAACTTATGCAAAAATACAAGATATCGGGCGTACCCATCTGCAAAAAGGGCAAGCTCGTAGGTATTCTCACAAACCGCGATCTAAGGTTCGAAACCAATTTCGACCAGCCGATAGAAAACGTCATGACCAAAGACAATCTCGTGACGGCGCCCGAAGGTACGACGTTGCCGGAAGCGCAAAAGATACTCGGTAAGCATCGCATAGAGAAACTCCCGATCGTGGACGCCAAGGGCAATCTTAAAGGGCTTATCACGATCAAGGATATCGAAAAGGCGATACAGTATCCCAATTCCGCCAAGGATAAAAACGGCAGACTTTTGGTCGGCGCTGCGATAAGCAACGGCAGCGGTTACATGGACAGAGCGAAAGCGCTCGTCGACGCGCGAGTCGACTGTCTCGTAGTCGATACCGCGCACGGTCATAACGTCGACGTAATAAAAGCCGTGGAAAAAGTCAAATCTGCGTTCCCGAACGTGACGGTCGTCGCCGGCAATGTCGCAACGTCTGCGGCGGCGGACATGCTGTTTAAGGCGGGAGCCGATGTTGTAAAGGTCGGTATAGGTCCCGGCTCGATCTGTACGACGCGTATCGTAGCCGGTATAGGCGTGCCGCAGATAACCGCTATCATGGACTGTGCCGAGATCGCCGACAAGTACGGTAAAACCATAATCGGCGACGGCGGTATCAAATACAGCGGCGACATCACCAAAGCCATCGCCGCAGGCGCGCATGCCGTCATGATCGGCTCGCTGTTTGCCGGTACGACGGAAACGCCCGGCGAACTCGAAATATATCAGGGCAGAAGTTTCAAGACTTACCGCGGTATGGGAAGTTTGGGCGCAATGCCGCTCGGCAGTAAAGACAGATACTTCCAGGAAGGCACTAAAAAACTCGTTCCCGAAGGCGTGGAAGGCAGGGTGCCTTACCGCGGCGCGTTAGCCGATATCGTGTATCAGCTTATAGGCGGGCTTCGCGCGGGAATGGGGTATACGGGCATGCCTACCATTGCCAAACTGCGTAAGGATGCGCAGTTCGTAAAGATAACAAACGCGGCGCTCATCGAATCGCATCCGCACGACATATCCATAACCAAGGAAGCGCCCAACTATTCGCCTAAGGACAGTCACTGACATATCGTGTTCGTACGGAATAAACACGTTCGCGAATGTGTAATTTAATGTAAATCGTAAATGGAGATACCCGTGCCGATCAACTATTCAATACCTATGGACTATACTCGTCGAAAGATAAAAGTCACCGTCGTCGGTTGCGGCAGATGGGGTTCGTTTTTGGCGTGGTACGCAAACCAACTCGGGCATAAAGTGACCGTGTACGGCAAGTCCGGCGAGATATCGTACGAAAAACTCGTCATGACGCACAAGAACGAATATGTTACGTTCCCCAAAACGATAGAGCTTACCAACGATCTGCCGCATGCGATAAAAACGGCGGACGTCGTATTGGTCAGCGTACCGTCGCAGGTGTTCCGCAACGTCATGGGCGATATAAGAAGTTCGTGCGATATGACGGGCAAGTATCTCGTCACGTGCATGAAAGGCATAGAGATAAGTACGGGCATGCGGCTTAGCGAAATAGCGCTCGAGTTCGGGCTGGAAAGCTGGCAGGTCGCCGTTTGGGCGGGACCCGGACACGTACAGGAATTCACCGTCGGCAATCCCAACTGTATGCTCATAGACGGTTACGAGCGTTCGACCATAGAACGTATAATCGAATTTTTCAAAAGCCCGCTCATAAGATTCTATTACGGCACCGACGTTATCGGTACGGAAATAGGCGCGGCGGCAAAAAACGTTATGGGTATTGTTGCCGGCGTGCTTGACGGCATGAATCTCGTCACGCTAAAAGGCGCGCTGATGGCGCGCGGCAGCAGAGAAGTGTCGCGGCTTATCGCGGCGCTCGGCGGCAATCCGCTGTCGGCGTACGGGCTTTGTCATATCGGCGATTACGAAACGACGCTGTTTTCCGTTCACAGCCATAACAGAATGTGGGGCGAGAACTATGCCTGCGGCAAGAAATACGATAAGCTTGCGGAAGGCGTACACACGGCAAGAGCAATGTCTTTGCTCGCGGAAAAATACGAAGTCGACATGCCCATAACAAATGCTGTAAACACCATGATCCTCGATAAAATGCAACCGCGTGACGTTATGGAACAGCTTTTCGACAGAAGACTTAAAGACGAGTTTAATTAGCCTCCTCACGGTTTTTTACGCGACGTTTTGCTACCGATATCGGCGCTTGCTGTGTTGTGCCTCCGCTCATCGTACCGCAGAAGGGTACGATTTCGGGAGGCGACGCCTTACAATCGCGCGATATCGTCGACGCAATACACTCGCGACAAAACCGCTCGTCGGCTGCCTCCTTACCGACACTCGCGCGATGTCTTGCTATCAATATGCGCGACAAGTTCGTTGCAGTCACTCGACGTAGCGCCGCTACGCCTTCGCGACTGTGCCTGCTTGACGCACAAATTGCTAACGCAATACGCTCGCGTCGTATCGGCTCGTCGGCTGTCTCTTCACGGTTTTTTACGCAACGGTTTGCTATCGACACGTCATTGGAATCGACCTTCGTAGGGAGCTTTAGACCTCGTTGCGCTCCGCATGTGGACAAGGCAATAAACAATGGAGTGGCAGGCAAGGGTCTGCCTGCCCTACGAATTATGCAATGAAATTGCTTTACGGTAGGGAAATGAAATTATTGTTGATATTATACCGTGTCTCGGTCTTATTGTAAGCAATTTATTATAAAGCAAATATAGAATGAATCTTCGTAGGGAGCGCAGACCCTTGCGCTCCGCTTGTGGCAAGGCAATAATCCAATAAGCGGCAGGCAAGAGTCTGCCTGCCCTACGAATTACACAATGTAATCGCTTTACAGTAGGGAAATGAAAATAAAGACCGGAATAAAATCGTAACGATATGCCAACAGGAAATATCAATCATCTCGCAATAAAAAATGAATACGCAATTAAAAATACACTCCAAAGTTCTGTTATGACTTCGGGGTGTATTTATGCTCGGGAATTGTTTCTTGCAAAAATCAAGCGGTCGATGTCCGCCTGTCACCAATCTTCCTTGATATATCGCGACGGCTGCTTGACGTCGTCGTATATTTCGTCGTATATGTCCTTAGGCGAGCGTGAAGCTTGCGGAAAATCATCTTGCTCGAACGCGTCTTCGTCTGCGTTTTCGCATATCCGCATGAGTTCCAAATTAGTCATAAGTTAAGTGTATCACTTTTTGTCACGGTATGCAAGCTTTGCGCCCGGAAAAAATTTTTTAAATTATTTTATAAAAGGTATTGACATTGCCGTAAAAAGTTGTATAATATAGTTAAACGTTTAAGTAGTTCGCACAAATTACTGCGTGAAGCGAGCGCGAGTGGCTTAAACTTAAAGTTATCGGAGGTAAATGATGAAAAAAGTGCAAAAGTTACTTGTTGCGGCATTATGCGTTACAATGGGTGCGAGTATGTTTGTTGCGTGCGGAGAGGATACGCCTACGGGGGGAGGCGGTAATACCGTAACCGTCACGTATTATGATGCGACCGGCACTAACAAACCGGGACAGATGAGAGTTCTCAAAACCGAAAAGGTCGAAAAAGGCGGTAAAGCGACGGCGTACACGCCTACAAAAGACGGCGGCTATGAATTCGTCAATTGGTTTGCAACGCCGAGTAAAAGTCATAAATTCGATTTTTCGGAAGAGCTTACGACAAACGTTTCAATATATGCCGGCTTTACAAAATTCCAAGCTGACACGCGCGACTTCTACATAATCGGCGCCGGTACAAGCAACGTTCTGATCGACGGCTGGGGCGTTATCAACGAAAATCATAAGATGACAAAGGCGGCGAACAAGAACGAATACACGCTCACTGTCGATTTGCGTGCCAACGATCAATTTACATTGGTAAGCAATGACGAATATTATAACAAGCACGGTGCGGGATATCTCACCGAGACGAAACTCGGCGAAACGGAAGTATTTGCCGGTCAGGGCAGTGTTTATGACGATTCTTATCTCGGTGCAAACATAATAGTCAAATACGACGGCAACTACACGCTTACGCTCACTACTTATCCCGGCGACGACTATTATAACGAAGACGGCGACGGTTATACGGAAGAGACGAAAGAGATATATATGCGCAATCCGTACGATACTATTTCGTGGAAACGCAACGGCGATCCCATACATGCGCTTGACATAGTCACTGATTACTATATCAAAGGCAACAAGATCACCGGTTGGAAAGATATGTATAACGCCGCGACCAAGATGACGCCGAGCGGAGACAAAAAGACATATTCGCTTGAAGTTTATCTTACCGAAGGCGACGAGTTTGTGTTCACTACCACTAATACCGTCGGAGACAAGGTGTCCGTCGGCGCGGAGTACCTGCGTTCTACCGATCTCGATGAAAACGCCAAGACATATTTGAACGAGACTGCCGGTAAAAACATGATCGCAAAGGCGACCGGTACATATACGTTCTCATACAACGTCGATACGCATAAAATCAGCGTAACGTTCGATGCGGAAAAGGCGCCTGCGCCTGCCGACTACTATATCGACGGAACGTTCGCCGAAGGC
Source organism: uncultured Christensenellaceae bacterium (assembly GCA_910588315.1). Classification (GTDB taxonomy): domain Bacteria; phylum Bacillota; class Clostridia; order Christensenellales; family Pumilibacteraceae; genus Anaerocaecibacter. The sequence goes on along the minus strand of CAJUQF010000058.1, from coordinate 3,695 downwards.
GTGGCCGATTGGAGTGGATATTGCTTTAACAAAAATTTTAAACTCACAGAGACAGAAGCCGGCTCCGGCATTTACAAAATTACGAACGTCGCCATGAAAGCAGATTCGCAGATCATAATCCAAGCGTTTAAAGCCGGTTCTACGGAAAAAGGCGAATGGGGGAAACCGAGCTATAACGGTTTGGGCAGTTATAACTATACTTACTTGCTTGACGAGGCAAAAGCGTTCACGGCTGTCGGCGGCGGCAATAACAACATCAAAGTAGTGACTGCGGGAACCTATGACGTAACTTTCAACAGCTATTCCAAAGTAATGACTATAACTCCGTCGGCGAAAGCGTGACATTGTCGCGTCGAAATCGAACGGTAAATTTCGACAATAAGAAGTGCGCGGTGCATTTGCGCCGCGCACGGATTGTCGAAGTTACGATGAGAGTTGCGTTAACATTCGGATGTAGATAAGAATTACGATAGGCGGAGACGTATTTACGTTCAGACCGAAATATCGTGTTCGGACGAAGTCGCCTGAGTGCGGTCGATGGCTTTAAGCGCGGAGTCGGCTGCGGCTGCGGCTTTAAACGCTACCGATTCGCCGTAAAGCTTGACCGATTCGTTGTTGGCAAACTTTTTTATAAGCGCCGAGACCGTTACGTATTTTTCGTTCGAACCATGTTGCGGTAAGTCGCGTACGTCGTTAACTACTTTGACGCCGTCGAAGAATTCTTGCGCGTGTGCGATACATTCGTCGGGCAGAGGGTGAGTCAAAAGGATCACGGGGTCGTCGGCCCCCTGTTTGGTCGAATTGTACATGCGTTTGTAGTCGTCGTTAATGCGATAGAACAGTACGTCGTCGAACATGCTGTCGACGGCGATGACCGGCACGTACTTTGTATCGGCAAAGGCTTTGAATCGACTTTCGGACAGCGCGAGCGTGACGAATGCGTCGCAAGGCGAGTCGGACTGTAAGCCGTCGGCATAGTCTATGATTTTAAGATCGATATTGCGTCGGGTCAAAAGACGGGAAAGCTCGGTTATAAAC
>CAJUQF010000058.1:0-2647 GCA_910588315.1 uncultured Christensenellaceae bacterium | reverse complement strand
TGCGACGCGACCGTAGGCATATCGTCGATCACGACGGCAACGGCGTTTGCTCTGCCGGTAGCGAGATACTTTGCCATTATGTTGCATTTATATCCCAAAAGGTTGACCGACTGCAAAACTTTTTTGCGAGTATCCTCGCTTATCGATTGACCGTGGGTATTGTTGAGAACATACGAAACGGTCGCGATCGACACGCCCGCAGCTTTAGCAACATCTTTGATCGTTACACGATCTCCCTTTCGTTTTTCTGTTTTCATGGATATATTTTACATGATATAAAATTTATTGTCAAGGCTACGAAATGAACAAACATGCTTTATATCACAAATCGGATTCGCTTTTCGGTTACCCTATAGACAAAGACACGGTGGAAATAAGACTGCGCGCAGCGCGCGGCGAGCTTGCGTCCGTAATGCTCGTTTACGGAAAAAAACACCTGTTTGCACAGGAACGCAAAACGCTTGCCATGTCCGTTACCGCGAGCGACTCACTGTTCGATTATTTTACCGTGCGGTTGAAACTCGTCGACAAACGGCTTGCGTATATTTTTCTGTTGACCGATACCGACGGGAACAATTATTATTATTCCGAAGACGGGGCTACGGAAACGTACGATTTTTCGTTTGGATTTTATAATTTTTTCCAGCTCGCGTATATAAACGAAAACGACGTTATGCCCGAAGTCGATTGGCTCGGTCGCGCCGTCGTTTATCAGATATTCGTCGATAGGTTTTATCGCGGCGGCGACGGAGACGCCGGCTATATAAATCTCGCATGGGGCGCAAAACCTACGCCGAAAAGTTTTGCCGGCGGCGATCTTTACGGTATAACCGCAAAGCTCGATTATCTTGTCGATCTCGGCGTCAATACGCTGTATTTAACGCCTATATTCACGTCGGTTTCCAATCATAAATACGATATAAGCGATTACTATAACGTAGACGCGCATTTCGGCGGGAATGAGGCGTTCGGCGAGCTTATGAGCGCTTGCAAGCGCAAAGGCGTACGCGTTATACTCGACGCGGTGTTTAATCATTGCAGTGAAGACATCGCGCAATTCCGCGACGTAAAGGAAAAAGGTGCAAAGTCGAAATATCACGATTGGTTTGTCATACACGGCGACAAACCGACGAAAAAACCGCTTAATTACGAAGTCTTTTCGGAATGCGATTATATGCCGAAATGGAACACCGCCAATCCGGAAGTGCAGGAATACCTGTGCGGCGTGGGTGAGTATTGGATAAAAAATTACGGTATAGACGGATGGAGACTGGACGTATCGGACGAGGTAAGCCACGAGTTCTGGCGCAAATTCAGAACGCGCATAAAAGCGTTCGGCAGCGATAAAGCGCTTATAGGCGAAAACTGGCACGACAGCAGGAGCTATCTTCGCGGCGATCAGTTCGATTCCATAATGAATTACGCTTTTACAAAAGCCATGCTCGACTATTTCGCACACGGAACGCTCACCACGCCCGCGCTTTGCGATAAACTCAACGAACTGCAAATGCGTAATATGACGCAAGTCAATTTTATGATGCTCAATCTTTTGGACTGCCACGATACGCATAGATTTTATACGATGTGCGGAAAGAACGAAAACAAGCTTTTAAATGCGCTCGCGGTCGAGCTGTTCATGCCGGGCGCGACCATGGTGTATTACGGCACGGAGATCCCGCTCGAAGGCGGGTACGATCCCGACAGCCGCAGGTGTTTCGATTGGAAAAATCACGCTTTTACCGGCAGGGTAAAAGAATTGTTAAAATACAAGAAACTGCGCGCGCTTTACGAAGGCGACGTCGTGTTTGCGTGCGAAAACGGTTTGTTTATTGTCGAGCGCAAAACTAGAGGCCAGACAGCGACGTTATTTGTCAACAATACCGATAAGTCGGCGTCGGCGCGCGGAGTGACCGTCGCGCCCGACGGCTACGCGATAACGGTCGAATAAAAATACGGCGGGGAATGGTGATGTATGCGTAAATTTAAAAAAGCAATGAGCATAGCTTTGTGCGGCGTGATGGGAATATCGCTCGCCGCGTGTAACGGCGGCGGCTTGCGCGAAAAGTATGCCGAGCAGTCTCTCGCCGCGCTATACGATAAATTCGATGGCGATATCGAGCATGGCACGGCGGCAAAGCCGATAACTTTGCACATACTCGAAAACGATACGGCTAAAGCGTCGGGGTATCTTCAATTGTTGCTCGACGGGTTCAATCAAAAATATAAGGAGTACAATATCGTCGCCGTCGACGCCAATCAGGATCAATTTCTCGATCTTGCGGAGGACGGACCGCACGGTTACGGTCCCGACGTATTGTATCAGGCGAACGATATTTTGATGAAGTATTGCAACGGTAAACACATTACGCCGCTGCCGATAGACAGGCTCGACGCTTACGGTCAAATTCCGGAACTTGCCAAAACCACTTATACTTATAATCTCGACGGTACCGAGTACTTTATGGGCGTAGGCATCAATATTCAAGCGCCTATGCTGTATTACAGAAAAGATCTGTTGCCGTCGGATTGGCAAACCGAGTGGGATGTCAACGGCAACGGCATACCGGACATGAGCGAAAATATGAGCGTTATGTGGCGGTTCGGCAAAGAGCGCCATGCCGCGAACAGGGAACAATACGGCTTTATG
>CAJUQF010000057.1:1005-11352 GCA_910588315.1 uncultured Christensenellaceae bacterium | reverse complement strand
CGCCAAGTACGATTCGATAAAGGGAGAATACGTATCTACGGACGGTACTAATTACTTGCAATTGCTCGCACGCGCGCCTGCCGATTGGTACATCATGACGGTGACCGTCGACGGCGAAAGCGGCAAGTACGGCAGCATAGATACCGTAGTGTTGGAGTTCCAGATATTCGTTCAAGGTTCTCCGGACGAAAAGAATTATTGGAATGTTTTGCCTGCGATCGTACCGTGGGAAGCGAATTTGACGGGAGCGGTCTCTTTGCCGGAAGGCAAGCCTCTTCGCGGACTTCCGTACTTTGTATTCTATAAAGCCGAATTCAACGGCAAAGAGTATGTGGAAAGCGATAAGATAGATCAAAATACTCCGTCTGTGGTCATCGGCAAGGGCACGCAGTACTTTAAAGATTTCTATATGCCGATAGAACCCGGGTATTACTTCATGTACGCATACGCCGAAAATTACGGACTGAGCGATACCATTATCGAAAACGACAGTTTGGCGACAGTTACGCCGATACTGTTCGAGATAAGAAACCGCGAAAACTCATTCAAAGACGAACCGCGTATACAGACGTTGCTGTATCTCGGCGAGCGCGACAAGTGGGAGAGTCCGACCGCGACCGCAATGCTCGGCGACAGCAAGATAACGTATACGTACAGAAACAAGACGACAGGCGAAGATCTCGGGGAGCAAATGCCTAAAACGGCGGGTACATACATATTGACCGCTACGGCTACAGCCAAGTACAGCTTGCCGGTGGTACGCGAAGTAGAATTCGAGGTCGCGTTATCCACCAACAGTTGGGTGAGCGCGCCGTCGATCAAAGACTGGTCCGAAGAAGTCAAGGGCAACGACCCCAGCGGATCGGCGCTTGTCGGATCCGATAAGATAGTTTATACGTACATTAACGTCAAGAATCCCAATAAGATATTGACGGAAAGGCCCACTGCCGAAGGCACGTATATAATGTATGCGGTACTCGAAGTCGAAGGCTATACTCCGCTCGAAGCGCAATACCGCTTCACTATTGAGCCGGCATTCGACAAGGAACTCGTCATAGTGGATATCGTACTCGGGCTTGTAGCGTGTGCATTGGCAGTAGTAGTAATCATCTTTGCCGTAAGGAGGTATAAAGAGAACTAATTATGGATAACAAAACAACTCTTTTGATTTTAATGATCGTATTGATCGCATTCATAGTGTTGCTCGCGGTTCTCGGGATCGTGTTTATAGTAGCATTGCGTAAACGCGCGCCCGTGGTAAAGGTCGTTATGGCGCCGCAGATAATGCAAGATGAGGAACCGAAAAAAGCGGAGGTCTCGCAGGACGCGACGCCTGTTATGGCAGCAGAACCTGTTCCGCCCGTGGTTACCGCGCCGGAACCTATGCCGGAACCGGAGAGAGAGCCGACCGATGACGATGACGACGATGACGAAGAATCGGTATCGTTCGTCACCGAAGGCCAAGAACGCGTGCGTTATGACCGCAGTCTTACCGCCAAGCTTTGTCAGTTGAAGAACGAGACGAAAGAATGGTATTCGGAATTGAAAAACGAGATACTGTCGTACGAAAAAGTCAAGGATCGCATGAGCTGGCGTCGCGAAACTTTCCGTATCGGCAGAATGACCGTTGCTCGCATCATAGTGCGCGGCAAAACGCTGTGTTTACTTACGGCGGTAGAGCCGGCAGGGTATACCGGAACGAAGTTTGCGGTGGACGACGTTTCAAACGTTGCCGCGACCGCAGATACTCCTACGCTGTATCGCATTAAAAGCGCGCGCAGACTCAAATACGCCAAAGAAATGCTTGCCGGCATGATGAAGGAGCTTAAAGCGTTTAAGAACTCGCATTACGAGGCGCAGGATTTCTTTCTTCCGTACGAAGGCGATATGGCGCTTATGCAGCGCGGGCTTGTAAAGCGTGTCGTCACCGGTTCTACACGTACGTTCAAGATAGAGGAAGTCGATAATATACCCGAAAAGACCGATCCCGAATTGGAAGCCGCTGCGACCGAAAACTCGGACAATAAGTGATCGCGGAGGAATATGGTGTCTAAGAAAGGTCGATTGAAAAAAGCGATAGGCGACAGTGAGCGTGAGATTGTTGCGCTCGAACAGAAACGCGAACGTTCGCAGGCGGCGCTTATGCGCGCTATGCTTATGGGCGAAAAACCCGATAAGGACGACGAATATTACTTTAAAGTGTTTTCGTCGCTTATAGACAACGAACGCGAGCATTTAAAGCAACTCTACGCCGAACTCGAAGCGTTAAAAAAATAACGGTTCAAGCAAACCGATTCGTATACATGCAAAATGCGTTAAAATATTAAAGCCGATGTAAGAAATTACATCGGCTTTCGGTCTAATACGCGACTTTGCTGTGGATCGCGGCAATGGCGTTCTTTTCGAGCCGAGAGACCTGTGCTTGGGAAATTCCTATCTCCTTGCTCACTTCCATTTGTGTTTTCCCGTCGTAAAATCTCATCATGAGGATCTTACGCTCGCGTTCGCCGAGTTTCGATACGGCGTCGTCCACGTCGATCTTGCTCAGCCTGTTCTCGTCCGAACTGCCGACGAGCTGGTCCATTACGAGTACGGTGTCGTCGCCGTCGTGGTAAACAGGATCGTACAGCGATACGGGATCGGATATTCCGTCGAGCGCATACACGACGTCCGAGACGGGCAGGTTCAGAGCGGCAGCTATATCTTCGAGCGACGCCGTGTCGCCGGTTTCGTGTTCTATCTGTTGACGCGCTTGCAGTGCGTGGTATGCGGTGTCGCGTACCGACCGCGAAACTCGCAACGGCGAGCAGTCGCGCAGGAATCGACGTATTTCTCCTATGATCATAGGGACCGCATAAGTCGAAAATCTCAGGTTATATGCGGTGTTGAAGTTTTCCATCGCTTTTATCAATCCGATGCAGCCGACCTGAAAGACGTCGTCGATGCTTTGTTTTTTTGCGGCGAATCGCTGTGTCACCGACAGTACGAGTCTGAGATTTGCCATAATGAATTTTTCACGTGCGTTCTCGTCGCCGCTGCGCGCTTTTTCGAGCAGTTCCATCATTTCTTCGTGTTTGAGCTTGGGCAGGGTGGAAGTGTCCAGTCCGCAAATGTCTACGCGTGTTTTCATTCGTAACGTACCTCGCTTTTGTACTCCCGTGTTTATCACTCGGATAACGACGGGCATATACTAAGTTTGGCTTTCCCGCAAAAGCACTATTCGCGCGTTTGGACGGTTATGCGGCGAATCGACGGAATATATGTCGAAAATGTAAAAAAGCATTGTCACAAAACGTTTTACGCGCATATATAGTAGTTATGGAAAACGAAATGTCGTATTGCGAATTGAAACGGCGCGAAGTCATAAACGGCAGTGACGGGCGTCGCATGGGGCATATAATCGATCTGGTATTTTCCGTGCATGACGGAAAGATCAAGGGCGTAATCCTGCCGTACGGCAAGCGCGGTGTTTTTTCGAAAACGCAGGACTTGTTCGTGCCGTGGCAGTGCGTGCAGAAAATAGGCGAAGACGTGATAATCGTAGAGATACGCGACATGCCCGGCGGAGTCCCGACTTGCGTACCCAGCGGTAAGCCCGACAGACTGCCCGAGCCGCCGCCCAAAAAAGGCGGTAAAAACTGCGACGGGAAATGCGAAAAATGTATGCTGTTCGATTGCTCGGAACGCTGGAATGCAGGCGGTTGACATAGTAGCACTCTGTTCGTATCGACAAAATATCGATATCGGCGCCGTTATATTTTGCTCTTAAAGTAGACAAATCCCGAACAATATGTTACAATAATCATAATACATAAAGGATAAACGTATTATGAAATGTATCTATTGCGGTAACGCGGAAAGCAAGGTCGTGGATTCACGCTCTACCGACGAGGGCAACAGCATACGCCGCCGTCGCGAATGTTTGCAGTGCGGTAAACGTTTTACCACTTACGAAGTGATCGAATCGACGCCCGTACTTGTCGTAAAGCATGACGGAACTCGTCAACAGTTCGATCCGATGAAAGTCAAATCGGGCATAATCAAAGCTTGCGAGAAACGTCCCGTCGGCGCGAGAGAGATCGAAGCGCTCGTCGCGTCGGTGGAAAAGCAGGTTTACAATTCGCTCGAGCAGGAAATTTCATCGAAAAAGATAGGCGAACTTGTCATGGAAGGATTAAAGGAACTCGATCAGATCGCGTATGTGCGTTTTGCGTCGGTGTACCGCGACTTCCGCGACGTCACGTCGTTTATCGAATTTATCAACGCATTTAAGTAGGCGATATGACCCTTTTCGATCGTTCGGCGCAAAGAACAGGCAAAATAGTGTCCGTCGGCGGCAGCGGCGATACTCATCGCAGGCTCGTCGATATGGGGCTTATCGGCTCGACGTTTAAGGTGCGCGCGCGTACAAAACGGTCGGTGCTTGCCGAGTTCGGCGTCGGTTTTGCCGCAGCCGTTTCCGCGGAAACGGCGGGGATCGTGCAAATAATCGAAACGGTGGGTGGCGCTGACAATGAAAATCGCACTGTGCGGAAATCCGAACGTAGGAAAGACGACGCTTTTTAACAAGCTTACGCGCTCGGACGAGCCTGTCGGGAATTGGCACGGTGTAACGGTAGGTGTTAGGGAAAAGCGCATGGAAAACGGCGTATACCTATCCGATCTTCCCGGAGCATATTCGCTTACTCCGCGCACCGCGGAAGAGCGTATAACGCGTGACAGTATCATTAACGGCGATTACGATGCCGTGATTTACGTAGCGGAGGCAAACAACCTTCGGCGCAACCTGTATATGTTTATGCAGCTCGTCGAGGCGGGCAAAAAAGTTGCGCTAGCCGTAAACATGATGGACGAGGCGCGCTGCGGCATAGATATAAATTTGCTCGCAGACAGACTGGGCGTGCCTGTTATCGGTACTTCGTATCGTGCCGTGACAAAACGCGAGATACGCGAAATCGCAGGCAAAGCAAGGACGGCAAACCCGCCGAGCTATTTGTCAGATCCGCGCGTCAAAGCCGTTTCGGATAAATTGAGTCGCAGCGAACACCTTAACGCGGATCGAGCGTTTTTTGCTCTTAAAACAATGGAATGCGACGAGGATGTGATCGCAGCGACCGGCGTATGCCCGGGAGACTGTAAAAGCTGTTCGGTTACGGATAGAGATCTGCCGGCGCGATTGCGCTATGACTATATAGATAACATCTTGAACGGTGTTATATCGCGCGTGTCGAGAAAGGACAGAACGCCCGCAATCGACGGGATAGTACTCGGCAAGCTCGCATTGCCCATATTTTTCGTGGTAATGACCGCGGTGTTTGCGATAACTTTCGAGGCAGGGCGACCGCTGTCCGACCTGTTGACTAAGCTTGTGAACATGGCGACCGACGCCGTCGGAAAAATCGAAATGCAGCCCGTGTTTTCGTCGTTGATATGCGACGGCGTGATATCCGGCATCGGTTCGACGCTCGCATTCCTGCCGCAAGTGGTCCTTATGTTTTTGCTTACGGCGATATTGCAGGACAGCGGATATATGAGCCGCGTCGCGTTCCTGACGGACGATTTCTTCAAAAAGTTCGGACTGAGCGGCAGGGCGGCGTTTTCGGTCGTTTTGGGCTTGGGCTGTTCTGCGACTGCGGTATTGGCGACACGCGGTATCGCCGGCGAACTCAGACGCTCACGGGCGGCATTCGCCGCACCGTTTTGTCCGTGCAGTGCGCGGCTTGCGGTTTTTACGTCTATATGCGCGTACTTCGGTTTGTCGGGGCTGTACTTTGCGGCGATGTACGTTATAGGCTTTGCCTCAATGCTTGCGGTACTCAAGATAATGTCCGTCATACACGGATCGCGCGGCGAAGAAAACGAACTTATTATGGAGATACCGCCGTACAGAGTGCCGCGCGCCGGCAGAGTGATAAGCGTAGTTCTTCACAATATTTCGTCTTTCGTATTGCGTATCGGGTCGGTCGTGCTTGCCGTAAGCGTCGTTATGTGGGCGCTGTGCAACTTTTCCGTCGCGGACGGGTTTATTCCCGGCGGCGGAGAAACAAGCGTTATGAGTACGTTTGCGGGGCTTATTTCTCCGATATTCGTTCCGCTCGGGTTCGGGAATTGGCGTGCCGTTACTGCGCTCATTTCGGGCTTAGCGGCAAAAGAGACCGTCATATCTGTGATAGTGTCGCTCGGCGGATACGATACGGTATTCGGTAACGGCATACACGCGGCGGTGTCTTTTATGATATTCACGTGTTTGTACGTTCCGTGTGTGGCGACGGTATCGGCGCTTGCCAAGGAGAACGGTGCAAAAAGCGCGGCTTTGTCAGTGTTCGTTCACACGGTAACCGCTTATATCGTATCGCTTGTTTACTATCAAGCGGCATGCTTGTTCGAGTATGATCGGACGGCGTTTTGGATAACTCTTGCCGCGGTCGCGTCGGTCGTTGCCGCAACTGCGTTTACTATCGCGATACTTGCCCGTATAAAGCGCGGCAGGCGCAAAAACAAAATACTTTCAAGGCAAAACTATGGGAAAGAAACTCGAACTCAAAAGTGAAAAAAGCGAACGCGTGGCGGTGTTTCTCGCGCGCAAGATAGCCGGACTTAGCAACGCGAAAGCGCATATTCTGGTACGGAACGGCGAAGTGCGCATAAACGGCAAGCGTCAAAAAAACAACGTCTTTTTGGATGCCGGCGATGCCGTAAACGTATTTATTCCCGACGAGTTGCAAGTGGAACTTCCTCGGCTCGATATTGTTTACGACGATGAAAATATTGTTGTTTTCGACAAGCCGAAACGTACGGCTTACGATGCTTTGCCGCAGATTTACGATGCTCCGCTTTTTTCGGTGCATAGGCTCGATACAAATACGACGGGACTTATAGTATTCGCAAAATCCAAGCAGGTGCAGAAAGAGCTTACCGACGCGTTTAAGGAGCGTCGCGTTCAAAAAGTTTACCGTGCGGTAGTTTATCCCGCGCCGGAATCCGACGGCGCGACGCTCACCGCATATATAAAAGTTTTGACAGACAAAAGCATAGCGATAGTATCCGCCGTTCCCAAACCCGATTACAAAACCATGATAACCGAATATAAGGTAGTCGAGCGCATAGGCGGCGCGGCTGTGCTCGACGTATATCCTCATACGGGCAGAACACATCAGATAAGAGCGCACATGGGCTTTATCGGATGTCCTATAATAGGCGAGCATAAATACGGGATCGCGGGAGTAAACGCGCCGGACGGTGCGCCCGAATCGCAAATGCTCGCGGCGGTCAAACTCGTATTTACCGGATTGAAAGGCAAATGCGACTATCTCAACGGCAGAGTTTTCGAAACGGAAAGTAAATTCGATCTGAATTTTTTAAAAAGGATATAAATTTGGAATTTGTGTTGCCCGTAAATGTATTGACAAAATAATGCAAATACTGTAAAATGAGTATACGGGGAGTTGTATAGTCGATTCTTTACCCGTAAATAGTAAAAGTTGGTAAGCATTGCTCGATGACCGTAAAGGACATAAAAGAAGAAGCGCGGCATAAGCTCGCGCTCAATATGCACCAATCGATCGTGATATACACGGTCGAGTTTGCGATCTTTATAACGTTGGTTGCGCTCGTCGTAATGTCCAGCGTGAGTTTGGGCGTGAACACCGTCGCCGCGATCGTTATGATGTGTTACGGTATCCTGCTCGGACTTATCGCGATAGTCGGTATCGGCATGATAAACTTTGCCATGACCGACTTTTATCTGGCGACGTATCGGTGTAAGCCGTATAACATACGCAGGCTGGGCGAAACGCTTGCGCGCAGCAACATAACGAAAATATTGCTTTTGAGTCTGAAACGCACCGTTTTGGGTTTTCTGTTGCTTTTATGTTTTATCGTGCCCGGCGTAATATACTTTATGAGAACGTCGATGGCAAACTATTTGCTTATAGCAAATCCCAAAATGCGCGCGTCGACGGCGCTCACGGCGTCCAATAAAGTAATGAGCGGCAAGACAGGCACGTATTTTTCGCTGTGCATGTCGCTTCTCGGTTGGTATGTTTTGGGCGTGTTGACGCTCGGACTCGGTTTTATATTTATTGCGCCGTATACGCATTTGATCAAAACAGTATACTACAAGCGCAATCTCCAAGGCGATAAAGCGGTTTATTATCTGCAACCGCAGCCCGTCAGTCCACAACAGTATCCTCAACAACCCGGTCAGACCATCGCGCCGCAGCAGCAAGCGCAACAACCCGTGCAGCAGTCTCAGCCGCAGGGTCCGGCTCCGATCGATACGCTTGCCGAAGAGGACGTTATGGATATGAACGCGGCAATGCGCGATTTCGAGGCGGAGCAGGATAACACGGTCATCGACGACGTGCCGGAAGTGCCTATCATGCCGGTGGCGGACAATAAAAAGGCGAACAAGGATAAAAAGACCAAAGAAGAAAAGCGCGGCAAGCGAACTAAAGAGGCGGTGCCGGACTCGATAGAACGTAAGATCGACGGTACCGGACTTGTAGAGACGGAACGCACGCTTTCCGCGGAGGAGATATCCGCCTTCGCAGAACGCAAGAATAAGGTCATATCGGGGATATATTCCAATTCGAAACCGGATGCGCCCGCAGTCAATTATTTCGACGTAGACGCCGCAAGACGGCGTGCCGATGATTTCGATGACGATTTCGGTGTGGAGCCTGTCGTCGAAGCGGAACCCGTTATAGAGCAGCCTGCGCAGAACGTCGTCGAGCCGCAACCCGCAGTTCCCGCGGAAGACGCGACGCCTGTCATCAGTGACAACGAGCTTGACGAGTTCTTAAAGAATTTCGATATGTTCGAGGCGGAAGTACAGTCGGAGCAGTCGGAACAGAATAACGGCGACGCAGTTCCGTCGAACGATACTCAGGCGCAGGTCGTCGTAGAACCGGTCGTTCAAGCATCGGTCGAAGAGCGGGAAACGCCGCCGGCGCCGGATGCTCGTATCGACAGGCGTGCCGAAGCCGCCGAGCGCAGACGTCAGGCGGAAGAACGTATAGCAAGAGATCGCGCCGCACTGCACGAACGGCGAAACGCGCAATCCGCCGGGTCGGGTGGTTCGGACAGATCGGAGCGGGCAGAGCGCATAAGGCGAGAACGCGAACAGCGGTTAAACAATAAGTAATAACTTCGGAAGGTAACTCTTGAAAAAACAACGTGATTATTCATTGACGGCAAAGGAACGTAAGGCAAAACGTGCCGCTGCCGAAGAAAAAAAATCCGGCTATAAATCAAAAACCACCGTGTCGCCGGTAAAACAGCAGAATGTTTCGCTTACGCCCGAGCAAGCGATGTTGCGCTCGCAAAGACAAGCCCAACATTCCGCATTGGTTATCGGCGGAGTCGTTGCGCTTGCCGTGCTATTGATCGTAATAGCGCTTATAGTGCCTGTCATAATGTATATCGTCAATCCGTACAGAGGATACAACGACGTGATAGCGCGGTTTAATTTATCTAACGGCATGGTATTGGAATATGTGATCGACGAGGAAGAGTACGATACGGCGGCGACTAACTTTATATTCCTTGCCAAAAACGGATATTTCGACAACACGGTATTTTACGACGCGCAGGGCGGCTGGCTCAGATTCGGCGGCTATGATGCGCAACCGACAGACGGCAGTACGTCGGCGTCGAGTTACGAGCGCACAAAGCACCGCAGCAACAGCGAGAGTTTTTGTAAGAGTTTCGACGCGCTTGCGTCGAGTAAATTCCGTAAAGTGACGGACAAGTTCGGATACAGACTGCGTGCGGACAGGGACGGCAAGAGCGATAACGTGATACATCAGCTCGGCGCGCTTACATTCAGATATAACGACACGGCAACCGAGTTCCAATTTTATTACGGCGATTACTCGGAAGTAGTACCGGGTAATATAAGCGGCATAGAATGCACGATGGTCGGGCATGCGCTCAACGATGAAACCATAAAGAATATCCAATCGATCCGTCGCACTGCGGCGGACAATACCGCGATATCGAGCGGATATAAATGGCGTCCGCCTACGCCTAATATAAAGATCGAAAGCGTAAAGGTATATAATCTCGACGACAAGAAATGGAAAAATTTTGATTTTCTTAAATACATGGACGGCAATGATGTAAGCGGCAGCAGACGGCTTGTTAGCTGGGTAGGAAAGCAGTAAATAAATATCGAATCTGTACGACGGAATGAACGCGATGTTCGTTCCGTCGTATTTTATCGTGTAAAAATATAAGTAATGCGAATCGCACATATGCAAATAAAAAACGTAAAAAAATATGATTAATTGTAAATATTGTGAAAAATACTTGACATTTTGTGCGGGGGGGGGTATACTTTTAGTT
>CAJUQF010000057.1:0-995 GCA_910588315.1 uncultured Christensenellaceae bacterium | reverse complement strand
TCCAAGATCCTTTCGCTCGGACTTGCGGCGATGACGGCGTTTTCGCTGGCGACTGCGGGACTTGTAGCATGCGGCGACGACGAGCCTGCGTCCGGCGGTACGGAGAAGATAGAGTCTGTCGAAGCCTGGAAAGCCGCGTTCGACTTTAAGGACGTGACAAACGCGACGATCACGTTTGAAAGCACTGCCGAAGGCGGTAGGTCGACTCACAAGTACGACGGCAACAAAGTGTGCAGAGAGTATACAAGTACGGGTGAAAACGGCGTGTCGGAGACAAGAGTGAGTTATACATGGTATAAACCCGACGAGCCGTATGACGAAAACGATCCCGAAATGGGGAGCGCATATTATTATTCGTACAATGAAACGACAAAAAAATGGGCGTATAGCAAAGGTCGTATATATGACATGGACACCGTCGATGCGGACGTCAACGATGCGATACGCGATATAGGTGTGCAGGATATGTTCGATAAGTTCGAATATGACGGCAAAGCAGGCGTATACAAATTCAAAGGGACGGAATTTCCGGATTTGACGGAATTGAAAAAAGCGATCGTAGTTTTCAAAGACAAAAAGGTGAATAAAGTAGAGATCATGGGTACTTATAACTATGAGTATGAGGAAGAATCGATAAGCGAAGATGTACATGTTACGGTCACCGTCACCGATATCGGTAAGACCAAAGTGAATATTCCCGAAGATGCGGAGCTCGAAACGAACTGATATTATTGCTTTACTATAATTCGTAGGGCATTTATAATGTGCAATTCGTAGGGCAGGCAGCCCTTTGCCTGCTGTTGCTTAAATTATTGCTTTGTCATAAGCGGGACGCAAGGGTCTGCGTCCCCTACAAACGTCTTTCTATTATAGTTTTGCGGTAAACATTTTTATTGCGTAATTTGTAGGGAACGACGCCACGGCGTTCCGTTTATTATCGCAAAGCAATTTCATTGTGCAATTCGTAGGGCAGGCAGACTCTTGCCTGCCGTTGC
>CAJUQF010000056.1 GCA_910588315.1 uncultured Christensenellaceae bacterium | reverse complement strand
CGCATACGGTATTCCCGTTTGCAAGATCATCATTGCGTTGATCGCCGGAAAGACACCGTACGACAATGCCGTGCCGACGATCGCCGTACCCAAAGTTATTGATAAAAACTGTAACAATAACGAACAAATCAGCTGCCCGGAAGTATATCCTACGGCTTTTAATGCGCCGAGATCTTTCATATTTACTTGAATGTAGTTGATAATGTTCGATACCAATACCACTACGGCTATAAGTAAAACAAAGAACGCCATTGCCGCTATGATCACAGAACAAATCATCTGCGAAATATAACGTGCCTGCGACACGGTATCATAACTACTGCCGGACATACGCGCGTCGGGTAAACGTTCGGAAACGGCTGCTTTTATCGTTGCAGCGTAATCGAGATTTTCGGACTTGTCTACCAAACGTATAGAACAAAGAGTTGCCTGCGGCGCAAGCCCGCTCGCCTCGAGTTCCGAATATTTATCTTCGGTAAATATGATTTGCGTTAAGGTACAATTATGCGAGCCGAGCATTACGCTATTGAAAAAGCCGCAAATAATGTATTCAACTGGCGTACTGCCAATGAATAATTTCATCGATTTGCCTACCGCATAATCGCCTGTTTTATACAACATAGGCAGATAAACGCCGCTTTTGACATTGCCTTCTTCCACAATTTCCGCTCTGCCGACGGATCGGGTCAATGCGGTAGTTTTATCGGTGAAAACGAACTCGCTGTTCACATTTCCGCCGTTATAGGCAAATGTCCCGACCATGTGCATGCAATTATCCAAACAGAACTCGGCAATACGGTTATCTTCACCCAGCGTGTGCGTGAAAAATTCCCGTACTTCATCCGTTCCGTCAACCACGAGAGTGACGTGTTCGGCATTGAGTTTGTCGTGGTATCTGTCAAAGTTGGCATGGTAGTCCATAGACAACATGAGCCATAGATTTAAAAGTAACGATGCGAGTAATATAAGCGCAACGATTGCTACCGTCTGCCCTCTGGCTTTTCGCATATTGGAGCGCGCTATTAAGGACAACTTCCCCATTTTACCACCCCATGCTCGAAAGGAATGCGGAAAGTTTTTCGTGCCTTGCCGTGTCGCCGTGAGCGTATTTACCTAAATCGCACTCGCCCAAAATTACGCCGTCTTTTAAGTAAAGAATACGGTTGCCGCGCCGCGCCGAACGAATATCGTGCGTTACCATAACCACGCTTTGACCTTGATCGTTGAATTTAGTAAGCGTGTCGAGTACGTCAAGTCCCGTTTTGGAATTGAGCGCGCCCGTAGGCTCGTCGGCAAAAAGTATATCGGGATTGTTTATCAGTGCGCGAACTATTCCGACACGTTGCGCTTCGCCGCCGGATATTTGAGTCGGGAACTTTTTTTGCGCGTCATCCGAAATATCGACCGCCGCAAATAATTCTTTTGCTCTTGCGACGAGCGCCTTTTTATCTTTATTAACAAGTAATCCTGCGGAAAGCACGTTGTCCATAACCGACATACCGTCGATCAAATAGATTTGTTGGAACACAAATCCGCAGTGATCGCGGCGAAAAACGGCAAGTCCGTCCTGCGACAAATCGGTAATGACCTTATCGCCGAAAGTAATTTTACCTAAGCTTGGCGTGTCCATTCCGGAAAGAGCGTACAATAATGTGGATTTACCGGCGCCGCTTGTACCCATTATAACGGTAAAGTCGCCTTGATAAAGTTCCAGATCGATGTTTTTGAGAACGTGTTGCTGGCTTCCGCCGTTAGAGAAAGTTTTACTCAGGTTTTCTGTTTTCAATAAAATTTGCCGCATGGTCGATCTCCTTTTTTGAATTATTAAAAGTCTTTAACGAATTCTTAAATATTCCTTAAATTTTACCGCTTAACGGTATGGAAACGGTTACTTTCAATCCGCGCGACCCGTTTTCGATATTTAATTCTCCGTGCATTTCGTTCATAAAGTAATCGGATATATAAAGTCCCAAACCTGCGCCTTCCGCATTTATCGCATTACTGCCGCGCTTGAATTTTTCTTTAATTACAGGCAGTTCTTCGTACTTTACGCCGCCGCCGAAATCTTCGATCGTTATTTCGATATGTTTATCCGTTTTATGCACGGCAACTAATATATCGGTATTCGCGTACTTGTAGGCGTTTGCAAATATATTATCGAACACTTGCTGCAACCTGAGTGCGTCGGCATATACCAAACAATCGGGAACGTCGGGAATATCGGCACGGTTTAAATAGTCTGCATTTTCAAGCATAACTTTTACTTGCTTGCTATTTATGTCCATTGGCTTTACGGTAAGTTGCTGTAATTCTTCGAGCGTCGCCGTAAACAGATTTGTAACAAGCGCATTTATCTGATCGGCTTTGCCTATGATTTGAGTATAATTTTCTTTGTCCTTTGATTTTGCCGCGACCGCAAGTCCGACTTCCGAAACTGCTTTAATGCTCGCAACGGGCGTTTTGATATCGTGCGAAAGCTTTGCTACGAGTTCCTTTTTACTCTGCTGTGCCTGTGCTTCGGCAAGACGCGCTTTTTTAAGTTCCGAACGCATGATATCGAAACTCTCCGTGAACGCGCCGAACAGGTTATGTCTGTCCATTGCAAGCGGGATATCGAGATTGCCGCCCGCCACCCGTTCGGCAAACCATTTGAGTTTACGAAACGGTCCGATAACGGTCAAGTATAAATAAACGGCATACCCTATACAAATAACGATTTGAACGGCGATAGCCGCCGATAATATGATAACGGTCGTTTGCTTTCGAGACCGTAAAGTTTGCGCCCCGTCGTTATAAACAATGATTTTTCCGACTACGGCGTTATCGACGGTAATATCGAGTATTGTATCTCGGTGTGTAATTGCCGTATTCACACTTTCGGATAAGCCCGATCGCGTCTTATAAAGAATACTGCCGCCGTTATCCAAAACAACGTAATCGAGCGCGGTTGCGTTTTTATGTTTTTTCAAACAATTAAAATCATCGGTCACCGTCTGTACGATTTCGTTAACGGCAACGGCGTCTTGCGAAAAATCGGGCGTCTTAACGGCGAATACGATAAGAACGATAATCTCGGCTATAAGTATAAGAGGAATACACAATAGAAAAAATCTGCTTTTCATTGTTTTTCTCCCGTAAACTTATATCCGTCGCCCCAAACGGTAACTATATATTTCGGCTCGTTAGGATTTTGTTCTATTGCTTCGCGCAATCTGCGGATATGCACGTTCAATGTGCCGTCGCCCGTGAATTTGTCTCCCCAAACTTTTTCGAACAGTTCGCGTTTGGAAATAACTTTGCCTTTATTTTCGATCAAATATGACAAAAGTCTGAATTCGAGTGCAGTAAGTTTTACCGGAATATCGTTTACGCTTATTTCTTTCGATCGGGAATTTACGGTCAAATATCCGTCCGCATAATCGGTTTGACCTGTTCCGTATCGCTTTAATACGGCTTTTACTTTGGCGAGCAAGACTCCGAGCGAATACGGTTTCTGAATATAATCGTCGCCGCCGATATTCAGCGCAACTATTTTGTCGTCGTCGCTCGTTCGCGCCGAAATAAAAAGAATTGGAATATCCGTAGTTTCACGTAATTCTTTGCATAAATCGAATCCGTTGCCGTCGCCCAAATTTATATCCAGCAAAATAAGATCCGTAGAATTATCCGTAAAAAATTTACGGCAATCGTCTGCGGAATAACAAACGGCGGCGGCTACGCCGAAAAGATTAAAATATTCCGCCGTACTGTCCGCAAGAGTTTTTTCGTCGTCGACTATAAGACAATGATATTCCATAGGGATCCTCCGAAAATATTATATCATTATCCGCAGTTAAAATCTTTAAAAATTTCTTAAATTTTTTCTCCCAAAATGAAACCGCGACGATTTTTTACCGCCGCGGTTTACCGTTATTGCAAAACAATTTAATTATTATCCGTTTCTTTATTTTCGTCTTTTACTTTTGTTTTTACTTTTTTGCTCTTTATTACGAATACAGCCAGAACGACCGCGACGATCGTTACTACGCCGAGCAAGACACCGAGTACGATCGTTACACCGTTGTTTCCTTCGGACGTTTTTTCCTGCGTCTTTTCGGGCGTCTTTATCTCAACCGTCTTTACTTCGAGCGCTTCCGCCGCCTCGATGAGTTCCGTACGCGCCGTATCAAGCTGTTCGGTCGTAGCGCTTTGCGCGTTCAACAGCGCGTTCGCGGCGTCGAGTTTTGCTTTGAACTGCGCATAACTATCTACGGTATAGTTTTCCGCAGCAAGCGCCGAGTACGCCGCCACCGTATTAGTCAGATCGATACGAGTAATGTCGGGCGCTTCGGTCGCTACGAGCGAGTTTATTGCCGAGCGCAGTTTTGCGGTCGCGGCGTCGATCTCGCTTTGCTTTGCCGTATCGGGCAGCGTTCTCGCCTCGGTTATCGCCTGCGTCAGTTTTGCGAACGACGAGTCGGTATAACCCGCCGCCGAGAACTTGTCTGCCCAGACCAACAGGTCGTTCAGCTCCGAGCGGTCGACACTTCCTATATATTGCGCCGTTTTGAGCTTGAAGTTCATAAATACGCTTTGCGTGTTTTGCGAACGCAGTCCGATGTTCCCGCTTAGCCCGTCCTTGACTTCATAGCTAAGTATCGGCTCGGTCCCGCCGACGAATACGAATATCGTGTTGTTTTTTACCACGACTCGCAGTGTAACGGTGTTCGAATCTATCTGTATTTCATTGCTCTGCGCCACACTGCCTACAAACGCGCCGTCGAAATCGAATATGGACACCGTGAACTTGTCGGAGTTTGCGGAGGACTCTATTTGGACGTTGTACGCTTTAATATTATCCTGCGCCGCTTTTACATCGCTCGCAAACAGATACAGTCCGGCATCGATCTCGTTTGCTGTCGACACAGCTATATCCACGCTCGCTTCGTATTCCGTGAGCGCGCCGCTGTTGTCGAGCATTATCTTATATTCCCCGTTCCCATCCGTCGTGAGCTTGCCGTTCGATACGCTTACGCCGCTCATGCTCGGCAATACGGTAAATTTGAAATTGTTACTTTCGAAACCGAAATCCATCGCATTGCCGCTTACTTCGTAAATATCGTACTCGGTATCTATGGCAAGCTCTGCATTGTCGATGTAGATCTTTTCTTCTTCGCCTCCGTCGAGCGATACGCCGAGCTGAAGCACTGCGCCGCGTGTGATATAGAATTTAAGTTCCTGCACCGAGAACCGGTCGCTCGCCGCTATCGATTTAGTGGCTATTACGTCGCCCGTAACCGCGTCGCGAACGAATAGCTCGGCATTATCCGACTGCGTTTTGGTGTCGATCTTGAATATGTATGCGCCGTAAGTGCAATACATGCCTTGGAAGAGTTCGCCGTTTTCGTTTATGTAGCCGGCATAGTCGGGTTGAGTTATTTCCCCGTAAGTGTCGACCGTAAGAGACTGTTTATCTCCCATGCGTTCGACCCCGACATTTCCTTTATTCGACCAATAACAAAGTCCCGTGACATAATTTGTTTCATCGTTATAACCGGTACCGCCATGCACGTTTTTATCAAAGTTCCCGTTAAGAAATTTATCGGAACCGCGTATCGTTCCCGAAATATCGTCGGTAACGATCATATTGGCGGCACGCAAACGAATATTGTTCAATGTCCAATCGAACGGAGCAAGATATATATTGTCGTGAAAGTACACATCTTTTATCGCGCAATAATCGTTATCCTCGGTTTGCGTATAATTCGAGAACGAACTCCAACCGTAGAACGGATCGTCAGGCCAAGTTCCCGACGATTTATGACCGCCGAGTATGCAGTCAAAAATCTCTACGTTACGCGTTTCCTGATAATATGCGTTCTCAGCCGCCGTTCCCCAAGGCATCCATGAAATTCCAAATCCGCCGTAAAGGAAGCAGTGGCGAATTTTTATGTTTTCGGTGGCGTTATTCTCGCCAGGCTTGGTCGGACGATAAAACTGTCCGCGTCCGTCGTCGTATGCCGTGCAAATACCGACCGCGTCGTCGCTCGTATAAGTAAAACATCTGTCGAGAGTAACGTTTTTACAGCTTGTAACGGTAAATCCGTCACAAGTGACATTCACCATTTCTTTCTCTCTTATGTTGGCAACATAAACATCATCATTAAAACTCATATAGCAGTGCCAACCATTGCTACGCATTATCGTCAAATCGCGAATATCAACATGAGTACTGCTGTAAATGCATATCGGTATCTGCTGTACGCGACTCTCCTGCCCGACGGCAAGCCCCGGATCTCCGACAAAATAAAAGGGATCTTCCTTTTCGCCGCCGGCATCGTTCATGCGTATCGTTCCGCCGCCCGTAATGCGCACATTTTCTTTATTGCTGACGAGAATGAACGGAATGTTGACCGTAGCAAAGGCGTGACACCATTGCAGACCATCGATATCCACGTTGTGTCCATACGTAACTTTATTGAATCTTTTCGCTTTTTCGTTTTCGGTGTTATACAGACCGACAGGAACGGTCTTATTCAGTTCTTCCTCGCGCTGGGACTGCCAAAGCACTGCGTTTTTTTGTATCTCGAACTCCAAGTTGCCGCAAAGTTCGATATGCGTCATCACATATCTTTTGCCGTACTCGCTGTCGTCGCCGGGAATGATCACTTTTCCGCCGCCCGCCGCCGCAACGGCGTCGATCGCTTTTTGTATCGCCGCGGTGTCGTCAGTAAAGCCGTCGCCTTTTGCGCCGTACTCGGGATCGGTCACGACAGCCGTCAGTTTATTGTCGACCGTAAATCGCGGCGCGTCATCGTTAAAATCATAATAGTTTTCGATAGCAAACGCTTCGCTTATCTTGACCCCGTCGACCGACGCTAAAAATAAGCTCGATAAATGCGTTCGTTCGGTGCCAGGCTTATACAGGGGAAAGCTTGCCGAAAATGCGCCGCCGCTAACATTTGCCGTCGTAAGTCGGACGCAACCGGAATAAGCGAGATCGTCGGTATAATTTTTGGGGTCGGACTGTTGTATAGTAACAGTCTTACCTTCGTATTCGGATTTGACTTTGCCCGTGACCGTAACTGTTTTTGCTTGCGGATCTGCGGTGCAGGCTGTTATCGATCCGGCATAATCGTAGATCCGTTTTTCGCGTTCGAATGTTATGGCGTCGATCACAACGCTCTCTTCCGCAAGCGCGCCTACAAATTCCAACGCGAATTGTTTTAAATACCCGTCCGCGCCCAAATCGTCGATATTAAAATAATATGTATTGAAATCACTGTTCGGCTTGATGGAGAATTCTTTTTCATATACGCGGTCTTTTCCCGTATCGGTCTTGAAGGTCAGCCTTACCTTGCTCGCGGAAGTTTGATTTTTCATGCGAACAAGGAATGTATTGCGTAACGGCAAATACATACTGTATTTATGTCCCGGGGCTTCGCTTATAACGGGAGTCACTATTTTGGGGTCTGCATCTGCAACCGTCAAAATCATCTTACCGTCGCTGTAAACGGCGGCGCATTTTTGAACGGTCATAGCGTCGACCGCCGTTGACGAAGAAAATTCGAGATCAATATATCCGAGTTCCGAAAAATTCACCTCTGTAAACGATACGCTCATATTCTTGACGCTTACCGGGCATAAAAACGAATTTATACCGATACGCGTGATCTCTATGTCCAGTTCCGTAAATTGCCTGTATGCCAAAATATCGTTTACATAGCACACAATCGCACCGTTATCCACAACAAGCTTTAAATGTATCCAGTCGCCGATATCCGTCGTGCCGAATCCCGATTTGATCTCTCGGCGCATGATAGGCGAGCCGTTGGTGCTGTTCTCATTAAACAAACGTATAACCGGATTAAACGGATTATTGGGCGAAAGGTTTAAAAGATATGCGCCGCCCGTTCCCGTATGATTTATCTGCAAATTTATACCGCCGTCGCCTCGTAACGGCAGATCGTATTTTATATCGGCCTCGATCGTATTATTCTCGGCAACATCTTTTCCGCTGTACCAAATTACGCCGGTACTATCCGTCGAATAAACGTCGGGACCATCTTTATTCGTCCAATTGGCATCTATATCCCATAGCGCCGGCGCGGTAAACGAGACCGCCGGATTCTTTATATTAACTTCTTCGCCGGAAGTAATAAAATTAACACTTGACCAACTCACTTCTCCGATCCCGGTAGATATTATTTCGCTTTTATCATTGAGATAAACTTCGAGTCTATCGCTTTCAAGTACAACTTTAAACTTAATCCAAGTATCTTTGCCAAAACCGTCTGCTCTGTCTAACCGCCGCGAATCGTTGCCTACCTGTACATATCCGCTGTTTGTCATTTTCTGCGCTCTGACGAACGGCTTACTGTTATCGTAGTATTGTCCGAGATTTAAATACATTCTGATAATATAAAACTGCGAACTATTATAAAACACCTGAAAGCCCATGAAGGCGCCTCCATCGTCCGTATAATTGTTCTTGTAAAGAAATTCGCCTTCGACGGTGTTTATTTCGGACAAATCGCCGTTATAATTAAGCGTCGGCTGCGGGTCCGTACTGTTCTGCGCGGTATATACTTCGCCGTCCGACGACATACCGGTACCGCACTCCCATGTTCCTTCCGCCTTCGGCGCCGTGCCGCCGCTAAATGCCATAACGATCGACGAAACTAAAATCGCGATCATGACCGCTATGAAAGTGATCGATTTTTTTGCAGTGCTCATTTTCCTTTTTCCTTATTGTTTTCGAGATATTTTCTGCGAATGTTGTCGTAGATCGCGTCGGGGACTTCTATGACGCTCCTGTTGTACGAAGGGAGCACGCGGTCGCCCGCGACTTTTTTATCCGTGCAACGTACATCGTCGCGCCATTTATCGCGCTCGGCTTTGTCGCGCAAGTCGGGTATGCGCTTAGGCTTGCCGCCGTCCAGCACCGAGAACCAAGCAAAAAGCCCGGGCAAAAACATATCGAGCGCCTCGTACACGTCGATTATATCCGCACGCTCGCCGGAGAGCGCGTCGATAAAGTTTTGTATCAACAGCCTGTCCGAGTCCTCGTGCGGATTAGCGGTTACTTTCGCGTTCTCTTCGCCGTCCACGAGATAGGTCTCCGGCGAATCCGAAGGATCGCCCTCATCCCTGTCGAGATTGACATATACGCGCCGAACGCCGCCTACTCTCGCGTCATCCTGAGCGCTTTCTATCCTGCCGCGAGAGCCGTACATTCTGTACATCACCGAATACTTATCGAGCGCGCCGTGAATACTGCGCACGATACCGCCGTTTTCGAGCGTGACAATCTCCATGCCCGCAATACCGCTGCGCCTCCCCATGCGCGCGCACCTGTCGGTGTAAGGAAGTTCGAATCCCGTAACCTCGACGGGCTTTAGCCCTGTCGCGCGCAACACCGGACCGAGCGAGTGCGTGCAATAGAACGTCGCATACAAAATAGCGTTTCGCCAGTGGTCGCGCTGTCCGTAAGTCAAGTTCGGCCAATCGTACTCGGTGTTGTGTAGATATTCGCCCTCGCCGTACTCGAACTCGCCGAGCTTGCCCGACATGTAGAGCTTTTTCATCTCGCGCGCCGCCGGCATATAACAGTAGTTTTCCGCGTAAGCGTACAGTTTGCCCGAGCGTTCGACGGCTTCGACAAGCTCCACTGCCTCGCGCATGTTTTGGCATGGAACGACTTCGCCCAAAACGTGCTTTCCCGCATCGAGACAGCGTATCGAATACGGCGCGTGTTCATGCGCGCTGTTGGCGATCACTACGGCGTCCATGTCGTGGGTCAAAAAGCTGTCGAAATCGGCATAATACGCTATGCACTCGCCAGCATGCTTGTTTTTCATGTTTTCGAGCGCGATGTCGTCGCCATCGCAAACCGCTACGACCTTAGCTTTGCCAGTCATATTGCAATGCTCGATCATCGATCCGCCGCGCCGCGCGCCGAAAATTCCTATCTTGACCATCATACTCCTTGCTTTTATCAGGCGTTTTTTCGGTGTCGACCCCGATCGCCCGACTTGCGACATCTCTGACCGCAGTTTAATTATATTACGTAACGCCGAATATTGAAATAGAAAAAAGCCATTAAAACTTGTACAAATTCTTTTCGCTATTGACAATCGGCGATAAATATAATAAACTATCGATAGTAATAGCTTATCCACGGACAAACAAGGAAAATGGACGACAACGATAACATCTGCAAGTTCAACAGCGCAAGAAACGACAGCGAATATATCGGCATACTTAATTTCGTACACGAAAAAGGCGCCGGTATCATGCCGCATTTTATCGTACACTCCGTGTTTCGACTACATCTCATTCTCGGCGGCACCGGCTCGGTCGAAACTCATGCTTGCCGCGTTTCGCTTGCACCCGGCGACGTATTCGTCACGTTCCCTTCGTCGGAATACAAGATCACAAGCACGAACACGCTCGAATACGTTTATGTTTCGTTTGTGGGATTGCGCGCGTACAAACTTCTCGACCGTATAGGCATAAAGAAGAACGCTTTTGTAAAGCATGACATGTCGGAGCTTACTCCCTTTTGGCTTTCGGCTTTAAAAAAAGCAACGAGCGAAAACATCGACCTGCTCGCCGAAAGCGTCCTGCTGTTTACTATTGGCAACATGTCGGACGCGGCGCACGACGAAACGCCGGTTTCGGGCGAGAAAACCGTTCTGTATCTCAAAAAACAGGCGGAAGAACGTTTCGCAGATCCCGACGTGGACTTGAAATCGCTTTGCGCGGAAATTTATTACAATCCCAAATATGCGTCCGCGATATTCAAAAAACAAATGGGCGTATGTTTTTCCGAATATATAACAAGCTTGCGCATAAACAATGCGCTAAGGCTTATAGAAAAGGGCTATACCTCGGTAAAACAAATAGCCGCCGAAAGCGGTTTTCACGACGCACCTTATTTTACGCGGGTTTTTAAACAATACGAAGGTATTACCCCGAAAGAACATATTCTCGCTCAAAATACAATCAAATTTAATTCTTCGCCGAAAAAATAACGTTACGATATTTAAAATATTTCGTAAAGCAATTTTATTGTGCAATTCGTAGGGAACGACGCCTCGGCGTTCCGTTTGTTATCGTAAAACAATTTATTGTGTAATTCGTAGGGCAGGCAGACCCTTGCCTGCCGCTTCACGATTTATTGCCTTGCCACACACGGAGCGCATGGGTCTGCGCTCCCTACGAAGGTCGGTTCTATAATAGCAATACGGTAACAATAATGGTATTATAGAAATTTATAAACACATATATACTGCAAAGCAATTTTATTGTGCAATTCGTAGGGCGCGACGCCTCGGCGTTCCGTTTGTTATCGTAAAGCATTTTTGTTGTGTAATTCGTAGGGCGGTCAGACCCTTGACCGCCGTTTCTCGGATTATTG
>CAJUQF010000055.1:2981-11784 GCA_910588315.1 uncultured Christensenellaceae bacterium | reverse complement strand
GTCTTAGAGTTTATTTAGGGCAAAATGCTTCATTATGGAAATGTAAAAAATGCCATAAAGTCACGCAATTTAATATTAATAGTAAATGTAGACAACCGCACTGCGGGGGTAAGCTAATGCGCTTGGATTCGGACAAACAATGCAAAGACAATTATTATGCATTGTTATATGAGAGCGATAAAGTGTCGCCGCTATTTATAAAAGAGCATACAGCACAGCTTGCAAAGAAAGAAGCATTAGAGTACCAACAAATGTTTGTACGTAAAGAAATCAACGCATTATCGTGCTCAACAACATTTGAAATGGGTGTTGATGTTGGTGACTTGGAAACGGTGTTTTTACGCAATATTCCGCCGCTAGCTTCCAATTATGCGCAGCGAGTAGGGCGTGCCGGCAGAAGTATCAACGCGGCGGCATTTGCGCTTACATATGCGAGATTGAGTTCGCATGATTTTACTTTCTTTGAGCATCCCGAAGAGATGATCAGAGGCGTAATATATCCGCCGCAGTTCAAATTAGAAAATGAAAAAATTATTAAGCGACATATATACGCAGTAGCCATAGGGCTGTATTTGAAATTACATGATAATATGTATGGTGATAATAATGCTAAAAAGTTTATTAACGATAAAGGCTATGCGGAGTTTTTAGATTGGTTGAAGTCAAAGCCGGCAGAGTTAAAAGCATTACTTAAAAAATCCATTCCGTTCGATTTGTGGAATTTGCCGAATATTGCATTGGATTCGTTTGGTTGGTTAGAAGATTTTTGTGGCGTAAATGGTAGATTTTCTTCGTTGATTCATGATTTCGAAAGCAGTATAGAGTATTTGGAAAAGGAACGGAGAAAAGCTCTAAAAATAGGGGATGCTGATGCCGCTGTCAGCATAGAGCGCAAATTAAAGCGATATCAAAACAATGAGTTAATTGACTTTTTAGTACGAGGAAACATTCTTCCTAAATACGGTTTCCCCATAGATTCTGTAGAATTGTCGCAAAATATTTCATCAAAAGAGTTTAAATCTTTGAATTTGAATAGAGACTTGTCAGTAGCTATTGCTGAATATGCGCCGTCGGCAGAAG
Organism: uncultured Christensenellaceae bacterium; assembly: GCA_910588315.1. GTDB lineage: Bacteria > Bacillota > Clostridia > Christensenellales > Pumilibacteraceae > Anaerocaecibacter. Next base: position 10,704 of record CAJUQF010000055.1, on the reverse strand, counting down.
TGGTTGCCGACAATGCATTATATATAAGTCGCTATATTAGAAAGCCTATTGTAAACAAAAATGAGATGTCTTATTTTGATATATCTTATATCGCAGTTTGTCCTGAATGTGGTCAAACGAACTATAGCAATATGCCTATCGGTTTAGATGGGCAACCATGTGCAATTTGTGGAAAGATACTTCATTCGCGTGATTTTTATAAAAGTATTGAGCCTCGTTCGGGATTCATAGCAGAGCAAGATGTTAAGCCTGTACCTCTAACTGCGCAAGAGCGAAAATATAGGACAGAGGCAATATATATCGGGGATAAGGACGCATATCCAATTAACACATATTCATATAACTTAGGACAGGTAAAAGTAAATGTTCAATCTACATCGAACGATTCGCTAGTGGTTAAATCAACTGAATGGTTTTATGTGTGCCCTAAATGCGGATACTCCATTGCAGCCGATGAAACACATAAATTGAATACATATAGTGATTATAAAAGCATGGTCAAAACAATTAAAGATGGACCTAAACACGCTAATCCATTTGGGAAAGGACTTTGTACCAATATCGAGTTGAGTAAGTATAGCTTGCATCATGAATTTAAGACCGATGTCGCAAAAATCGAATTTGAAACAGATACGTCGGATTATGCAACAATGCTATCTGTTATGTATGCAATATTAAATGCTTTTGCCGATGTTTTAAGTATAGAAAAGCGCGATATAAAGGCTTGCTTAACATATAAGCTTAAAGATGGGAAGTATTCGCACCAAATTATCATATATGATTCGGTTCCGGGAGGAGCTGGACATTCTCGTAGATTGGTGACTGAATTGGGTGAAGTGTTGAAAGCGGTCATAAATAGAGCGATTAAAATTTTGTCAGATTGCGATTGCGAACCGTCATGTTATAAATGTTTGCGAAGTTATGAAAATCAAAAAGTTCATGAAATTCTTAACCGAAAAAATGCGTTGGAATTTTTAATAAAACTTATTGAATAGTGCTTTATATAAAACGACTATACAAATATAATTTCGGTAATTTTAGGAGAAAAAAATGAGTAGAAACCTACCCACTGAAAATCAGCATTTTATAATCTTCAAGACCGAAGATAACAATGTCGAAGTGGACGTACTGTTTGAGGACGAAACGGTATGGCTTACGCTCGCCCAAATGGCGAGGCTGTTCGATAGGGACAAATCGACGGTTTCTCGGCATATCAAGAATGTGTTCGAGGAAGGCGAGCTTGATCGCAATTCAGTTGTTGCAAATTTTGCAACAACTGCTTCGGACGGAAAAACATATCAGGTGGATTACTATAATCTCGACGTTATTATTTCCGTGGGCTATCGCGTTAAGTCTTTGCGCGGCACACAGTTCCGTCAATGGGCGACCAAGCGGTTGAACGAATATATCCGCAAGGGCTTTACGATGGACGACGAGCGACTGAAAAATTTGGGCGGAGGCGGTTACTTTAAAGAGCTGTTGGAGCGTATCCGCGACATTCGCGCGTCCGAAAAAGTGTTCTACCGTCAGGTGCTGGATATTTACGCAACGAGCATAGACTACGATCCGCATGCCGAAATATCCGTTGAGTTTTTCAAGAAAGTGCAGAATAAAATTCACTACGCCGTACACGGACAGACGGCAGCGGAAGTCATTTATTCTCGCGCCGACGCAGAAAAGGAGTTTATGGGGCTTACTACATTTAAGGGCGACAAGCCGCATTTACAAGACGTAGTTGTGGCAAAGAATTATCTTAACGAGAAGGAACTTCGTGCGCTCGGTCAAATCGTTTCAGGATATTTGGATTTCGCCGAGCGTCAAGCAGAGCGTGAACAAGCAATGACAATGGCGGATTGGTCGGCACATCTTGACAGAGTTTTGACAATGGGTGGTGAAAAGTTGTTACATGGTGCAGGCACTGTTACGCATGAACAGGCGATAGATAAAGCAAAGGTCGAATACAAAAAATATCAAGCACGAACACTGAGCTATGTGGAAAAAGCATATCTCGATTGTATCGACGAGCTTTCAACGAAAACGAAAAACAAGGAGTAAACTACGGAATTATTACAATAATTTAGTGGTTTAATACCAATATGTAGCAAACAAAAAACTGTCGGATAGTTATTATTTCAACCCCGATTGACTGAGGGGCGTGCGCTTGTCTTGAACAAGTCGCGCGCGTGCGCGCGCGAGACAAGCGCACGCCGAAACGATAGAACGAAAGAACCGAACGACGCGAGGCGAATAAGGGCGTCGCCGCTGAACCGCTTGGCGATCGCCCTTATTCGCTCGCGCTCGGCGTTCTTCGGTTATCTTTCGTGTCTGCGCCATATATTTCGCGCCGTAAGCCGTTTATTTGGCTTTCAGCGCTGTTTATTATCTTCCCTCGTAAAACTCTCAGCAGTTCTCTTTTTCAAGCGTTATAGCGGCATTCTAAGCGTTATAATTATGCTTGTCCATATTTCTTGACATATTAAAATTGACTTTAATGCCGTCGGATGATATACTACAAATACGATTGATTTTTGTCTGTTGAGGTTTGCCGCGGCGTTTTGTCGGCAGACAAAAGTCAATCAACATAGGAGCAACAACATAATGAATAATAACAACTGCGTGATTTATGCTCGATTCAGTTCTTACGGACAAAACGAGCAAAGCATAGAATCGCAAGTGCGGACGTGTAAAGAATATGCCGATCGCTGCGGAATGAATGTTGTCGGTTTGTATTCGGACAAAGCAAAGACCGGGACGAACGACAGGCGTCCGGATTTTCAGCGCATGATGAAAGACGCGCAAAGCGGCACGTTTCAGTACATATTGGTGTATATGATGGAAAGGTTTTCAAGAAACCGCCGTGACAGCATTATGTACAAAGAAATGCTCAAGGAAAAATACGGTATAAAGGTACTGTCGGCGTTAGAGCCTATATCCGATGACGAGGGCGGCGAGTTCTACGAGATGTTTTTGGAGTGGAATGCCGAGAAATACAGCAAACGGTTAAGCAAGCGAGTTAAGGACGGGTTAGATACAAGCGCGAACAATGGAACGTTTTGCGGCGGGCATTTGATGTACGGATATAAACTTGTCGATACAGATAAGATCGGGCGTAAGGGTGTAATACATAAGGTAGCCGTTGATGAAGAACAGGCGAAAGTCGTAAGGTACATATTCGAGCAGTACGCCGCAGGAGTGCCGAAAAAAGAAATAGCCGCCGCTCTCAACGCACAGGGCTATAGGATAAAAGGCAAGCCGTTTACTTTCAGAACGTTTGAGTGTTGGCTTACCAATTCAAAGTATCTCGGCAAGTTTACTTTCGGAAGCCGGATATGTAAAACCGTTTACCCCGCGATAATCGATAAAGCATTGTTTCAAAAAGTTCAAGATAAACTTGCGGAAAAGAAGTTCGTTGCCGGTGGCGAAGCTACGGCAAAAGTTCCGTACTTATTGACCGGCAAGCTGTATTGCGGACATTGCGGCACCAAAATGGTGTCGGACGGTGGCACGAGCAGGAACGGCGATAAATATTACTATTACGCTTGTAAAAAGATGAAGGTCGGCAAATGCGATAAAAAGCGTGAGAATAAAGACGCGCTCGAACGGTTGGTAGTATCTTTTGTCGTTGACTTTTTAAGCGATAAAGCAAACACCGAGATCATAGCGGAAGATGTTCTTGCTTATTATGACAAGCGTACCGATGACAGTAACCTGAAAAGCATAAACGCAAAGATCGCCGCGATACAGTCCGACGTAGAGAGATTGACCGACGTGTTTGTGACGGCTAAAAGCGTGTTGTTGCAAAACTCGATCGAAAAGAAAATGGCAGATTATGAAGTATTGCTAAACGACCTGCACACGCAAAAAGTGAAGCTGGAGCTTGAGCGTGGGTTTAGGCTTACCAAGAAAGATATACTCGATTTTATAGATAAGATCATTAAAACCGATAAGACGGACAAAGAATTTCAAAAGCGCATTATAGATATTCTGGTGAGTAAAGTCTTTGTAAGCGACGGACATACGACGGTGCTTTTCAATATTCGCGGCGGAAACAACATCATGTTGAACGATATTAGTTTAGAAGATACTCAAAACGCCCTAAACGATACTTCCGATCGTGTTCAAACGCAATCTGCCTCGCTCTACCACGAATAAGCACCCTTCATGGGTGCTTTTTTCGTGGTAGCGGCAACTGATTGATGAGAACAGCGTGGCGTAGTACGGCAAAAACAATATGAGATAAGGAAAAGAAAGTATATTAACGTTTATGCAAGAGCAATTTTGTCGCGCGGTTCGCTAACCGTTTGCGCGAAGCGCAAAGGTCGTCGACGATTCCCGTCGGCAATCCGGTTGTCGCAGGTGTTATTCATTTTGGGTTGGGTAAACTCTACAATAACTAAGCGCCCTTTACGGGTTCTTTTTTCGTGGTAGCTGCGCTGCATGAGTAACGTGGTGTCGGAAATGATCTTGCTGTGATTCATCCGATAGAGAAAATCCGATCAATAATATCGTTACGCAATTTTGCGGTATTTTCGTTCCTAAATGTAAAAGCGGCAAATGTTTAAGGCGATAGCCGCTTTTTATTATGCGTTTGGAATCGGAAAGGCAGTATGAGACATGGATATTTTGTGCGGTAGCCGACTCGGCGGATCATGTATTTTTAGTATGAATATGAGTTAAACAGCAAAAACTATTGACGGGTGAGACCCAAAATGATATAATAACAATCGGTATGAGTAAAATACTTGTACCGTATTTCGATCGCACGACCCGATGAAGTTATAGGCGAGCGTACGTAGGTTTGATCTCGACGCGAGTTATAGCGGACATATGTATGTATGTTATTTTGCAAATGTAAAGCATTGCGAAATGGCGTAGCATTGCATTTTTATCAAGATATATTATAATTGTTTGCAGTCTGAATATAAGTATAATAGCGAAGTCGAGTCGTATTTCGTTATCGGATAATCGACTATGAAGAATAAACAAATGAAAATCAAATTTTCGCCGCCCGATATTACCGAACGTGAGATAGCCGCGGTAGCGGAAGTTATGCGTTCCGGTTGGATCACTACCGGACCCAAGACCAAAGAATTCGAAAGGCGCATTGCCGAATTTTGCGGCGTAAACAAGGCGGTATGCCTTAATTCCCAAACCGCTTGCGCCGAGATCGCATTGCGTATATTGGGTATAGGGGTCGGGGATGAAGTAATAACAAGCGCGTATACGTACACCGCATCGGCTTCCGTCGTTTGTCATGTCGGCGCGAAACTAGTCATGGTCGATACTCAAGTCGATAGTCTCGAGATGGATTATGACGCGCTCGAAAAAGCTATCAACGAAAATACAAAGGCCGTAATACCCGTGGACATAGGCGGCGTGCCGTGCGATTACGATAGGATATCGGATATAGTAAAACGAAAGAGCAAGCTGTTTAAGCCTCGAAACGATATTCAAAAAGCGATCGGCAGAATCGCCGTACTTGCGGATACCGCGCACTCGTTCGGTGCGGAGTATAAAGGTTTAATGTCCGGCAACGTAGCGGATTTTTCTTCGTTCTCGTTTCATGCGGTAAAGAATTTGACTACCGGCGAGGGCGGTGCGCTCACATGGAAGAGTATCGACGGGATAAGCGACGAAGATATTTATAAACAGGCGCAACTGCTTTCGTTGCACGGACAGAATAAGGATGCGCTCGCAAAGACCGAACTCGGCGCTTGGGAATATGATATCGTCGGACCGTTGTATAAATGCAATATGACCGATATAATGGCGGCGATAGGACTTGTTCAGCTCGAACGTTATCCTGCCATGCTCAAACGCCGCAAGACAATAATCGAGCGGTATGACCGAGCGTTTAAACCGTTGGGGATCGTCGGGTTGCCGCACTATGACAAAACGCATAATTCTTCCGGACACCTGTATATATCGAGAGTCCCCGATATCGATATAGATCGGCGTAACCTGATAATAAGAAAAATGGCAGAGCGCGGGATCGCCTGCAACGTGCATTACAAGCCGTTGCCGATGATGAGCGCGTATAAAGCGCTCGGTTTCGATATCGAGAATTATCCCAATGCGTACGCGCAGTATGCAAACGAGATAACTTTGCCGTTACATACATGTTTGACTGACGAAGAAGTGAAGTACATAACGGATAACTATATCGAGATCGTGAACGAGGTCACGCTTTGAAAAAGTGGAACAAGCTTCCGCCGGAACTTCGAATCGACGAAGTCAGACCGTATTACGATATTCTTAAAAAACATAAGTGCGGGCGTTTCTTTAAACGTTTGTTTGATATAACGGTTTCGTTTGTAATGCTGATATGTTTTTCGCCGCTGTTTTTTATACTTGCAATTGCAATTAAAATAGACTCGCGCGGTCCCGTGTTTTACAGGCAGGAACGCGTAACGCGATACGGGAAAAAATTTCGCATTTATAAGTTCAGAACGATGATGAACAATGCCGATAAGATCGGATCGCAAGTGACCGTGCACGGCGACGCGAGAATAACCAAAGTAGGGAAGTTTATCCGTAAATGTAGATTGGACGAAGTATCGCAATTATTGAACGTCTTCGGCGGTAGCATGACTTTTGTGGGAACGCGCCCCGAAGTACCTAAGTTCGTAGAACGATATACGCCGGAGATGATGGCAACGCTTTTGATGCCGGCAGGCGTGACGAGCATGGCAAGCATCTATTATAAAAACGAAGCCGAGCTTTTGGACAATGCCGATAACGTCGATGAAGTTTACATAAACAAGGTTTTGCCCGGCAAGATGTTTTACAACCTAAAATCAATAAAGCGATTCGGATTTTGGCGTGACATCGGTACAATGTTCAAAACCGTGTTTGCCGTTCTCGGTAAAAAGTATGTCGATAAAGATGTGCCTAAAATCGACATCGTTGACGAATATGAAGAGGCGGCGTCATCGGAAGAATATGTTGGCGCCGATTTGGTAGCAAACGAAAATGAACCCGATGTTATCGACATGCCCGAAGAAAACGACGATACAGAGACAAAGGATGTTGACGAGTCGATATGAATGAAACGGTATCCGTAATAATGCCGGTGTATAATGTCGACAGATTTATATCGGAAACCATCCAATCCGTTATCGATCAGACATATACAAATTGGGAGCTGATCATTGTCGACGATTGTTCGACAGACGGCACGGCAGAAATAATACGGGAATATGCGGCAAAAGACGAAAGGATAAAATTTCTGCAGAACGAAAAAAACAGCGGCGCGGCTGCGTCGAGGAATTATGCTTTGCGCAAGGCGAGCGGACGGTGGATAGCATTTTTAGACAGTGACGACTTGTGGCTTCCTCGAAAACTCGAAGAGCAAATCAAATTTATGGAAGAAAACGATTATCGATTTTCTTACACGGCTTACGAGCAAATCGACGAAAATTCAATGCCGCTTAATATAAAAGTCGACGGTCCTGCTGTACTGTCAAAACGTAAAATGTTCAGATATTGTTATCCCGGTTGCTTAACGGTAATGTATGACCGTTCCGTTGTCGGTTTGATTCAGATCCCCGATGTAATCGCCAATGGCGAGAATGATTATGCAATTTGGTTGAAAGTAATAAAAATATGTAAGTGCTTTTTCTTGAACGATGTATTATCGCTGTATAGAGTCAGGTCAAGTTCGCTCTCGCATAAAAGCAGCTTGTTTAAATTGATCGGAAATCATTACAGACTATTCAGAATC
>CAJUQF010000055.1:0-2971 GCA_910588315.1 uncultured Christensenellaceae bacterium | reverse complement strand
GTGTTATCGGCGCGGTATTTTGTACGTTAAGAAATTTATTTTTCGGTTTTTTTAAGAAAGTGAAATACGTGAAGAAACAAAAAATCGGCAGTCGGTAATAATGCGGACATTAGAAAAATTAAAAATTATCTTTTCCTTACCGGTCACATTGATGCAGCGGATTGTTTATAGAAAACCCGATGTTATGTCCGATATGCAGACGATAAAATATATTGCGGATAATAAATGCAGTGTAGCGAGATTCGGCGACGGCGAACTGGATCTGATGTGCGGGATAGGAATCAAATTCCAAAAAGCGGACAAGCGTTTGCGGAAAAGACTCATCGAAGTCGCGTCGAGCAATGCGCCAGATGTGCTTGTATGCGTTCCCGATCTATTCGGATCGAAACGTGAATTAAAAGAAAAACTTGTCGTACCGGCTGCGCAATGGTGGCATAAACACATGTCGGTCATGCGCGGTAAATGGTATAAATTTTTTCGCGGTAAAAAGATTTTGGGCGATACGCAGATCACTCGTTTTTACGTCGACGTTAATGATAAGAACAGGACGCCCGAATATGTAAAAGAGTTAAGGTCTATTTGGGATGACGCCGATATAGTATTTGTGGAAGGCAAAAACAGTAAACTCGGTGTCGGGAACGATCTATTTGATAATGCCAAATCCATACGGCGGATCATTTGTCCGCCTATAAACGCTTTTGACAGATACGATGAGATATTGGAGCGCGTTAAGGCGATGACAACAGAGTCGGACTTGATCGTATGCGCGCTGGGACCTACCGCTACGGTGCTTAGTTACGATCTCGCGGCAGCGAACAGGAGATGCCTCGATCTGGGACATGTTGATATAGAATACGAATGGTATTTACGCGGCGTAGCCGAGAAAGTCGGTATCGCGGGAAAGGAAACGTACGAAGTTTCGGACGTTATATCCGACGAAGGAAATGTCGAGGTCGACGGCGTAATATACGAATTCGATAGATAAATAATGCAGTACTCATTGGGAAAAATATTCAAATACATTAAATGGAGCGATATCGGTCATTTATTTCTTGCCGCTTTTGTTTTTCCGTGGGCATTGATAGCCAAGATCTTTATACGCGATTTTTGGTTGGTTTGCGAAACCAAATACGAGGCGCGCGATAACGGCTATTGGTTTTATAAATGGGTGAGAGAAAACAGACCGAAACAAAAAGTCGCTTATGCCATAAGCAAAAAGTCTCCAGATTACGCTAAAGTCAAAGCGCTCGGAAAAGTGATCGGACGCGGCACTTTAAGCCATTGGTTTTGGTATATCGTAGCGGATAAGAATATAAGTTCTCAAAAGCACGGGAAACCTAATGCCTCGGTATGTTATTTATTCGAAGTCGTTTTTGGATTGAGAAGAAATAATCGAATATTTTTACAACATGGCGTTACGATTAACGATATTACTTGGTGCTATTATAAGAATACTAAATTCCGAATGTTTATTACTTCAGCTTTGCCGGAATATGAATACGTTTCGCAAAAGTTCGGATATCCGTCCGGTTATGTAAAAATGTGCGGATTCTCAAGGTTCGATTCACTGCATGATTTCACGCCGGATAAAGACCTTATTCTCGTTATGCCAACTTGGCGCGAATGGTTGGGAAGAGAGTCTAAGGATAATAAAGATACCGATTTTACCCAAACCGATTATTATAAAGCTTGGAACGGGTTCTTGAACAGTAATGAGCTCGATTTATTATTATCCGAGAGCGGAAAGAAACTTTTATTCTATCCGCACCGCAACATGCAAAAATTTTTGCATTATTTTTCCGCCGCGTCGGAAAATATAGAAATTGCGGATTGGAAAAAATACGATATCCAAGACGTTTTAAAACGCGCTGCCGTTATGATCACCGATTATTCGAGTGTATTTTTCGATTTTGCATATATGCGAAAACCGGTTATATTCTATCAATTCGACGAGGCGGAATTTCGTTCCAAACAGTACGGAGTCGGATATTTCGATTATCACGATACCGTTCTCGGCAAATGGAGCGGTGAAGAACGCGACGTTATAGAATTGTTGCGTCAGAGTATAGCCTGCGATTTCGAAATGATCGATGAAGAAACGGTGCGTGAATTTTTTCCGCTATGGGATGAGAAAAATTCGGAACGTACATACGATACGATCAAGAGTTTAAAAAAGCGAGAACAATAGGATGAGCGAAACCAAAGAATTATCGTTAAGGGAATTGCAGCTTGTCGAACTTGAAATTTTAAATAAATTCGACTCGATATGCAAAGAGCACGATATTAACTATACGCTTATAGGCGGTACGCTGTTGGGCGCGATTCGTCATAAAGGATTTATACCGTGGGACGACGACGTCGACGTGGGCATGCCGAGACCGGATTACGAAAAACTGTATGCGCTCATGAGTGAATACGGTTTTGTCGTGCTGGGTACGTCGTTGAAACTTATTCCCGACCGCGGCGAAAACGGTATGCTGCCGTTTTTGAAGTTGGTGGATACCGATTATAAGATAAAAGTAGACGAAGCAGTCGGATCGAATAATGTGTGGATCGATATCATGCCTATCGACGGGTATCCGGATACCATCAAGAAAACAAAAAAATATTGCAACAAAATGAAATGGTATAGACGGATAATAGTCTATAACATAAGCAGCTACAAAAGAAAAAAAGGCTTAATGCGCATTGTCGCGGCATTTTTCAGCGTTTATGCGCATATTTACGGACGCAAACGCGCTTATAAGAAAATGTTGAGATTGATAGACAAATATCCGTACGAAAGTTCGGAATATGTCGGGGTGTCTACGTGGGCAATGTACGGACCCGGCGAACGTATGAAAAAGAGTGCGTTCGAAAATTTTACGGAGACAGATTTCGAGAATACAAGATTTTCCGTTATGCCGTGCTGGCATGAATATTTGACTGGAATATACGGCGATTATATGACGCCGCGACAATGGTCTCACGG
>CAJUQF010000054.1:1142-11792 GCA_910588315.1 uncultured Christensenellaceae bacterium | reverse complement strand
GTATAGACGTCGGGTATTGCTATCGAAACGAAATCTACCTGTTCGTCGCAATATAGATATGATAGATTACTATGATAATTATAATTGGGAAGATTTTTTTACGGAAACCGATGATAGCACAACAGATTAAAAAAGCTTGATAGTTTCGATTTGCGAAACGGCTTTTTCTATCAGTTCGTCATAATTTTCTATAAGACTCTCCTGCTCTATAACTTTTTCGACAGTCGGTTTAATAAGCGGAAATTCCGGTAAAAAAACGGTGCAGCAATCTTCGAACGGTTCTATCGATTTTTCGAACGTGCCGATTCTTTGAGCGATTTCTATTATTTCGTCTTTGTCCATTCCGATCAACGGACGAAACACCGGAATATCTACGACTGCATTTGTGACGTTTATACTCTCGAGCGTTTGACTTGCGACCTGTCCGAGGCTTTCACCGTTTATAAGGCATCCGCATGCGTTATCTTTTGCTACTTTACTTGCGATGCGCATCATAAATCGTCTTACCAAAGTAATCATATAATTGGGCTTGCATTTTTCATGGATCGTTTCTTGTATTTCGGTAAGCGATATGCACATCAATTTAATGCCGGGACAATATGAGTCAATTATCCGCGCAAGGTCGATCGCCTTTTGTTTGGCGGCCTCGGATGTATAAGGATAGGAATGGAAATGTAAAGCCGTAAGATTCATACCGCGCTTTGCCAGCATATACCCGGCAACAGGACTGTCTATTCCTCCGGATAAAAGAAGTAATCCGTTTCCGCCTGTCCCGTACGGCATTCCCCCGGCACATTTAACGGCGCTGTCGTAAAGATAGACGTCACCGTTCTCTCGGATATCTACATTGACAACAAAATCGGGATCATGTAAATCGACCGATACTTTTGATTTGGAATCGAGGATCATTTCGCCGAGCCGCATATTCATTTGCAGTGAATTAAGCGGATATTTTTTATACGATCTGTGCGTAGTTACTCTGAATGTACAGTTATCCGGGATCATGCTTATCGCCAGTGCCGCAATGTCGTCAAGTTCATATCCGCAACGCTTGGCGACGGAAATCGAATGAATTCCGAATACCTGCTTAAGTTTAAAGATAATTTCGGATTCGACAGCGTTCGGATAATCTTTTACGACATACCGTCCGCGTCCGAAATATAATGAACACTCTATACCTTCGAGTTTACGACGAATATTGTTTTTCAGTGTATTTTCGAAATAATCTTTATTTTTACCTTTTAAATATAATTCGCCGAAACGAACCAAAATAACGTTATTTGACATGTGCGCTCCTTATTTTTTTTGCCGCATCGACAATTATATTTGCCGCTCTTATTGCGTCTTCGCTATTTGTATCTGAAAACAGGCTTATCCTAATACAGCACTCTATTTTTGTATCCGGGATTTTCATTGCGCTCAGAACACGGTTACCACGTTTAGTTCCGGAACAAGCCGCGCCTTTACCGACTATCACACCGTCGTCATGTACGATATTTTGTAAGATCTCGGCTTTAACATCGGGTATGAATACGCTTAATATATATCCGCTGTTTTCCCCGTCGCCTATTATTTCACACCCGTTGGATATAAAAAATTTGCATAATTCGTTGCGTATATTTGCGGTAGCCGTTCTGTCTGCGGTGTCGACAAACTGTTTTACCGCAGCAGCAAAAGCCGCTATATACGGCGTGTTCTGAGTGCCGGAACGTAATCCGTGTTCCTGTCCGCCGCCGCAAAGCATAGGCGCAATATTAAGTCCGTCTCTTACATAAAGCAATCCTATTCCCTTCGGCGCACCGAGCTTATGTGCGCTGGCGCTGTAATAGTCGACGTCTAAATCGCTTAACGGCTCGCCGAGTTTCAGAAAGCCTTGCACGCCGTCGCAATGAATGAGTGTCTTGGGATTTTTACGCCTGACGGCTTCGGAAATGGCTTTAATCGGGTTTATAACGCCCGTTTCATTGCTGACGTGTATTGCGGAGACCAACGATGTATTGTCGTCTACAAGCGAAATGAGCGCCTGTAAATCGACATTGCCTTGAGAAGTAAGAGGAGCGATCCTGACATCGGTACCGGAACTTTTAAAACGCATGGCAGTTTCGTATACGGATGCGTGTTCGCCTGCCGTAATTACGATGTTGCCTTTTTTATTTTTTCTGCCGTAGTTGAATACCCAGTTGTTCGATTCCGTTGCTCCGGATGTAAATATCAACTCATTGCTTTTAGCACCTGCCGCATGGGCAATATCGGATCGCGAGCGTTCTATACATTCGTTTGCTTTGACGGCGCTACCGTATGTTGCGTTTGGATTGAAATAATTTTCGAGCATCGCGTAGCTTGCTGCCTGCGCCGATACTTTGAAAACTTTTGTTGTGGCGGCATTATCCAAATATATCATTGTTTATCGTTATCCTCTATTTCCGAATTGTCGATCTTTTCGGGAACTGTATCGTCAGAAGTATTATCTATATCGTCTTCGGTTTTTGCATTTTCGATCTCCGCAGAACGTTTGGACGAAGATACATTGTCTACGGCTTTTTTGACTACAGACATGGTATCCGATTCTTTTTGAGTAAGGCGTTTTTCCAATTCCGTAATGCTTTTGTCGAAAACGGTGATAGCCGCGACACAGCGGCGCAAAGCGATCATAAATCCGCGGTCCGGCTCGAGAAAGATAATATGTTTGCCTTTATCGGAATTATACAAAACATACAGTATCGACTGTTCGTCATCGTAATTGACGAGCGCCAAATGTTTTTTTGTAGCGGTGTGCCCTATTTTCTTGTAACCTTCGGAATCAAAGACCCCGACCGATTCCACAAGCCGTAATCTGATTTTGTATTTCGGTTTTCTGCGTTCACGGAAATATATTGCCGTTATATTGATAAATTCACCGTCTATAACGTAATCGTATTCGGTATTATTGCTCTTATTGATATAACCTATCGCCCAGAACGCAATAAAAAACGGTATCGCCATGATCAAGAAAACCCAAAAGAAACTGATAAGAAGCGCACTCGAAACCAAAATGAATAAGCCTATTATAAGGCATATCATTTTTGCGATAACCAATGTTTTAGTCTTTTTCGTGCGTTCGTCAATGTTTTGATTTACAACGTTTTGTTCGTAATAAATATCCATATTAAATCTCCGTTTGTGGGATAGTTTCAGACGGTTCGTCTTTAATTATTTTGCCGTATTCGTTTTTATGCTTGTACTGATCGAATAAAGTGAGTGTAAAAATGAATGTAGCGCCGGCGCCGCGATTGCTTTCTACCCAAATCACTTCGCCATGATCATCGATAATTTTTTTCACTATCGACAATCCGAGTCCGGAGCCTTTTGCTTTAACGGGCGTACGCGATCGATCTGTCATATAGAACGTGTCCCAAATGAACATTTGATCTTTTTTGCTTATCCCGTATCCGAAATCTTTGACTGTGATATAAGCCTTATTACTTCGTATCGACGTAGTTACCAATATTCTGGAATATGCGGGAGAATACTTGATCGCATTATCTATCAAATTGGTCAATACTCTGATTATTTTTTCCTTATCGGCATATACGTAACATGTTTCGCGTGCGAATTCTACGTTGATCTGCAATGCTTTTTTAATCAGATCCGGTTCGAATTTTGCGACGATATCTTTGATAATATCGTTAACGTTGAATTTTCCAAGTATCAACGGATTCTTTCCGGAATCAAGCCGCGACAGATCCAACATCGAATTTATGAGAGTATTCAACCGTTTGGTTTCCGTAAGCGCTATTTTAAGGTATTTCTCTTTATTCGCCTCATCTGCCGTTCCGTCCAGCACGGCTTGAAGAAATCCTTGTATTGATGTCAACGGCGTACGCAGTTCGTGAGAAGCGTTTGCTACGAAAGATTTGCGCACCTGTGCAAGACGCACGTACTCGTCGGCTGTCGCATTGACGGCGGTAACCATGTCGTCTGCGGTATTATCGATGTGAGTGCCGATATCAGGCAATATTCTTTTTACATCTCTTTCATGCGTCATGTTTTGAAGATGATCGATCGCGGAACTCACCTTGCAATCTATTAAATAGTGATTTATTATGATGTATAATAATAGTTCGAAAAGACATGCAAACGCTATAAAAACGATCAAAAGATTTTTATTTTCCATATCGGCACGCGGATAAGCAAATACAAGCGGAAAAAACACCGTGGAAAAAAATATAACGGCGAATAAAATTATCCTGAAAATATGAGATTTGAAAAATCTTTTTAACTTTTGTTTTATTGCCGTCACGATTAGCCTTAAATTATTTCGATTTTATATCCGACGCCCCAAACCGTAGTAAGCCGCCAATTCGGATTGTCTCCGAGCTTTTCACGCACACGTTTGATATGAACGTCAACCGTTCGCGAGTCTCCGGAGTAATCTTGTCCCCAAATGGACTTTAAAAGATCGTCTCTCGTAAAAACGTGCATGGGCGTTTTGACAAGCATATAAAGTAACTCTATTTCCTTCGGAGGCATATCTACTTTAACGCCGTTAAGAGTGACGGTAAATTCCGTAATATTTACAGTCAGATTAAACAACGTAACACTTTTGGGTTCGGTCCCCTGCTTGGAACGTCTTAAGACGGCGCGTATACGTGCTATAAGCTCCTGAGGCTCGAACGGTTTTGTTATGTAATCGTCGGCACCGTAATCGAGTCCCGTTATACGGTCGTTCGCTTCGCCTCTTGCCGACAACATTATTACCGGTATATCGGAAAACTCTCGCAGTTTCGAAAGTGTTTCGAATCCGTCCATTATCGGCATCATGACATCGAGTACGACAACATCATATTGATTTTGAGAAAGTTGCGCGAGCGCCGTATGTCCGTCATTGCAAAAGTCTGCGGCAAAGCCGTTGTTGTTTAAGTACAGTTCGAGAAGACGGCATATGTTTTCATCATCATCTACCGTAAGTATACGTATCTTTTTTTCACTGTTTTCCATTATACACCCCCAATTTGTGAAAATTTACAGCAATATCGTTATCGCATATCAATGTTTCATCTGCCGTAATATAGTTATAATGTATTTTATATATGGCTCCGAGAATTTCGACTGCGTCCCCTGCGGTCGGTACAGATATATTTAAGTGTTCTCCGAGTATTTTGCTTGCAATATGGATAAATTTTTTGTTCGATTTCAAGATACCGTCTATATTTGCTTTTACATAACCCAAAGACATACCGCATATATTGGCAATATCGTCGAGTGCGGCGTTTAAATCGAATTCGTTTTTGATCAAGTAATGTGTCGTCAGTAATGCGATATATCGAAATCCGGTAAATTGAAATTTAAAACCCGTCAAAGCCAGCAGATCGCATACCGTGAGAAAAATTTTATCCGCATCGCCGTCACGAGGCACGATAGGCTCACCGCGAAGATATGACGTCAAATTATAATCTTTAAGAGGTTTTATCCTGCCGACAAGATATTTATTATTTGAAAGATCATTCATTATACATTCCGATAGAGCTTAAATATTCATGGCGTATATATAATGCCAAATCGCATAGCACATCTTTGGTTGTCAACGGATCCGTACCGGTAAGTTTTTTAACTCGATCGCTCAGATCGGCATTGTAAATATTTATACACTTATCGATAATATTCCCGATCGTATTGGATGCGACGCCGTGCGCTACGGCAAAACTATCGATTACATTATCCAAATCAAGTTCCGGGCGGTTTGATAAGGTATCTATCAAAGCGGAAATAACGGCAAAACCGTTGCCGTTTGCGGTGACCCCTACAAATAACAACGTTTTGATTATAAATAGCCTTCGCAGTTCATAGCGTTTCGTACGATATTCATTCGGTTGCAAACGCAACAAAGCCGACGATTCACGTTCGAAAATTTCGACCTGCTCGCGTACTCTTTCGTCAAAATCCATAATTTCCGTTTCCGGAGCAATTAAGGATCCGAGCAACGATGAGTGCGCGATCATACTGTGAGCGACATTGGATAAAAATGTTTTATCGTATTGCGGCGCTGTTTTTTGCCGTACGATTAAATCAGTCATGGTTTCTGTAATCGCAGGAATAGAGCTTTTGTCCGCCTATAAGGTGCATGTGAAGATGGAAAACCGTTTGTTCGGCGTCATCGCCTTGATTTATTATAAAACGAAATCCGTTCTCCAAGCCCAAAGACGGCGCGATATCGCCTATTTTCTTTATACAAGCGCCGAGTTCTTCGGCATCGGAATCCGACATATCCGAAAACAGCTTATAATGTTTTTTCGGAATGGCGAGATAATGTTTAACCGCTTTCGGTGAGATATCCTCTATTACGATCATTAAATCGTCTTCATAAAATCTTTTTGACGGTATTTCGCCTTTGATTATTTTACAAAATATACAATCTTCCATAGCCTTTACCCATCGCTATATTTATATTTTTTATATTATAGCACTATTTTCTTTTTTTTGCAATAATCTAATTATCGATTATCGCCGCTTGTTGATATTTTTCGTATCTCAACTTAAAAAGCGATACCGCACACATGCACGGTATCGCTTTATTAGGTCGAGTATTACGATCAGCGGTTGATATTAAAAGCTTTGATTCCGGGATAATCTGCCGCAACGCCCAAAGCATCTTCGATACGAAGAAGTTGGTTGTACTTTGCAACGCGCTCGGAACGGCTCGGCGCACCGGTTTTGATCTGACCCGCGTTCATTGCGACTGCAAGATCGGCAATGGTCGTATCTTCGGTCTCGCCGCTGCGATGCGAAACGACCGAAGTGTAGCCGTTGCGCTGTGCGAGTTTAATCGCTTCCATAGTCTCGGAAACCGAACCGATCTGGTTGAGTTTGATGAGGATGGAGTTTCCGCAATGAAGATCAATGCCTTTCTGCAAACGTTTTACGTTAGTTACGAAAAGATCGTCGCCGACAAGCTGTACTCTTTTGCCGAGCGTATCGGTGAGTTTCTGCCAGCCTTCCCAATCTTCTTCGTCCAATCCGTCTTCGAGCGAATAAATGGGATATTTCTCGGTGAGTTCTTTCCAATGATTGATAAGTTCGGCAGTGGTAAGAACTTTATTGGCTTTGGGCATGCGGTATTCGCCTTTCTTTGCGCCTTTCCATTCGCTCGCGGCGGCGTCCATTGCAAGAACGAAATCCGTGCCTTCTTTAAATCCTGCTTTTTTAACTGCTTCGAGAATATTTTTGATAGCCTCTTCGTCGCTTGCGAGATTGGGCGCAAACCCGCCTTCGTCGCCTACCGAAGTTGCAAGATTTTTGCTCTTCAAAAGCGATTGAAGAGTGTGGAAAACTTCCGTACACCAGCGCAAACCTTCAGCAAAAGATTTTGCACCGACGGGCATGATCATGAATTCCTGCACGTCGACGGTATTTGTCGCATGCGCGCCGCCGTTCAAAATATTCATCATGGGAACGGGCAAACGAGTGGACGCGCTGCCGCCGAAGAAACGGTAAAGCGGGATGTTAAGCGCCTGTGCTGCCGCTTTTGCCGCTGCGATCGAAACTGCAAGAATAGCGTTTGCACCGAGCTTGGATTTGTTTTCGGTGCCGTCGGCGTCGAGCATAACTTTATCTACTTTGTACGTGTCGAACGCATCAACGCCTTTGAGCGCTTCGTTGATAGTAGTGTTGACGTTGGCAACGGCCTTTGCGACGCCTTTACCGCCGAATCTGGTCTTATCTCCGTCGCGAAGCTCTATAGCCTCGAACTCGCCCGTGGATGCGCCGGACGGGGATGCGCCTCTGCCGATAACGCCGTTCTCAAGTTCGACTTCTGCTTCTACCGTAGGATTGCCGCGAGAGTCTATAATTTCTCTGCCGACAACTTTTTTGATCTTCAATTCCGACATAATATCTCCTTAAATGTATATTTGGATTTACCTTTTAAAGCATATCACAATAATATCGAAAAATCAAGTGATTT
Source organism: uncultured Christensenellaceae bacterium (assembly GCA_910588315.1). GTDB lineage: Bacteria > Bacillota > Clostridia > Christensenellales > Pumilibacteraceae > Anaerocaecibacter. The sequence goes on along the minus strand of CAJUQF010000054.1, from coordinate 3,853 downwards.
TGATTAAGTGTATATGATTATCAAAAAATTCCGAGCGCAGCCAGACATCGTTCTGCCGCGATGATTCCGTGTTCGAAAGTTATTCCGCCCTGAAGATACGCCGTGTAAGGCGGACGTATCGGCGCGTCGCATGAAAGCTCTATTGATGCGCCTTGTACGAAAGCGCCTGCCGCCATGATTATCTTATCGTTATATCCCGGCATATCCCAAGGTTCCGGTATGGCAAAACTGTCGACCGGCGAAACGCTCTGTATGGTTTTACAAAAGTCGATAAGCTTTTTCTCGTCACCGAAAGCGATGGAACAGATAATATCGTCTATTGGATCGGACGGTTTCGGAAGTGTTTCATAACCGAGATCGGAAAAAAGCCGAGAAAACAGCAGTGCGGTTTTTACGCTTTGCGCAACGGTGTGCGGCGCGGTAAAAAGTCCTTGATAAAACGGTCTGTAATCCGCAGCATACGAACCTACTTCACGTCCTATCGACGGAGCCGTGAAACGACTTTCTATTTGTTTTATCGCCGCCCTGCTTCCGCAAATATATCCGCCTGTCGGAGCTATTCCGCCGCCGGGATTTTTTATAAGCGAACCGACAAGCGCGTCTGCTTTCGGTTCGGTCTTTTCGGTAAACTCACCGTAACAGTTATCCACCATGGTTTTACAACCTTGCGGAGCAAGTGCGACCAAATCGTTTATCTGAGCCACGGAAAGCGCCGGACGCATATCGTATCCGCGTGAACGCTGTATCATGAAAACGTCCGGCTTACAAGCCGTAATTTGCGTCTTTATCGCCGCTATATCGGGCTTTCCGTCCGATAGCGGTACAATCACGCATTTAATGTTAAAGTCCTTTAAAGAGCCTATCCCGTCGCCAAAAATAACGTCGTTAAGCGTATCGTACGGTTTTCCGGTCGCGCACAGCAACGTTTGCCCGGGACGAAGCAATCCGAATAGAGCTATCGATAGCGCATGCGTCCCCGACGTTATCAGCGGTGACACGATACCGTCTTCCGTTTGAAAGATATCCGAGAAAAGTTTATTGAGCGTGTCCCTGCCGACGTCATCGTAACCGTACCCGCTTGTAGGCGCAAAATGCCTTAGTGCAATACGATTTTCGATAAAAGCATTCAGGACTTTATTTTGATTATGCAGTGCCGTGTCGTCCACTTGCTTAAATCTTTCGTTCAATTTATCGAGTGCGGTGGTGATATGTTTATTCATTATGACTCCGTGAATCGTGTTACCGTACTCTTTATGAGCTCATAGTCTCGAGCGTCGATAAACACTTTGTTTAGTTTGATATTTTTAAAATACGTTATTTGTCGCTTGGCGTAGTTTCGCGTTTTTTGCGCGGTCAACTCTTCGAGCATTATACGCGAAGATCCGGGATTTTCCGCTATCTGTTTGTATCCGAGCGCTTGCATCGATCCGCAATTCTTAAAACGCATAAGCCCGTTGACTTCGTCGATAAGTCCGTCATCGAACATTTTGTGTACTCTGTTGTTGATTCGTTCGTATAAGATATCGCGCGGCAACGTCAATACTACGGTTAAGTCGTCGTACGGTTTTTCCGTTTTGACGGCATCGGTTTTTGTTTTTCCGCTCGACAAATATATTTCAAGTGCGCGTATTATCCGTTTTGTGTCGTTTTCGGATATATTGCACGCGGATTGTTCATCGATATTGCGTAGTAATTTGTGCATAATATTGCCGCCGAAGAAATGCGATGCGAGTTTCAAAACGTTACGCATATCGACGTCTTTGGGCGAATCAGCAAAATTACAGCCGGAAAACAGTGCATTGACGTACAATCCGGTTCCGCCCACTATGAGCGGTAATTTCCCACGAACCGAAATATCGTAGATGATTTTCTTTGCACTTTCCACATAATCGCCTACCGAAAAATCGGCGTCGCCATCGGCTATGTCGATCATATGGTGCGCAACGCCGCACATATCCTTACGTGAAAGTTTTCCTGTCCCTATATCGAATCCGCGATAAATTTGCATGGAATCGGCGCTTATGATCTCTCCACCGATTTCACGCGCAAGTTTTACGGCTATATCGGATTTTCCGACGGAAGTGCATCCAACTATGGCAACGGTTTTTACACGATGCGCTTGAACCACTTTTCTATCTCCTTTTTGGAAAAGCTGACTGCGATCGGTCTACCGTGCGGGCAAAATAACGTGATGTTTTTAGCCGTCATTTCCGAAAGCAACGCGTCGATCTCGGATTGACCGAGATCGTCTATTTCGCCTTTGACCGCTGCTTTACAAGCCGCTTGCATAAGTCGTTCTTTAAGTATCATCGGGCTTTTATCGCGTGAATTGATAAGTAACAGCAGATCCGAAATAAAAGACTGTAAATCTATGCCGGCACATTCATAAGGTAAATGCGACATTGTAAATGTATATTCCCCGAAAGGCGTAATGCCAAACCCGCAATCCGCGAGTAGATCGATGTTTTCGTTTAAAGCCTCTGCATCGGTGGCAGACACATCGAATACAAACGGTATCATAAGCGGTTGCGTTTGCATTCTTTTAGATTCGTAGTCGTGCAATAGTTTATCGTACAGCAGTTTTTCATGCGCGGCATGCTGGTCTATAAAGTAACAGTTATCACCGCTCTCCAACACCAAATACGTGTTAAATAACTTACCCGCATATCTGTATTCCAACGGAGCAAAAGCCTTTTTGTCCGTAAAATCCG
>CAJUQF010000054.1:0-1132 GCA_910588315.1 uncultured Christensenellaceae bacterium | reverse complement strand
TTATATATCCGCATAATGTGATCGATATGCTGTTTCATCGCCTATCGGCGTATGTTGATCTTGAGTATCCGCGATCGTACTCGGCATATCGGATGTATCGTTTTCGGTTGTAATTTTATCGTATGTTTCGACTGATTTAGGCTCTGCGACGATCTGCGATGCGGGCATATTGAAAAACGATTGAAGAGTATGTGCTTTTCCGAAATCGGATGTTTCGGACTGCTTGAAATCGAAGTCTTCGTCGTTTAATTTTTTTACTTCGGTAAGTCTCGGCATTACGGCGTTTTTTATAGCGCGCGCTACGGTGGACTTAACTTTTACGGTATCTGCAAATTTGACTTGCATCTTGCTCGGATGCACGTTTACGTCGACCATATCGAACGGCATGTTTATATGTAACACAAACAGCGGATACTGCCGTTTCATGAGATAAGGCGCGTATACGGAATAAACGGCATATTGAATATCGGCGCTTTCGACATATCTGCCGTTGATTATTATGTTCTGATAGTTTTTCGACGGTTTTGTAAATGTAGGTAAACACGTAAATCCGGTGATCTCTATCGGAGGTTCCGCAAGCGATACTTCGGCGGTATTTTTTAAAACACTATCACCGTATACTGCGAAAACCGCACTCTTCAGCCCTTCTCCGGGCGAAGAAAACCGCTTTGTTTCGCTGTCGAATTTAAATACTATATCGGGATTTGCAAGCACGAGATGCTCGATCAATGTGAAAATTTTGGTTTCTTCACGAGACGGCTTGTTCAGAAATTTCTTACGCGCCGGTATATTTTTAAACAGATCTTCGACTGTAACCGTAGTGCCGTAACTTGCACCGCATTCGTCATGTTCTACAAGCCGTCCGTCGCGGTAAACTATCTTTCCACCGAATTCGCAATCACCCGTGCGCGAAATCATTGTCACGTCTGCCACCGATGCTATGCTCGGCAAAGCTTCGCCGCGAAAACCCAGCGTCGATATAGTTTCAAGATCGTCGATATTCTTTATTTTACTTGTAGCATGAGGCATAAAAGCCGTAGGCAAATCGTCGAATTCTATGCCGCCGCCGTTATCCGAAACAACTATTTTATCTATGCCGCCGCCGCGAATCGATACCGAGATCTCTGTAGCG
>CAJUQF010000053.1 GCA_910588315.1 uncultured Christensenellaceae bacterium | reverse complement strand
GTGCGGTCTTGAATTGCATTAACGGTCAGTCGCCCGATATTTCGCGCGGCGTTTTACGGTCTTTGGAGGCGCGTACGGGGTTATCGCAAAACGATTACGACAAAGTTGGCGCAGGAGATCAGGGCATGATGTTCGGTTATGCCTGTTCGGAGACGAGCGAACTTATGCCTATGCCCATCACGCTTGCGCACGGGCTTACAAAGGCGCTTGCCGCGGCGCGCAAGAGCGGAGAACTACCGTTTCTGCGACCCGACGGCAAAGCGATGGTATCGCTCGTTTACGAGAACGGCGTACCCGTATCGGCGGGGACTGTGGTAGTGTCAGCGCAGCACGAAGAGAGCGCGACGGATAAAGATATCCGCGACGGCATAATCGATTGCGTCGTTAAGCGCGTTATTCCCGAAAAGTTTTTAAAAAAAGCGGAGATACTCGTCAATCCGACCGGACGGTTCGTTGTAGGCGGACCGGCGGGCGACACCGGCGTTACCGGACGCAAGATAATAGTCGATACATACGGCGGCGCGATAGCGCACGGCGGCGGTGCGTTCTCCGGTAAGGACGCGTCCAAGGTGGATCGCTCCGCGTCGTATTACGCGCGTTATGTGTGCAAAAATCTCGTCGCGGCGGGGTTGTGCGAAAAAGTGTTGTTGCAGGTCGGTTATGCCATAGGCAAGGCGCGCCCGGTCTCGCTGTTTATCGATTCGTTCGGAACGGGCGACGACAAAAAACTGCTTGCAGTCGTAGAGCGGGTGTTCGACTTCCGTCCTGCCGCGATAGCGGACAAACTGTCGCTTAAAAAGCCGATATACAGGCGCACTACAAACTACGGGCATTTCGGAAAACCCGATCTGCCGTGGGAACAGACCGACTGCGTCGAAAAACTGAAAGCGGAGTATTGATTTGGAGCGGATAACCGGATCGGTGGAAGAGATACGTTTTCGCAACGACGAAAACGGTTGGACGGCGCTCATGCTCGATATGGACGGCGAGCCCGTTACCGTTGCCGGAAATCTTCCGCCCGTAACGCCCGGTGATTATCTCGAACTCGAAGGCGAGTTCGTTATCCATCCGCGGTTCGGAACGCAGTTCAAAGCGGAACGCGCCTCTGTCAAACAACCGCATACCGTTTACGGTATAATCAAGTTTTTGGGTTCGGGACTTATCGAAGGCGTCGGCGAAAAAACGGCGGCGCTCATAGTCGACAGGTTCGGCACCGAGACTATCGATATTATCGAAAAGTCGCCGGAAAAGCTCGCGTCGATAAAGGGCATAAGTTTAAACAAGGCGAAAAAGATAGCGGAAGGTTACGAGACGCTGTACCGTCAGCGCGAGGCGGTGATGTTTTTGGCAAGCTACGGGATATCGGTCAACCTTGCTATGAAGCTATACGCCATCTACGGCTCTGCGACCGTGACTACGGTCAAGACCAATCCGTACGTACTCGTCGAGGACGTCGGCGGCGTCGGGTTTCTTACCGCGGACCGAATCGCGCAGTCGCTCGGCATAGACAAGATGAGCGAGTTTCGCATGGGTGCGGGGCTTGTCCATGCGCTCAAAAGCGCGTGCGAAAAAGAGGGCAATACGTATCTCCCGCGCGATCGGCTTATGGACGAGGCAAAACGTATTCTCGTAGAGTTCGACGGCGATATGCTGGAGTGTGCGCTCGACTCGCTTATTATTTCGCGTAAGGCGGTCGTGCCGTTCGACGGTGCGGTTATGGGCGAACATTATTACAGAACGGAACGCGCCGTCGGCATTAAGCTCGTCAGGCGCGTCGACGGCGACGGCGTCATCGCTACCGATATCTCGGCGGTAATAGACAGGTTCGAGAAAGTTAACGGTATCGCTTTGCACCCGACACAGCGCGAGGCGGTGGAAAACGCTATCGCGTCGGGAGCGTCGGTTATCACGGGAGGACCGGGTACCGGCAAGACCACCATTATCAACTGCATACTGTTCGTACTCGACTCGCTCGGGTTGAGCGCGACATTGCTTGCGCCGACGGGACGCGCCGCAAAACGCATAACCGAAGGCTGCGGCAGGGAGGCGTCCACTATCCATCGCGCGTTGCTGTCGTTTGCGGAAGGCGAAAAGTTCGACACGTCCGCGGTGATAGTCGACGAGTTTTCGATGGTCGATATTTTTCTTTTCAAGATGCTGCTCGACAAATTGTCGGACGAGACCAAACTTATCGTGGTGGGCGACGCCGATCAGCTCCCGTCCGTAGGTTCCGGCAATGTTTTACGCGATCTTATAGAAAGCAAACTCGTACCGGTTACCAAACTCGGATTTGTGTACCGACAGGCGCAGACAAGCCTTATCGCGCTTGCAGCGCACGAAATCAACGACGGACGTATGCCCGATTTGACTTCGCGCGACGGGGATTTCTTTTTCTTCCGAATGCGCTCGGCGCAGGAAACCGCGGACATGACTGTGGAACTTGCGACAAAGCGTATCACTGATTTTTGCGGTATCGAACCGCATAGAATTCAAGTGATAGCCGCGCTTAAAAACGGCGTGTGCGGCGTAAACAGTCTTAATACCCGGTTGCAAGCGACGCTCAACGGCAGCAGTTTAAAACGCGTGACGTTGGGAGATATTACGTTTGCCGAGGGCGACAGGGTAATGCACACCGTGAACAACTACGACTTGGAGTTTATGCGCGGTTCGATATCCGGTAAGGGCGTGTTTAACGGCGATATAGGTATTGTCGTACATGTTTTCGACACCGGAGAGATACAGGTCGAGTTCGAGGACGGCAGGCTCGTCACGTACACGGGCGATACCAGGCGTCAGCTCATTCTTTCGTATGCCGTTACCGTGCATAAGAGTCAGGGCTGCGAGTTCGATGCGGTGGTAATGCCGGTGGTGGGCGGCGCGCCCGTCATCATGACGCGCAATCTTTTATATACGGCGATAACGCGCGCAAAGAAAATGGCGGTGCTCGTCGGGGACGAATATTATATCAAGCGCATGGTCGATAACAACTATGTCGCCGACAGGTTTTCGGCGCTTAAAGTGTTTATTGCGGACGCTAAAAACGATATGCGAAAACTGTACGGTACAGAGTAGCATTATCGATCGAAATATCAAAATACAAATTCGGTTTCGGAATTTATCATGATAAACGAACAACTTTGTTACGATAAGAAAAAACTTATAATCCTTCGCGCGGCGCTTATTGCGGTGGGCGGAGCGATAGGCGGTCTCGCGCTGTGGCAGTATTTCGTATACTACCCGGACGTTGTATCGCGCGAATATCGCATAGTTATTACCGTGGTGTCGTGCGCGTTTACGGCTTTACTGTTCGGACTGTCGGCAAAAGCTTTTTACAGGCTGGGCGCGAGCATCGCCGGTTGTGTGTTATCGGTGAATTCCAAAATAGGCGCCCGCGGCATGATCGCCGTCATACTCTCGTTTATCGCGTCCGGTGCGGTAGTTATGGTGTTCGATATAGCTATACGGACGGTCTGGAATATTTGGGCGGTACGTTTACTCATCGACGTGCTTGTTTATATAGTATGCTGCGCGCTGTTTTGTTACGAATCCACTAAGTGGCTCAACGCGCCTGCGGACGGTGAGGATAAAACAGTCGAGGTCAAGCACGGAGGATACCTTTTGTCCGCCGACTGTTTTCGCGACGTGCGCGTGTACACTGCGGCGGATGCGCTCATAAACGTAAAGGTCTACGACGGCGCGTATAAAGCGCTTGCGCTGTGGGACGAGAGCGGCTTGGCGGTCAAACGGCTGGACGAGCTCGTGCTTGCCGGGAAAGTTACGGTATTGCGCAGTAATAAGACTTTTTCCGATAAGGCGGGGTACGACGAAATAGAACGCTCGATATCGGCGGGGAAACGGCTTAAATTCATAAGTGCGGACGTAAGCGCCGACGGCGATATGAATATCGCAATGTTTGCGCCGCCGCCGGAGTCGGTGCAATAATAATCGAGTACGGTACTCTCCGAACGGAGCGCGGACGCACATGTTTTTATATAGACCACGCCAACGGAAACGATATATAATCAAGTCGATCTTCGGTTGCGTAAATAAAGCAAAAGCGATACTCGAATAAAAGTCCGTGCGCCTGTACTTATTATAATTGACAAACAGCCGCGGTTTGGTATATAATTTGTTCGTACCCTATATATACCTAAGGAGTGCGGACATACTTGGAATCTGCCGGTAGAACGGAAAACAAATTTCAACGGTTATGCCTGTCGTGCGATGCGTTTACGACGGGCTATCTTGTTATGTGCCTGTTGCTGTTCGTACCGTATATCGCACGTTTGGACGGAACTATAGTAATGTGGTTCATTCCCGTCGCGTGCCTCGTTCCGTTCGCGATCCTTCCGCTGTTTTATTTGATCATACACAAATCGGATATGCTGCTTTTCGGAAGATATCATTTGGCATTGCCTATTTCTGCGTTTGTGGCAGCGTTTTTTTTCGCTATGGCATGGAGCGCTCGGGACGGCGGACCTGCGGGCAACTGTTTGATATTTTTCGGCGCGTTATTTTTCGTGTCGGCGATCGCGGTGCATAGATACTGCGCATTTTCCGTGCGCGCGCGGCTGACAGGCGGCGGGATAGTGAGTTCCGCACCGTTTAACGAGATACTGTGCGCGGCGGGAGCCGCAGCGGCGGTAGTCGTGTTTTTCGGTTTTTTGTATTACGACGAAGAAACCGCGTATATCAATACCGCGTTTGTTTTGAGCGGCGTTTCGATAGTGCTTGCGATGACGCAATATCTCGCGACGCATTACGGAATACCGCGGCTGGGCGGACGCAGACGCGCGCGCACCGTAAAGAGCGTTTTTGCGGCGTTTTACGGCGGTCTTGACAGAAAGATGTATTTCTCGGCATTGTTTTTCGAATCGGCATTTTCTACGATATCCGCGCTGATCGTATATTTCGGATTTTTTGCGGGAGCGGGCGTGTACAGAACGGTCATTGCCGCGGCGACGCTTGTCGGCGTGTATGCGCTTGCGGCGTGCGCTTGTACGCGAATCGTAAAGCGCCGGACCGTAATGCTGTCGGCAATGGAATTCGTATGCGCGACATGTGCGTGCGTTCTGCTCGTATGTGCGGCGGCGACGGAACTGGGTGGAGACGGGCTGTACGCTTGTCTTATTGCCGCTGCCGTTTTAACGGGACTCGGCGGTGCGGTTTCGGTACGTCAGACCAAACTCAGATTTCTCACGATCAAATCGCGCATTACCATCGGTACCGTTTATATACTTTTGGAACTCACGATGCTTGCGGCGGCGGCGATAGCTTTTACCGTCGCGTCCGTAGTGATCACCGTTATTTCGTATTCCGGTGATATAACCGGATTTATATACGGGTTTGCGGCGGCAACCGTGCTTGCCGTCGTTGCGATGGCGCTTGCGGGCAGGAGCAAGCGAGCCGTTGCCGAGTCGGACGGAGATATCGGCGATATCATTGACAAGACCATAGGCATGGCATAATTCTTTTTACGATGAGTGAAAATGCTCGCTGTAACAAAGCTTTGCGGCATAACACAATTTATTTATCAACAAGCGCACGGTCACGGCGCAGTACAAGGAGATATTTATGAAAACGGACATCGAAATCGCTTACGAAGCGCAACCCGTACCCATCGAGCAGATCGCGGCAAAGCTTTCTATCGACAACATCTATCGCTACGGCGATCTGGTCGCCAAGGTGAATCCCGCAGACAAGCCCAAAGCCAAGATAATTCTTGTTACGGCGATCAATCCTACTCCCGCGGGCGAGGGTAAGTCGACGGTGTCCATAGGACTTGCCGACGGTATGAATAAGATAGGTAAACTCACGGCGCTTGCACTTCGCGAACCGTCGCTCGGACCCGTTTTCGGTATGAAAGGCGGCGCGACAGGCGGCGGTATGGCGCAGATCTTGCCCATGGACGATATAAACCTGCACTTTACCGGCGATCTTCATGCGATCACTGCCGCCAACAACCTTTTGTGCGCGATGATCGACAACAGCATTTATTTCGGCAATCCGCTCGGTATCGCAAAGGTAACGTTTAACCGTTGCATGGACTGCAACGACCGCGCTTTGCGTTCCGTTATAGTCAATGCCGGCTCGGGTGCGCGAGACGATTGTTTTAACATCACCGCGGCGAGCGAGATCATGGCTACGCTCTGTCTGGCGTCCGATTTCGACGATCTCAAAATAAGGCTCGGACGTATAATCGTCGCCTACGATTACGAAGGCAAACCCGTAACGGCCGCCGATCTCGAAGCTAACGAGGCAATGGCGGTGTTGCTCAAAGACGCCGCAAAACCCAATCTCGTGCAGACGCTCGAAGGCACGCCCGCGTTCGTACACGGCGGACCGTTTGCCAATATAGCGCATGGCTGTAACTCTGTGATAGCGACAAAGACCGCGGCAAGCTATGCCGATTACGTCGTCACGGAAGCAGGGTTCGGCGCCGATCTCGGAGCCGAAAAATTCTTCGATATCAAGTGCCGTACGGCAGGCATCACTCCGTCGGCGACCGTACTCGTCGCGACGGTCCGTGCGCTCAAGTACGGCGGCAACGGCGACCTTGCCGTAGGCGTCGGCAATCTCGTCAAACATATCGAAAATCTCACCAAAGTATTTTCTCAGAACGTCGTCGTTGCCATCAATAAGTTTACCGACGATACCGACGGCGATATTGCGTTTGTCAAGAAAGCCGCAAGCAAAGCGGGCGCGGAAGCCGTGCTGTGCGAATGCTGGGCGAAAGGCGGTGCGGGCGCAGTCGATCTCGCGAACGCCGTTGTAAAAGCGGCAAACGGCAAGCCCAAGCTTACGCTCACTTACGATAACGGCGATACGATCGTCGAAAAGACCGAAAAAGTCGCGACAAAAATTTACGGCGCCGATAAAGTCGTATGGACCGCAAAAGCCAAAAAGAATCTCGAAAAAATGTTGCCGCTCGGAGTGGACGCTTTGCCGGTGTGTATTGCTAAAACGCAATATTCGCTGTCGGACGACGCCAAAAAACTCGGACGTCCTCAAGGCTTTGATATCACGGTCAGGGATGTGCAGTACCGCGCGGGCGCGGGCTTTGTGGTTATCGTCGCCGGCGATATAATGCTCATGCCCGGACTGCCCAAAAAGCCCAATGCCGTCGGCATGAAGATAGACGATAACGGCAAGATATCCGGTTTATTTTAGCCTCCTCGCCGATACTTGTGCGACGTCTTGCTGTCAATTTGCACATCAAGTTCGTTGCAATCGCTTGTCGTAGCTCCACTACGACTTCGCGACCGCGCCTGCTTGATGCACAAATTGCCTACGCAATCCGTTCGCGTCGTATCGTCTCGTCGACTGCCTCTCGCCGATACTTGTACGGCGTATTGCTACCGATATCGGCGCTTTCTGTGTTGTGCCTTCACTCATCGTAGCGCTTTGGCTACGACTTCGGAGTACGTGCCTGCTCGGTACACAATTTTGGGCGCGATCCGTTTGCGTCGTATCGTCTCGTCGGTTGCCTCTCGCCGATACTTGTGCGACATCTTATTCGATTGAGAGTTGTTGTAAATTATATTTAATTTATTTCGGAGAAAAATTTATGGATCTCGAAAAAATCACGCCGACTAACTTTATAGAAGACATCATCTATAACGATCTTAAAAGCGGCAAGATAAAAAACGTTGTTATGCGTTTTCCGCCCGAACCCAACGGCAGACTGCATATAGGTCATGCCAAAGCGGCATGTTTCAATTTTTCCACGGCGAAAAAGTACGGCGGCAAGTGTAATCTTCGTTTCGACGATACGAACCCCGTCAAAGAGGACGCCGATTTTTGCGAGCAGATAGAAAACGATATTCGTTGGCTCGGATTCGAGCCTGCCGGCATTTATTATGCGTCCGAGTATTTCGAATTTATGCGCGACTGTGCGATAACGCTTATAAAAAAGGGTTTGGCGTATGTAGACGAGAGTACGCCGGACGAGATCCGCGCTATGCGCGGCACGTTGACTTCGCCCGGCACGCCGTCGCCTGCGCGCAATCGATCTGTCAAAGAAAACCTTTCGATGTTCGATAAAATGCAAAGCGGCGCCGTTCCCGACGGCGGCATGGTACTTCGTGCCAAGATAGATATGGCGTCGCCCAATATGAATATGCGCGATCCGGTCATTTACAGAGTACTGCACGCGCCGCATCATCGCACGGGAAACAAGTGGTGTATATATCCTATGTACGATTTCGCACATCCGCTCGAGGACGCCGTCGAGGGTATAACGCATTCCTGTTGTTCGCTCGAATTCGAGGATCATAGACCGCTTTACGATTGGTGCGTCGACAACTGCGATACGCCGAGCAAGCCCCGTCAGATCGAGTTTGCAAGGCTCAACATAACAGATACCGTCATGAGCAAGCGCTATTTGAAACAGCTCGTCGATATCGGCGCGGTGGACGGTTGGGACGATCCGAGAATGCCTACGCTTTCCGGCTTGCGTCGACGCGGCGTACCTGCGCATGCGATCGTTGCGTTCTGCAACGAAGTCGGGCTGGCGAAAGCGGTGGGCACTGTAGACGCCGCGCAGTTTTACGACTGTGTGCGCGACGAACTCAACGCTTACGCGCGGCGGTATATGGTCGTACCCGATCCCGTCGAACTCGATATAGTGAATATGCCCGACGATCATAGAGAAGAGATCGAGATAACCGAAGGCGGCGAATACACCGTGCCGCACCCGACGGCTATCGATCCCGCGACGGCGACAACCCCCGTCATAACGCGCAAGATAGTCATGTCCAACAAACTGTATATCAACAGAGAGGACTTCATGGCGGAACCGCCCAAGGGTTATCATAGATTGGTGCCGGGCGGATTCGTCAGGCTTAAGAACTCGTTTATAGTGCGCTGTATAGATTTCGATACCGATAAGAGTGGTAAAGTGACTAAAATACGCGTCGAAAAGACCGACGAAGTCAAGGCGAAGGGCGTTATTCAATGGGTGGACAGAGCTACAGCCGCGGATATCAAGATCAGATATTTGTCGGCGATAGTACCCGACGGCGACGGCACGATAGAAGAACGTATCGACCGTAATTCGCTTACCGTCGGCACAGCCAAAGCAGAGCCTGCCGTCAAAGAACTGAAAGTCGGCGAAGGCGTGCAGTTCTTCCGCATAGGCTACTTCGCACGCGACGAAAAAGACACCGACGCATTTAACAGAGTAGTGGAACTTAAGTCGAGTTATAAAGCTTAACTAAAGATATATATTTTTCTGTATCGGAGGTCGATATGAAAATACTTGTTACTGGCGGAAGCGGGTTTATCGGTAAGACGTTTATCAAGACGTATAAAAAGACGTTCGATATCGTTGCGCCCACGCACGAGCAAATGGATCTGACCGATGCGCGGTCTATCGCAAAGATGTTCGCCAAAAACAAATTCGACGCGGTAGTGCATTTGGCGGGACTCGGTTCTTCGGGAAACGCCGCGCCGCTCGAAGCGGATAATCTTATAATGTTTAAGAATATTCAATATATGGCGATAGCGCACGGCGTGAAGAAACTTATAACCGTAGGCGAAGGCGTCGAGTTTGACAGGTCGCGTCCCATCGTGGACTTTACCGAAGATAAATTCGGTTCGTCCATTCCGACCGACGGCTACGGGCTGGGAAGATATCTCATAAACGTGCTTGCGAGCAAGGATAAGATAACGACAGTTCTTCGCATATTCAACGTATACGGCGAAGGCGGCGGCACGCGTCCGATCAACAAGATAGTTGCGGCGGCGAGCCGCGGTAAAAAACAAATAACGATCGACCGCGACAGAGTGATAAGCGCGATCGAAGTGTGCGACGCAGTCAGGGTGATTGCGGCGTTCCTGCAAAAGAACTTGCCGCGCGGCGATTATAATCTCGTTGCCGATGACAAGATGAGTTATCTCGAAATCGCCAAAACCATGAAACGGCTTATACGAAAGGACGGATTCGATATAGATATCGTCGTCAAAAATCCCGCGCCCGATCTCGAATACAGTGCGAGCAACGCAAAGCTCATGAGCGTATTGCCTATAAAACTCACAACGATGAAATCGGGTGTGAAAAAGCTGTATGAGCAGTTGAAAAAGTAATTATAGCGAGGATATAAATATGAAACTTACAAGCGACGAACTTCGCAAAAAATGGATGGAATTTTTTCGCGAGCGCGGACACACGCCGATCTCTTCGGCATCGCTGATCCCGGAAAACGACCCGACGGTGCTTTTTACCACGGCGGGCATGCATCCGCTCGTTCCTTATCTTTTGGGGCAGCCGCACCCTGCGGGCAAGCGGCTTTGCGATACGCAAAAATGCGTGCGCACGGGCGACATCGACGAAGTGGGCGACGCGAGCCATTGCACATTTTTCGAGATGCTCGGCAACTGGAGCCTCGGCGATTACTTTAAGAAAGAGATGGTGCCGTGGAGCTACGAGTTTTTGACTAAACAGCTCGGCATTGCGCCCGATCGGCTCTCCGTCACCGTATTCGAAGGCGACGCCGACTGTCCGCGCGATGCCGAGACCGCGGCGCTTTGGGAAAAGTGCGGTATAAAAAAAGAGAATATTTTTTATCTCGGCAAAAAACATAATTGGTGGGGACCCGCGGGACAGACCGGTCCGTGCGGCTCGGATACCGAGATGTTTTTCGATACCGGCAAGCCCAAATGCTGCGACGACTGCTCGCCGGCATGCGATTGCGGAAAGTACGTCGAGATATGGAACGACGTGTTTATGCAGTTCAACAAGAACGCGGACGGCACGTTCTCGCCGCTCAAACAAAAGAACGTCGATACCGGTATGGGACTCGAACGCGCGCTCATGAACGTGCAGGGTTTAAAATCCGTTTACGATACGGACGTGTTTGCGCCCATCGTCGCAAAAATAGAAGCTCTTTCGGGCAAGTCCGTCGGCGATGACGAGCATGTAAAAGCGATCCGCGTGGTTGCCGATCATATCCGTACCGCCACGTTTATCATAGGCGACGAGCGCGGCGTTACGCCGTCCAACGTAGATCAAGGCTATATTTTGCGCAGACTTTTGCGTCGTGCGATACGGTTCGGCGCGGGATTGGGACTGAGTACCGGCGATTATTCTTCGATAGCGGCGGTAGTCGTGGATAAGTACGAAAGCACGTACCCCGAACTCGGCGTCGCGCGCGAAAAGATAATGCACGAGATCGACGAGGAACAGGCGCGGTTCGAGCGCACGCTCGAAAACGGCATAAAGGAATTCGAAAAACTTTGCAAGTTTTTACAGACGGATACCATCCCCGGAAAGTCGGCGTTCCGTTTGTACGATACTTACGGTTTTCCGCTTGAAATGACAGTGGAGCTTGCAAAAGAGCGCGGGTTCAAGGTGGACGTCGACGGGTTCAACGCGCGGTTCGAAGAACACAGAAACCTGTCGCACGCCGGCGCGGAACAGCGTTTTAAAGGCGGACTTGCCGATACCGGCGAATTGACGGCGCGGCTTCATACCGCGACGCACCTTATGCACAGAGCGCTCAAAGAAGTGCTGAACGATCCGTCGGTCAATCAGCGCGGCAGTAACATTACTCCGGAACGGCTCAGATTCGATTTTTCGTTCGGCAGAGCTATGACTCCGGAAGAGATAAAAGCCGTCGAGGACAAAGTCAATGCGGCGATCAAAGCGGACGTGCCTGTGACGTGCGAAGAGATGACGGTCGACGAAGCTAAAGCGCAGGGCGCGGTAGGCTTGTTTGCGTCAAAGTACGGCGAAAAAGTCAAGGTCTATACAATGGGCGAGTACAGCAAAGAGATTTGCGGCGGACCGCATGCCGCGCGAACGGGCGAACTCGGGCATTTTAAAATTTTAAAAGAGCAAAGTTCGTCGGCAGGCGTTCGCAGGATCAAGGCAGTACTCGAATCTCGGGAATAATCGCGTAATATGACGGATATCAAAGCGAAAAAGATCACTTTTATATCGAATTTCGTTCTGCTCGGCATAATGCTCGTACTCGACGGATGCTATATGTTGCTCGGCGGTACGCC
>CAJUQF010000052.1 GCA_910588315.1 uncultured Christensenellaceae bacterium | reverse complement strand
CTCATACACGAGGACGGCATAGAAAAGAACTACGATCTGTTCGACGGGGCTATAACCGATAAGACCGGGATGGACGTCGATCTGTCGGAGAATATCGACAATCCCAAAAATCTTCCGCTTACATACTCCGTCGCTTTGGACGGCGGCGAGGCTGCCGAACTCGACGGCGCAATCTACAAGCTCACGTTCGGAGCATATACGGACAGAGTTACGACGCATACGCTTGTCGTGACGGTGACGTTTACGGTAAGTGGCGAGACGAAAACACTCGAGTATAATTATGTTCTTAACATGACCGATACCCGTGCGTATCGCGTGGCAAACGGCGGGTTCGACAACGATCTCGAAGGCTGGACGCTGAGCAATGACGAACTCGGCAGGGTAAATAACGCTACGACATATTGGAACGAGAAAAAACCGTTTAATGCGGACGGCAAATTTTTCAATGCTTATACCGATATAAATGACGAACTTGTGGTTACGGGCGGCAACGAAGGCGCGAAAGGCACGCTTACAAGTTCGGTGTTCACCGTCGGCGGCAGCGGATGGATCACATATAAGCTCGGAGGCGCGAAGAATCCCGACCAAGTATATTTGGAAATAGTCGAGGACGGAACGAATAACGTGCTCGCCAAGTTCTATAACAATCGCGGTTACGCTCGCGATAATGCAAAGGATTGCACGCTCGTGCCGTATAAAGCGGATCTGTCGGCGTTTATGGGCAAACGCGTGTTCATACGCATCACGGACGACGCGACGGGCGATTACGGTCTGTTTTTTGCAGACAGCTTTTCGACGTATTATAAAGACGGGCTTGCCGATAATACCGCGTTCGAACTTGCGAAAGATTATAAGTATCAAATAGCCAACGGCGGATTCGACAATGGCAATCTCGTCGGCTGGACTGTCGTTAAAAACTGCTCGGTCAATGTGGCTGCGGCGGAAGAACCCGAGCGCTTTATTAATATTCACGACTGCGTAATAGACCGCAACGATATGTGGGGCGAAAAATTGCCGTTCAATAATAACGGTTGGTTCCTTGCCGGCTTGGATACGGGTATCCCGGACGGTGACACGTGGACGATACGTTCGACGAATTTCGAGCTTGCCGGCTCCGGCTGGATCTCGCTCAGAATGGGCGGCAGATCCGCGGCGGTCAAGGTCTATAAAGCCGACGGCACGATGCTCGGCGAGTACAGATCTACGCATTTCCATGCGGACGATGCATATTTCCCGTTCATCGGAGACGGAGATCAAAAGGTATCCTACGGCGATATGCGCACGTACTTTATCGACTTGCACGAGTATATCGGCGAGACGCTTTATCTCGAACTGAGCGATCGAGAACTTAACGAAGGCTGGGCGGGTGCGACGTTCGACGAAGTCGTGACTTACTACGAGACCGCGCCAGAAACCGTCGGTTACGACACTGTTAGCGCACCGGTGTCGCGCGCCGAGGACAACGGTTTAGTTTACGGCGAAGTGCAGCTTGCGTGGCGCGTCGCGGTAAAGCACGAGGAAAACGCATAAATTTTATATCTCGAAAATACGGTGCGATGTGCGGCATGTCAAACGATGTGCCGCCTTGCACTGTCTCTAAAACATAGCCGATTCGGTTGCAATTCGCGAAGAAATGTGCTATATTGTGCGAGACGACAAGCTTACATCTTGACGGAGACTGACATGGACAACAATACTTTGAGACCTTCTTTCCACATTGCCGGCGAACAGGGATGGATAAACGACCCCAACGGTCTGATCAAGTTTAAAGGCAAGTATCACGCTTTTTATCAATCGTATCCAGCAGATACGGTTTGGGGACCCATTATTTGGGGACACGCCGTAAGCGACGATCTTACGCATTGGAAACATCTTCCCAACGCCCTTTATCCCGACAGAAAGTACGACCGCGACGGTTGTTTTTCCGGCAGCGCCATAGAGTGGAACGGCAGTCTTTACCTGATGTATACGGGACACAGTCTTAACGGCGGCGGCAACGCTATTCGTCAGGTCCAGTGCCTTGCAAAGAGCGACGACGGAGTGTCGTTCGTCAAGCTCGGCGTAGTTATCTCTTCGGACGATCTGCCCGACGGGTATGCGCCGGAGGATTTTCGCGATCCCAAGGTGTGGCGCGAAAACGATAAGTTTTATGCTATCGTCGCGGCGCGGAAAAAACACGGACGCGGAAGGCTTCTTATATATTCGTCGGACGATCTTCTCAAGTGGACGTTCGAGTTTGACGTGTTCGGCAGAGATTGCGCCGGTATAATGCTCGAGTGTCCGGATTACAAGTCCGATCTCGGAGTTCTTATTTACAGCGAACAGTTTGCGCCTACGGACGGTATCAGACATTTGAATATACATACCACGCGTTATGTTTTGGGTAAACTCGATTACAAGAATAAGCGATTCATAGGCAGCGACCGCGGGCATATTTGCGATTACGGCTTTGATTTTTATGCGCCGCAGACGTTTCTTAACGATAACGTCATGATAGGTTGGATGGATATGTGGGACCGTACCCATCCGTCATATGTGTACGGGTTTGCCGGTATGCTTACAGCGCCGCGCCGTATCGAAGTGGCGGGCGACAGACTGGTTCAAAGCCCTGCGATCGCCGCAAAAGCAGGACGGGCTAAAAAGGTGAACGGCACGCTGTCCGACAGAATGATCACGGGAATGTTTACCGTATCAGCAAAGAATTTACGGGCGCTCGATCTCAAACTGCGCGTCGGACCGGATTGCTATACGTCTTTGAAACTCGCGGGCGACGAGTGGGTGTTCGACAGGTCAAACTCGGGATCGGAGATACGCATGCACGAAAAAGACCCGGACAGCGTTCGCGGCATACGTCGCATGCCTTTCGGCAGCGGTTATGAAACACGGCTTACCGTGGTAATGGATAAATATTCGGTGGAAATTTTCGAGAACGGCAGAGCGCTCACATCGACGATTTATCCGCACGACGGCGCCGACGGATTGGAACTTTCCATCGAAGCGGACGATTGCGAGTATATCAAATACGATATCGATTGACATACTATCCGTGTCTTGAAAGTTTTACAAGTTTCTATCGCAAAAATCACAGCCGTCCCGCATGCAAGTGCGCGACGGCTGTTTGCAAGCGGTGAGTCATATTAAAAATACGAATGCGTATAATTGCCGTCACGTTAATTCAATCGTTTGCATATTTGAATATTTTGTGGTATTATATTATACGTAGATCGAAATTCAACTCGAAATGCGAGTGAAAGGAGGCATTCTTTGGCAGATTCAAAGAACAATAAGCCCGAGTTGAACGTAAAAAATACGACTGTTCGAGCTAAAGTAACCCCGATTTCCAAGACCCCGACTGCGCATCCGACGACGGTCAAACCCGCAGAGCGTACGGCTAAGCCGGCGCAGACTGCGGCGCGGCCCGTCGAGTCGAAAAAGCCGGTCGCGCGTACTGCCGCGGTACAAACCCCCGTTTCCAAGCCTTCGGCATCGGCATCCAAAAACGCGTCTGTGGCAAAGCCCGCGGCGAAAGGCACTCCCGCAGGCAGTGCGGCAAAGCCCGTCGCCAAAACCACGGAGACGAGCGCTGTAAAGACTGCGTCCAAAAGTGCGGCTGTCGGGAAAAACAATGCAGCCGAGCCTGCCGAGATAGTTAATACCGACGCGCTCGAGCGCGCCAAACAGCGTTCTGCCGAGCGGGAGTCTAAGAACAAGGCGCTCCGCGAAGAAATGGCTGCGGCAAGAAAGTCGGCGGCGATAAAGCAAGCCGTAGACAATATGGCGCCGGAAAAGAAGAAAGAACTCGAGAATAAAGTCAAGACGGATAAAAAACAGCAAAAAGCCAAAGCGAGCGGCAATAAACATTCGGGCGGAGCGGCGGCAAAACAAGGTTTTTGGGACAGAAAAAAGATCATTATTGCCGCGGTAGCCGTCGTATTGGCGATAGTTATAGTATTGACCGTCGTACTTGTTTCGTGCAACAGCTCTTCCGAACCGACGCCGAAAACGGTCATTCTCGGATACGATAGCAGTGTTAATCTCGAGCCGACAAGCCCGAGCGACAACGTCTACGTTTCGGAAGAAGATATTTCGAAAGGCGAATACGTCAACGATTTCAAGGTCAGGACCAAGGTCGGGTATACCGCCGAATATTTGGGTACGGTAGCGCGCAAGATCCCTATCGAAACGGCAGACGAAGGTTTGATTTCCAAAGGAGTGATCTCCGCTTACCCGACATACGGACGCGGCGCAAACTATACTGCGGAGCAAAAGAGCGCGGTCATCAACGAGAGCGCCAACCTTTGCGGCGTTGAAACGTGGAACGGTCACGGCGTTTTTGACAGAATGGACGCCGACGGTAATTTGTATCGTAACAACGAACTTGTTACGGTAATTAACAGCAAACTTTATAAACATTCGGCAGCGGAAGGCATGTACAGCGGCAATGTTTCCGACGATGAGATCGCTGTTGTCAAGCGTCTTACTTACATGCCGCGCGCCAACGGAACATCGTACAACGTTACCGGACTGTATGCGCCTGCAGGCGAAGTTATAAAGGTCGAAATGGACGAAGCCGATATGGATGCCACAAACGGTATAGCCGTGTTTATCGGTCAGGCGCTGTATAACGGCAAGGCGAACAATATTTGGAGCGCGCGAGCGATAAATCGTATGCCGATAATACTTTCCAAACTCGTGCTCAACAAAACCAACTGTACGTACGATTCCGAGCGTCAAGTATATACCGGATATGTCGGCTCGCATCTCGGCGGACCTATATATATTTACGATGAAAGGACGGAGTTCTCTGTTACGATATCCGGTGCGGTAAAATACGCGCATTATATACACGGGTATACGACGAAAGAAGAGTATGAGGATAATTTAAAATCTTCCGCACCGTATTTCGATCTCGAAGTCCGCGAAAACGGCGTGCTTCATTCCGGACCGAAAGCCGCTGCGGGCGCGCAAAATCTGTCTTACGAAAATATCTACGATGCGGCGGTATTGTGGGAGAAGATCTCGCTCGTATCTACGCAGCGCAACAAGCAGGGCATAGTTTTCCTGTACGATCCGTTTGTGGCTGCGGGCGCGGCGGTTGCATTCCCCGGACAGATGTCGGTCAACTGTCCCACAGGTTGGATGGCGAGTTCGCTTAATTGCGCCGCGTTCGTCAAGAACGGCGCATGGGGCAATATGCACGAATACAATCACAACTTCCAAGGTTACGGTTGCGGTGTCGGCGCGGACGGCGAGGTTACCAACAATGCGTTGAATCTCGTCGAGTACAGTTTGTTTACAAAGATATCCGAGGCGCGGCAGATCGGCGATTTCGGCGGAGCGGGGCTCGGCGGCTGGAACTCGTATACCAGCGCGACCTGGGCGCTCAACCGTGTCAACACGGGCGCGATAACTTCGACCAGCGGTCTTGCCGTTTACGCAACGTTGCTCCATAATTTCGGACAGGAAGCGTTTATTCGTTCGTCGAGCGGCAAAGGACTTGCATACTTCCAAAAATTCGGTGAAGTAACGCACCACAATATGTATTATTATACCCAACTGATCAAACCGTACGCGGCTTACGATTATCCGGATCTTAAAACGTCGCAAAAGCAGTATCCTATGTTCGTACCCGTTTCGTGCGTGTATCAGACGGGAAGATCGTATAATTACGACGGACAGAAAAAATACATAACGACTATGAGACCGTATGTTATTAAACACGGCGAGCCGTTCGATATCGACCTCAACCCGTACAAGTCCGAGGGCGGCATGTACGGCGGCGGAAGTATCGTCATACCGTCGGGATTCTCGTACAGAATTAAAAAGATCGTTTCGCCCGAACACGGAAAAATAACGTCCAAGGGCAACAATATATTCACGTTCACGCCCGACGAAAATATAAATTCGGGCAAGATCGTCGTGACGCTTGCAATTACCAAGAAAGACGGCGCGTTTGCGGTGGAAGACGTCGACTTGGTTTTGGAATTCAAACAGTCTCACGAAATGAATAAGAACATGCTCGAGCGCACGATTTATACGTATACCGAAGAAACCGCGCCCGAGAGCGCTGTCGCGGCATACGAATCGAATTTCGATGGCGCGGCGAGTAAGGAGACCGTAGACAACGTTAATCCGGTACAAAACGGCAACACCGAGATATGGTCGAAAGAGCCTTTGCCCGACAATACTTTCTACGAGATAAAAGGCAAACTGCATGTCGGCGAGGCGGGTAAGTATCGCATCGCGCTCCGCGGACGCTGGGATTGCGCGCTCTATACGGCGATAAATAAGGATGCTGATTATACGCGTGTGGCAACGATAAAGACGCAAGAATCCCATGCAAATTTTTATAGCGATCCCGAAACGTATCATGATTTCGAACATCTCGATGCCGGCGATTGGGTATACTTCAAGGCTATACTAAAGAGTACGCGCGATCACGGCGGCACCAATTCGTATATAGGCTTGGGCTGGGGTATGTTTGTACCGCCGCAGGGCGTTATTGACGAAGACGGTAACCTTATCGGCAGCGACGGAAACATCATAGAAAATCCGCAGGAGACTATAACTATCGCATATGCCAATGCGTATCGAGCGTCGTACGAAGAGATACACGAAGATTTCGAGACCGATTATTTCTTCCTTCGCGATTACAAATATACGTATACCGAGACTTTAGATTACACCGTTACTCAAACTCCGACGTCATGTGAAAATTATACACCGTGGGATTCAAGCGATAAATATAAGATCGAGAATATGTTTGACGGCAATGTCGAAACTTATATACACAGCGGTAAATACAATATCAATGCGGATAAACCGTTTAAAGTGGATGTCGAGCTTTCTGAAGAGATAACTGCTAACCGTATAATAATGTATGCGCCCACAACAAACAACAACGCAACCAAATATTTGCCCAAAGCTTTTCAATTATGGGTAAGTGCGGACGGTAAAACATGGGTGTTGGCACATTCTACCTCGCAGTCCACGCTGGGTACATTAAAAGTAAGCGTCGATTTGGATAAGGAGTATACTTTCAAGTATTATCGGCTAGAAGTAACAGATACTCATTCTGTTGCCGCATATAAATACATAGCGATAAGCAAGATCGATTTTTGCAAAGTAAAGTCGTATAAGGACGGCGCCGTGTTCGAGGCGGACAACGAGATATTCCGTTACGACGGGAAGTGGAACACTGTTTCCGGACTGTACACTTTCGGACATATTTACGAAGGCCGCGATAACGCCACGCTCAAATTTACTTTTACGGGTACGGCGTTTGCCATATTCGGTTACAATGACGGCAAGTATGGCGGGTTCGACGTATATATCGACGGAAAGAAAGCCGCGTCCGTTACCGAAAAGGGCGAGACCGGCGGTTCGCAAATGGTGTATTTGTCGGACGATCTGGAATCAGGCAAGCATACGGTCGAGATAGGATGCAACAACGGCACGGCAAACATAGACAATATCGTGCTTTGGAAATAAATGGAAACGGGAGCAATATTATTATGGATAAAAAAATTCTGGTAGCTTATTTTTCTTGCGGCGGCGATACCGCCATGGTAGCAAAGCAGCTCGCGCGTGCGGCGAGTGCGGATATTTTTTCGATCAAACCGACCGTGCCGTACACGGAAGCCGACCTCGATTGGCACGACAAAAACAGCCGTACGTCGGTCGAAATGCGCACGATGGAATCGCCCGAGATCGCAGAGCGTGTGGAGAACATGGACGATTATAGCGTCGTATTCGTAGGTTTCCCGATATGGTGGTATCTTGCGCCCACTATCATCAACGGATTTTTGAAAAGCTATGACTTTTCCGGCAAGACGATCATTCCGTTTGCGACTAGCGGCGGAAGCGAACTAGGCAAAGCCGAGGCGGTACTTCAAGCCAAGACGTCGCCCGACGCCAAATGGCTGCCCGGTAAACTCGTCAACGGCGATCTTACCGTAGACGATATGAAGGCTTGGATAAAAGAATTGGGCATTTAGTATTTAATCAAGAACCGCGGAACGGAGCGATACCGTTTCGCGGCTTTTGTTTGTGCGAAAATGTCCGACGGCGCTTATCGAGCATCTTCATATGTTGTGATTACGATCGTTTAAACGAAATACTATATTTCTATCGAGTTTATGGCATTTTTAAGAGTGTTTGCCGATCTTTCCAAAGCTTTTTGTTCGGCGTCCGAAAGGGGAATGTCTATTAGGTCTTCCACGCCGCCCGATCCTATGAGCGTCGGTACCGAGATATAGATGCCGTCGAGACCGTAATGCCCGGACACGTACGCGCTGACCGGCATAATGGAATGTTCGTCGCGCACGATGCTCGAGCAAATACGCGTGAGTGCGGCGGCGATGCCGTAGTATGTCGCGCCTTTGCGCTTAATTATCTCGTATGCGGAATTCTTGACGCTGTCTTCGAGCGATCGTCTGTTGTCGTCGTGTCCTTCGAATCCGCGGTGTTCGCAGAATTTGTCGAGCGGTATCCCGCTTATGTTAGCGCTCGACCATACGGCAAGTTCGCTGTCGCCGTGTTCGCCGATGATAAACGCGTGGACGCTGCGCGGATCGACGTTGAGCCTGCGTCCTACGGAAAACTTCAGTCTCGCCGAGTCGAGTACCGTGCCGCTGCCGAAAACCATATTCGCAGGTCTTTTTGACAACTTGTAACAAACATAGGTCAGCACGTCTACGGGATTCGATACCGTAAGTATATATCCGTCGCGGTTGTACGCGGTTATTTGCGGTACGATGGTTCGCATGATAGCCGCATTGCTTTTTATGCAGTCGAGCCGTGTCTCGCCGGGTTTTTGCGCGACGCCGGCGGTTATTATGATGATCCCGTATCCGCCGAGATCCTTATACGATCCGGCACGTATCTCCACTGCGCGCGTAAACGGCAGGCAATGACTAAGGTCCATCGCTTCGCCGACCGCGCGGTCGCGATTGACGTCTATTAAGAGGATATCGGTAAACAAGCCGCTTTCCATGAGCGAGAATGCGGCGGAAGAGCCGACCATGCCGCAGCCTATTATCGCAACTTTTCTCAGGTCCATAACAGTAGTATTTGCCGCACGAAAAAAAATATTTTGCTATCGCTTGCATTTTTTTCGTTAATGGAGTAATATTTAGATATGCAAAAATTAGCCGCGTTTATAGTCAAGAATAGGATAGTTCTTTTCGGCGTTTTTGTCGTGCTTATAGTGCTTGCGGCGTTCGGTGTACCGCGCGTGAAAGTGGAGTACGATATTGCCAAGTATTTGCCGAGCGGAACGGATACGTCGCGCGCGCTCGAGATCATGGATAAAGAGTTCGCGTCGTTCGGATCGGCGACCGTGCTCGTCAAAAATATAACCGAGACAGAGGCGAAAGAACTTGCTGAAAAGCTGGGCGGCGTGGACGGCGTGACCAATCTTGCGTTCGACGGAGATTCGGAAGCCAACTACAAAGACGGGAATGCGCTGTATTCCGTGTCTTTTGCCGGTACCGACGATAAGTCCGTAGCGGCGTATAACGGAATTTTGAAGATTTTGGACGACGGCGATTATAAGTACACGGTGCCTGCGCCGCTCGTCAACGATTACGCGGAAACGCTCGCGAGCGAAATGGTGATAATAATCGCCATAGCGGCGGCTGTAATAATAGGGGTACTGCTGTTCACGTCCAAAAGTTTTGCCGAAGTGTTGGCGTTCCCGATAGTATTCGTCGTTGCGGCGCTGCTCAATATGGGCACTAATTTTTGGCTCGGCACTATCTCGTTCGTGTCCAACACAGTGTGTATAATATTACAGCTCGCGCTCGCGATAGATTATGCGATAATACTTTGTCACAGGTTCACGGAAGAAAAAGACCGCCGTCCCGGCGATCCGAAGGCGGCGCTTACTGCGGCGCTCGCTAAAGCTATACCGGAAATAGCGTCAAGCTCGCTGACGACCGTGAGCGGACTCGTGGCGCTTATGTTCATGCAGTTGGGACTCGGCTTCGATCTCGGCATGGTGCTTGCCAAGAGCATAGTGTTTTCGCTTCTTACGGTGTTCTTTCTTATGCCGTGCCTGCTTTTATGGTTTTCCAAAGCTATGGATAAAACAAGACACCGCAGTCTCGTACCGAAGGTACGCTTTCTCGGCGCGGGCGTCGTCAAAATCCGCTATGTCATCGCCGCCGCGTTCGCGGCGCTGTTTGCGGTCGGCGCTTGGTTAAGCCAAAACATAGATTATTGTTACAGCCAAAATTCCATAGATACGTCGCGCCCTACCGCGACCATGCAAGCGCTGCAAGAACAGGAACGTATATTCGGCGCGAACAATATGTTTGTTATACTCGTTCCGTCGTCTACGGACGGGGAAGTCCAACGCGAGATAGTGGACGTCGTTTCGGGCGAGCCGCTGATAACTTCGGCGCTCGGTTGGGCGTCGATAGGCTTGCCGTCGCACACCGATCCCGGTAAATCGTATTATCTTACCGACAGGATAACCTATAAAGACCTATCGGATATAACGGGGATAGAACACGCTAAGACCGAATTGCTTTTCAAATTATATGCGTCGAGCAAAAACGAAAAGTGGAACGATATCGATACATACGACGTGGAAGCGGGCGAGCTTTTCGATTATGTGTTTTCCAGTGAGTTCATAATGAACATGGCGGGCGACATGATAAAAGAGTATAAAGATATTCTCATGTTCGGGAAAAGCCAGCTCGTCGGCGAAAAGCATTATAGGCTTGTGTTCAATATTAACGCATCCGTGGAGGCAAAAGAAACATTCGAACTTATAGAGCGACTGATCCCGACGGTAAAGAAGATCGACGGCAACGCTATCTTTGCCGGTCAGTCCATGAGCGCGTACGACCTAAACAATTCGTTTGCGGGCGACAATATACTTATAACGGTGCTTACTATCGCGTTCATATTTTTGATACTTGCGGTGACGTTCAAGTCTTGGGGGATACCTATAGTGCTTGTCGCCGTCATTCAAGGCGCGATATTCATGAATTTCGCATTGCCTGTCATAATGGGTAAAAACCTGTTTTTCTTTATATATCTTATCGCGAGCGCGATACAAATGGGCGCGACTATAGACTATGCCATTTTGATGACCAACAGATTCGATCTGTATAAGAAAAGCATGCCGCGAAAGGACGCGGTCAAGACCGCTATCTCGGCATCGTTTCCTACCATAATGACTTCGGGTACGATAATGACGGTAGCTTCGTTCCTGGTCGGATTCATGACGAGCGATCCGCTTATTTCATCGATGGGTATGACGCTCGGTACAGGTACTCTCATCTCGATAGTGTGCGTGCTGACGGTCCTTCCGGCGCTCTTATATATTTTCGAGCCTTTGCTCGAAAAAACCGGTTTCAAAAGACGCAAACTTCGCGCTGCGGATATCGTAATGCCGAACCCGAGCGAGATCCCTTACGACAACGATCGAAAAATATAACAGGAGACGGATATGAAAAATACAACGGACAGACAACAGCTGATAGGCGTAGCTATGGGGCGCGAAAAGGCGGACCTCGTCATTAAAAACGCTACGGTCGCCGACGTTTTCAACGGCAGATTCATAAAAGGCGACGTCGCCGTTTGCGGCGACAGGATAGTGGGCGTCGGCAAGTATGACGGCAAAACGGAGATAGACGGTTCGGGCAAATATGTTTTGCCGTCGTTCTACGATACGCATCTGCATTTCGAATCGGTAATGATAAGACCGAGCGAGTATTTGAAGATAGTCGTGCCGACGGGCGTCACGGCGTTCAACGCCGATCCGCACGAGATAGCTAATGTTTGCGGCGAGTCCGGCATTAAGTTTATGATCGACGACGTAAAGGGAATACCTGCCGACGTGCATTTCATGATGCCGTCATGCGTTCCTGCTACGGCAGAGGATCGGTCGGGTTGCGTTCTCGACGCGGCGGAAGTAAAGCGCATAAGCGAGAAGTACGATATGTTCGGGCTGGGCGAGATGATGAACTATCCGGGCGTCATCGGCGGCGATCCCGACGTCATGAAAAAGCTGGACGTGTGCGGGATAGTCGACGGACACGCTCCGTCGGTCGGCGGTAATGCGCTCGACGCTTATCTTTGCGGCGGAATCATGACCGACCACGAATGCGAAACGCCCGAAGAAGTACGAGAAAAGATCGCGCGCGGCATGTATGTAATGCTCCGCGAAGGCAGTCAGACAAAAAACCTGCGCACGCTCATAAAGGGCGTGGACGGGCGCAATATACGCAGGTGCCTGTTCTGTACGGACGACAGAAACGTAGAGGATCTTTTCGAACTCGGCACAGTAACGAATGCGATAAGGCTTGCCGTAGAATGCGGCATGGAACCTATCGATGCGATCGCGGTAGCGTCGATAAACGCGTTCGAGGCATACGGTATA
>CAJUQF010000051.1:11384-12422 GCA_910588315.1 uncultured Christensenellaceae bacterium | reverse complement strand
TTACGTTAAGCATTTACATTGCGTAATTCGTAGGGCAGGCAGACTCTTGCCTGCCATTACTTGGATTATTGCTTTACCACAAGCGGAGCGCAAGAGTCTGCGCTCCCTACGAAGACCTTTCTGTTTGCCTTACGTTAAGCATTTACATTGCGTAATTCGTAGGGCAGGCAGACTCTTGCCTGCCATTACTTGGATTATTGCTTTACCACAAGCGGAGCGCAAGAGTCTGCGCTCCCTACGAAGATCGATTCTATTGTTATTTTCAGTTGATACGGCGTTACGGTTATATTACGTTTTATTTTCCTTTACTTATCGTAAAGCAATTACATTGTGTACTTCGTAGGGAACGACGCCTCGGCGTTTCGTTTTGTCATCGTAAAGCGATTTCATTGTGTAATTCGTAGGGCGGTCAGACCCTTGACCGCCGTTGCTCGGATTATTGCCTTACCTCTGCGGAGCGCAAGGGTCTGCGCTCCCTACAAACATCGGGTCGATATTGCTTTACAATAAAACAGATATACGGTCTATAACAACGTATTTCCTTTACCTATCGTAAAGCAATTATATTGTGCAATTCGTAGGGAACGACGCCTCGGCGTTCCGTTTTATTATCATAAAGCACTTACATTGTGTACTTCGTAGGGCAGGCAGACCGTTTGCCGCTTTACGTGCCGACCGTCAATTGGTCTGTTCCCAGACAGACGCTTTGATCTCGCTTATCGTAGTGTCGTGATATTTTCGAAACATTCTCGAAATATAATTGGGATCCTCGATGCCGACGAAGGCGCAGGCGTCCGCAAGAGTAGTCGATTCGTGAAGCATAAGATCTTTGACTTTTTGCAGGCGCATTTCGTTTATGCAGCGTATAACGCTCATGCCGCAAACCGATTTAAATACGTAACAGAGATGTCCACGGCTCAAGTGCAGGCTTTCGGCTATCTTTTCGACCGTTAGTTTTTCATGCAGATGATGTAATATATATTCTTTCGCCTGCGAAACGTAATGTATGGCGGCAGGCGACATGCGTTCATACAACTG
>CAJUQF010000051.1:0-11374 GCA_910588315.1 uncultured Christensenellaceae bacterium | reverse complement strand
GTCGAACAGCGAGAAAAGTTCGCATATATGCGCGGTACTGCGCCAAGTATTATCCGGTTCGAGCAGTATATCTTTTTCTATCTCGCGTATAACGGCGGCTGTTGCCGGCACGAAATCTGCGTCGCGGCAAACGGAAGGGAATGCGAGCGCATCTTTTTCTCCTTCCGCAACAAAGTCGAACGCTATGTTTATACCGACTGTGCAATGTCTATGTTCCTCGGCGCTTGAGCATACCACGCGTTTATCGTAAGCGTGTACGATAATGCTTTCCGGCGGAACGATGACCTCTTCTATGCCGTTGTCGTTATAATACGTGCGTTTTGCCGTGCCGCGCTCGATATAAGTGATCTCGAGAAAATCGGGCGTCACATCGTGTTCGATATGATAGTTGTCGGTCGCGTGAGTGTGTGCGAAACGCACTCTCGGAATGCTTTTGGGAACGATATATATGGTTTGCATTTTGCACTCGATCGATAGACAAGCGTTAAAAACGTTCGCGCTTTCGAAAAAATTTATGAATATTATACAACAATATATGACAAATGTCCAGCTTTTTTATATTTGTGTATTGTTGTTTTTGCGTGCGATATGATATAACAATTTCAAAGTCGAAGCAAAATCGATTGACTTATAAAGAATTTAAATGCTGCGGCGAGGAGTTGTATGTCGGGAAAAATGATCAATAAACTCGGAACATTATTGTTGAGTGTAATAATGGCGTTCGGTATGTTCGGTTGCGCAAACACACAGCCCATGCGTACAGGCGCAAAAGAGGAGCAAAATATGCAAACGGTAAAACACAAGACCGCGACGGAAGAAGAATTCGAATATTATATTCGTGAAGGTCGCAATTTCCCCGTATCGTTCGTGTACGGCGGTACGTCCTATCACGGGTTCAAGGGCTTTTCCCGAACGGCATTTAACGAAAAAACGGAAAACGGCAAGCGTTCGGTGACGCTCGAGTTTCTGCACCCGGATAAAAAGCTGCAGGCGACTGTGGAAGCCGCTATGTATCCCGATCACGACGCTTACGAGTGGACGGTGTACTTTTCCAACGTATCCAAAGATAATACGTCCATACTGTCCGACGTCGTTGCGGCGGAACTGTCTTTTACCGGCGATCGACCTGTCGTAAAGAGCAACGCAGGCGATTACGGCGGTCATTTTATGCCGTACGAAAAAGCTCTTGCGGACGGCGACGTCGTAGTTGATGCGACGACGGGCCGCTCGTGCGAAGAGTATATGCCGTACTTTAATTTGGAAACGGACGACGGCGGCGCGATGATAGCCATCGGCTGGCCGGGTACTTGGCGCGCCGAGTTTTTGCGTCGCGGCGGCAAAACGTTATTCAAGGGAACCGGTACGACCGGACTTCGTACGTACCTTAAGCCGGACGAATGCGTGCAAACGCCGCTTATGGCGTTCGTGCGCTATTACCGTCGCGACGAGGATGAGGCGACGAACAAATGGCGCAGGTGGTATATAGATCACAATCTGCCGTACGAAGACGGCGCGCACACGCGAAAGATCCAACCGTCCGTTACGGTCGGGTTTGTCAGCGATACGCCCGTGGGCTGGTATCGCGGCGGCAGCGAATTCGAGAACAGCACGACGTACCGCGCTTCCATCGACGCGGTAAAGGCGCATGAATTGTCGTTCGATTATCACTGGTTCGACGCAGGGTGGTACACCGCGCCCAACGGCGATTCGCTGCCGGATTCCTGGTGGAGCGTGGGCGCGTGGGAACTCGATCGCACTAAATGGCCGGGAGAGACATTCAAAGACTATACGACGGCGATGAAAGAGGAACTCGGCGTTAAAGGCAGTACGATGTGGTTCGAAGTGGAACGCTTCAACGGCGCGGCGAACGAAATATATTCGCATTTCGGGCTGTATCCCAAATGGCTGCTTCCGGCGCAGGGAGAGAACTATCTCGTGTGGCACGGCGATCCCAATGCCGTCGATTGGCTGTTCGGGCGCATAACGTCGACCATGGAGCTTGCCGGTATACATATTTACCGTGAAGATCACAATTTTTCGCCGGTAACGGCGTTCCGCTCGGGCGATGCTTTGCAGGGCGAAAACCGCAACGGCATAACGGAAAACCTGCATTTTCGCGGCAAGTTCGAGTTGTGGGATCGCATACTCGAGTGGCAGGCGGAGACGGGCAGAGCGGGCTTTATAGAAATGCAGTCGGCAGGCGGAAACAGACAGGATCTTGCTTTATTGCGGCGCTCGGTGTCGTTCTTCCGCTCGGACAGCGATATCGTACTCGATCCGCCGGCAACCGTGTCCAAAGTGACAGCGCTCAACAAGTGGATACCGTACGGCGGCGTGCTGTTCGGCAGAATCTCGGAAACGGACGGTCCCAATCCGCGCGACATGTATCAGTGGCGCAGTACGTATTCGTCGACGCTGTGCGTGCCAATGCAGTTCCAAAACTTGACCGACGAGACGTGGGATCTTATAGAACGCGGCATGGACGAATTCGAAAAATACAGGCAGTACGTGTTTTACGATATGTATGAACTGACCGAATCCAAACCGCTATACGACAGCGAGCAGTGGGTAGCGCGCATGTATTTCGATAAGGAAAGCGATAAAGGCGTTATGGAAGTCTTTAACTTTCCCAAGTCGAAAACGACGACGCAGAAGATCTATGCGCGCGGACTCGATCCCGACGGGTGGTATTCTCTTACCGATCCGGACGGAAAAAACGGTATAAAACGTATCAAAGGCAGCGAGCTGATGTCCGGTTACGACGTTTATTTACAGCCGCGCTCGACCGCAATATTATGGATAGATCCTATAGAGAGGTGAAAATAATGAGGATAAAAAGGTTCCTGTTGATAGTTTTATCGCTGCTTGCGACTTGCGTACTGTGCGTAGCTTGCGGCGAGACCGATAAGCCGTCGTCGCCGTCAAAACCGACTGCCGTCGCGGCGGACCGAAACATAGCGCTCGATCTGTATGGCGTGAGTTCGGCTACCGTAAATATCGGCGAGCATATAAACGAGAACGGGCTGACCGTTACATACGGCGTGACGGTAGGCGACGATACGATCGTGACAGCGAGCGAAATAACGGATCGCAAGTTTACGGTAACGGCGTTAAAGACGGGTACGACAAAGATCACGCTCAATGCGTTCGTCGGCGAAAACAAGGGTGTGAGCGTAGAGTTTGACGTCGCCGTCACCGACACCGCGCCCGAACCGCCAGAGCTTACGCAAGAAAAGTACAGCTACGACAAGGCGGTCGGTCTTGATTTCGAATTGCCCGTTAAGCTCAACGGCGCGGAAATATCGATGCTTAAGATAGACGGGACCAGACTCGTGGAAGATCTGTGGAGCTACTCCGAGACGACAGAATGCGTATCTATAAACGAAGAGTATATGCTATCGTTGGCGCTCGGCGACTATGCCGCGGAACTTATAACTACCGGCGGTACAGCCGAATTTACACTTGCGGTTGTGAACACCGTCGAAACTTCTTTCGATAAAGTGACGAGCAGGAGCGCGGAACTCGGCAAGGCGCACGGCGTGACGTTCTCTGCGGATTTCGGAGAGGCGACCGTAAAGAGTATAACGTACGGCGATTATACGCTGTCGTCAGACGATTATACCGCTACGGCTACGTCGCTCACGGTAAACGAGAGTTTTTACAAACGCACTTTCGGCGAAGGCAAGTACACGCTTACGCTCAGTAACAACGATATTTACGAGTTTTATATCGAAACGAACAATCTCGCGTATACCGATTACGACGTGACCACATTGCACAGCGATTTGCAGTCTAACACCGGGCTTAATCCGTATTATCAGGACTCGACGCGCGTGGAGATAATCGAGGCGCCCGACGATTGCGGTATGAGCGGCAAAGTGCTTAAATTTACGCCTCACACGGAAGACGTTCCGCTCAGTGTGCACGGCATTTATACTTTCGAGGAGACCGGCGGCACGGGAACGTGGCATAAGCTTGCCTTTAAATCGGGTAAAAATTACATCGTTAGTTTCGACTATTATCCGGTCGATACGACTGACGGCGAGGATGTGCGGTTCCGCACTTATGCGGGCAATCTGATGGGTCCCAAACTCGATATGACTCCGGGCGAACTCAAACACTACTCATACTCGTTCACTTACAGACCGGAGTATGCGGCGTTCATGGTATACGGCAAGCTTTTGAACGGCGGGTATATATTGTTCGATAATTACCGCATTACGGAAACGGACGAACTTCTTGCAGCGGAACTCGAAAGCAGCGACGAAAACGGGCTCGTAGTTTCCGTAACGGCTAACGGATATCTTGTGAGCGACGTTCTTATCGACGGTGCGAGCGTACCCTACAACTACGAAGAAGGCAAAGTGACCGTTGCCGCGGAAGTCGTAGACCAACTTGAATTAGGCAGACATACCGTTTCGATATTGACTTCGGTGTCGTGTGCGGAAGTCGTTTTCGATCATGCGGATAAGAGTAAGATCGCTATACTTACCGAGACCGAACGCGCGTTTAAGTTCGGCGCAAGCGAGATAAAACTCGCGGGGCAGTTCGACGACGGCGTTACGGTAACGGGACTTTCCCGTCGCGGCGATTCGCCGTTTGACAGCGCAAAAACGGAATCGAAACCGATGAATATCGAGTACGTGTCGCTCGGTGCGGACGGACTTACGATAATGAAAGGGCTTCTCGATCAGGTTTACGGGACGTGTGAATACGAACTCGAAGTTTCCACCGGCGATACGCTTTCCTTCTCGCTCACATCCAATACATTGTTTTACACCGACTTCGACGAGACCGATTTATGGGGAGAGGGCATTGTCGACCTTTACGGCGTTTTGCGCGAACCGAACGCCGTGCCGCTCGTAAGTTTCGAGAGCGGCGTCGAGGGCTTAGAAGGCAGAGCGCTCAAATATAGCGCACCCGAAGTAAACAACGATTGGTTTATTCGCATATTGACATTCCAAAATCGCGAGGCGGGCGCGCCTTGGTGGTTCTGTCCGATGACGTTCGAAGACGAAAAGTTTTACGAGTTTTCCTTTAAATACAAAGCGGAGTTCGAGACGCAACCGGCGCACGGATTTTATTATTCCACGCAACCCAACGACGGAGAGATAGCGTTGGCGGATCAAACCGAAGGAGTGCATACGTTCTCGCAGGTGTTTAAAGGTAAAGACATCGCGCTGTTCCTGATCGGGTATTGGGGCTTCGACGTTACGGGCGCGACGCTTTACGTGGACGAATTCCGTATCGCGGAGACAGATGCGCCCGCGGTAGTCGCGTCGCTCGATGAAAAGTCCAAAACTTTCGTGCGCGGCATAGACAGTCTCAAACTTGCCGGGACGTTTCGCGGCGGCGTCACTGTGACCGAGTTAAAGCGCCGCGGTTACGGACATTTCGATAAGGCGTTCGTTACCGCGCAGCCGATGAACGTGGACTATATTACGGTAGATAACGACGGCTTGACGTTAAGTAAAGCATTGCTCGATCAGGTATACGGAACGTGTGACTACACCGCAATGTTTTCCAACGGTTCTGTCATAAAGTTTTCGCTCACATCCAATGCGCTGTACTACTCAGACTTCGACGAAACCGATCTTTGGGCGCATGTAGTACCCGATTACGGCAGACTGAGCGAATTGGATGCGGAGAGTATGGTGGCCGTCGAAAAGGTTGACGGGTTTACGGGAAACGTGCTTAAATACAGCCCCGTGGCGAGTACATGGTTGATACGTATATTCACGTTCCAAAAAGGCGAACCTGGTGGCAGTTGGTGGCATCCTTTGGCTATAGACGACGCTAAATCGTACACCGTATCGTTCGACTACATGATCGAATACGATTCGACGCCCGCAAAAGGATTTTACTATACTACTCAGATGGCGAACGGCGAGACCGTGATAGCCGATCAAACTCCCGGTAAACATACGTTCAGCGTAACGCTCAGCGGCGCGGATATCGCGGTATTCGCTCTCGGATATTGGTTCGGCGACGTAGCGGATGTCGTGATGTATTTGGATAACTTCTGTATCGAAGAGGTCGTGACGGCATAATGAAAAGAAAATTATTGATCGCTATATCGGTATTGGCGTTATGTTGCGTAACGTTTGCGTTCGTATCGCAAGATAACGCCGCTGCGCAAACTCGATCGGCAGACGACGGGTATTACACGTTTTACTCGGAGTTCGGCAGTGCGCCGTTTTTCGAACGCGACGGGTATTTATATTCGCCGGGTACCGCCGAGAACAAGGCGATAATCAATGAATCGGCAGGACTTGAAACGTTCACGATCGCGGCGGACTTTTACGTAGTCGGTCAGTACAATCCGCTTAACGCCGGGTTTTATATATATGCCAACGACGCATCGGGACGTATCGACGGGATATCCGCATACAATTTGCAGCTCGAGCGCGACGCTTGGGGCGACGCCGTAATGTTGCGCGTTCATAGGTTCGAGCAAGGTTATCGCGGCATGCTTACCGAAGTGCGTCTCGCTTATAAGGGCGAACGCGTGAACATGAAAGCCGTGGTCGATCGCGGCAATGTAAAGGTATATGTGTACGAAAGTATCGATCCGGTACTCGATTACGAGCTGCCGTCGTACAGACCGGGCAGTGTCGGATTAAGATGTTTTCGCGGCACAAGCGTCAAGATTGGTAACGTCATTCTCGACGCGAAGAGATTGAACGTCGATACTTCCGCGCTCGAGGCGCTTATAGAAAAAGCGCAAGCCGTGACGGAGGAACGGTATACCGAAAAGACGTATGCGCGTCTTGCCGCGGCAATGGAAAATGCGGCGCGTGCGCTCACGCTCGGCAGGTTCGAAGTCGCCGCCGCCGAGACTCTGCTCGGTTCTGCGCTTGACGGTTTGCTCGAAAAGCATAGCTTGGAAGAACTCGAAGAGCTTATAGCAAGAGCCGAACAAATTGTCGCCGCCGAAAACAAGTATACTAAAAATACGGCGGCGTCGCTCGAGTCCGTCGTTGCCCGTGCAAAAAGAATATCGAGCGCGGAAGATATAGAAAACATTGCGTACTTTTACGATCTTATCAATGTAGCCGAAAGCAGACTGATAGCATATGCCTTATGACAAACGGCTAAAACCAATTAGAACATCGGTGTCGAGCCGATGTTTTTAATTTCGACAAAATTATGACATTCGCTTGACCGGTGCGATAAATTTCAATATAATAATAAAAAACGGTATTTCGGGAGAATTATGATAAACGACAGGATCGATCTTTACGAATATTTCGCTATCGCGCGCGGTAAGGCGACGGGCGGGTACTTAAATGTTTGTATGCCGGACAAAATGACGGAGATGCGCAAAAACGTTCGTCCGGCAATGCTCATAATGCCGGGCGGCGGGTATGCGTTTATTTCCGAACGCGAAGCGGAACCCGTCGCATTTGCGTTCGCGGCTAAAGGATATGCGCCGTTTATACTTTATTACACGTTGGAAACGGCTTTCCCGACGCCGCTCGTCGAAGCGTGTATGGCTGTCGAATACATTCGGCGTAACGCGGACAAATACGCGGTGGATAGAACGCACGTCGGCGCGATAGGCTTTTCCGCCGGCGGGAATCTTGCGGCAATGCTCGCGACGATGTACGGCGACAAAGCGATAACCGATATTTTGGGTAAGGGTGATTTCAGACCGGACGCCGTAATATTAAGCTATGCCGTCGCCACGACGGGCGAGCGCACTTCGCACGGCGGAACGAGCAATATAATTTCGGGCGGCGATCCCGTTTTGCGTAAAAAGGTCTCGCCCGAACTGAACGTCACAAAAGACAGCGTTCCGGTTTTTATCTGGCACACCATGGAAGACGACGCCGTACCGGTGGAAGGCGCTTTGCTGTACGCAGAGGCATGTAAAGCGCACGGCGTGCCGTTTGCATTGCATATTTTCGAACACGGTAGGCATGGGTTAGGTCTTTGCGACGAAAATGTAAACGACAATATACCGGCG
Source organism: uncultured Christensenellaceae bacterium (assembly GCA_910588315.1). Lineage (GTDB taxonomy): Bacteria > Bacillota > Clostridia > Christensenellales > Pumilibacteraceae > Anaerocaecibacter. The sequence goes on along the minus strand of CAJUQF010000051.1, from coordinate 3,405 downwards.
CCTATAGCGGAAGAGAGCGTAGGGAGCTGGTTCGATCTTGCCGTTAATTGGCTCGGATCGCGCGGATTTAAGATATATTATCGATAATGAAGAAAAAAGGTGACCGGATCATGTTGCAACTGTTGCAAAATTTGCAACAGTTCAAACCGAAGGGACATGGAAAGTATCGCGTGTGTTGGAATACGATAATCTCGATGCAATCATTTACGCAAGCTATCGCGTGAAATAAAATCAGGTGATATATCGTCGTGATATATCACCTGATTTATTTATGCGAATATGAACAAATGCGCATTTATTCGAAATCCGGCGTAAAGTTGCCGTTTTCGAATATCGTAAGAGTCTTGCCGCTCTTGGTTTCTGCGGTTATGCTAAGATCGGACGTCCCTACCATAAAATCGACGTGTACGTCGGAGTCGTTCAAGCCCTTGGCTTTGAGTTCGTCTTTGGTCATCTCGTCGCCGCCCTTTACGCAGTTGGGGTAGGCTTGACCTATGGCGAAGTGACAGCTTGCATTCTCGTCGAACAGCGTCTCGTAGAACAGCGTGCGGAGATTGCTTATCGGCGAGTCGTAGGGGACGAGCGCGATCTCGCCGAGACTGCGACTGCCTTCGTCGGTTTCTATTATGCCTTTTAGCGTATCGAGATTTGTTTTAGCGCTGTAATCCACTATCTTGCCGTGTTCGAGCCTGAGTTCCAAACCCTCGATTATGCGTCCGCCGTAACACAGCGGCATGGATGCTTTGACCGTGCCGTCAATGTTGTTGATATCGGGCGCGGAGAATATTTCCTCGGTAGGCATGTTGGCATGGAAAAACACGCCGTTGCAGTCTTTTGCGCCGCCTTCGAAAATATATCCGTCCGGCATGCCGACATACAGGTCGGTGCCGAGCGCGTTTTTATAATGAAATCTCGTGATCCCGGCGGCATTGAGTTTTTCACTGCGCCGAGCGAGCTTGCCGGAATGTTCCGTCCAGTCTTTTTGAATATCGCCGTTGATGCGTGTGGTCTTGGCGATATACTTCGCAAGCTTTTTGTACGCCGCCTTTTTTGACAGATCGGGGAACATGAGCTTTGCCCATTCCGCGTGCGGATAGGCGATGACCGACCACTTGATTTTGTGCGCCATCGATTTTTCGTAGTACGGCGCGAGCGCTTTCATATCCGATCTGCGCGCCGCCGTCATTTTTTCGCTGTCGACGTTTGCCATGCCGTTGGGGTCGTCGCAGATAACGCTTATTACGCAACCGTCGACATCGGCAAAATAATTTCGCTCGTCGTAGATAAATTTCGGTTTGGATGTGAGCGTCTCCACAGACTGATATTTATAATCGAGCTTTATAAGTTCGTCGTCGCGGTAGCGCACTATAACGCGTTTCGCGCCGCGCTCATAACATTTTTTGACGACTTCGTGCGTGAATCCTACCGCGTTGACGGACGTTATCACATATACCTGTTCGCCCGGCTGTACGTTTACGCCCATTTCGACTACGGCTTGCGCCAATGCTTTGTTGAATTTTTTCATTATGCTCTCCTGTTTCAATTGCTCGATTTTCGAGATTATATTACGAATATCGTTATTTGCGTCTATATTACGGATACGACCGCCGGGAAATCCTTGACCGTAAGTTTGTATATCGCCTCGCAGCCGAGATCGGGATAGGCGATAAGCTCGCACGACGTTACTTTGCTTTGATAAAGCGCCGCCGCGCCGCCTATAGCCGATAGATATACCGCGCCGTGCGCTTTTACGGCGTTTACCGTAGCGTCGCCTCGCACGCCTTTTCCGATCATTACTTTGAGCCCGTGTTCTATCAATAGCGGGGTATATGTGTCCATGCGCGTCGACGTCGTAGGTCCGCAGCTGCCGATGATCTGCCCGGGCAAAGCCGGCGTCGGACCGCAATAATATATCGCCGCACCGTTGATATCGAACGGTAAATTCTCTCCGTGCTCTATCGCCGCCGCCATGCGCTTGTGTGCTTGATCCCTTGCCGTATAAACCGTGCCGTTCAATGAAACGAACGTGCCGACGGTAAGCGAGCGTATTTGTTCTTCCGTAAGCGGAAGATTTAAAGAAACTAATTTCGATGTCATGTTTGTATTCTATGCCGATTTAAAAAACTATCGTACCGTGGCGCAGACTGTGGCATTGCAGATTAACCGCAACGGGCAGCATGCCGATATGCGTCGGCGCGGTCTCGATATGTACGCCGAGCGCGGTGAGTTTGCCGCCGAGCGCCGCGACGCCTATACCGAGCGCATTTACGCGCTTGGATATTTGTTCTTCGATTTTTGCTATGTCGGCGCGTGCGTTATGTTCGCCGACGGGACGGAGCAGAGCGCGCTTGGACAGCATGCACGCCGTCTCGGTGACGCCGCCGATACCCACGCCCACTACGAGCGGCGGGCAGGCGTTCCGTCCGCCTTTTTCCACCGCGTCGACAACGCAATCGATAACGCCGTCTATGCCGCTTGCCGGAGTGAGCATGTACAGTCTCGACATGTTTTCGCTGCCCGCGCCTTTTGCGAGAAACGATATTTCCAGCGTGTCGCCCGGCACGAGTTCTGTCTCTATAATAGCCGGCGTATTGTCGCCGGTATTGATGCGCGTAAACGGATCGGCTACCGATTTTCGCGCCGAGCCGTACGCAGTGCGCGTCGCTTCGTCGATAGCGGTCGCAAGACCCGGACAAAATACTTCGTCGCCGAGTTTGACGAAAAACACGGCTTGACCTGTGTCTTGGCAGCAATACATTCGTTTATTTGCGGCTATTTTATTGTTTTCAACGATCAGAGCGGCGGCAAGCGATTCGGTCTCGTTGTCCGTTTTTATGTTTGCGAGCGCAGACGTCACGGACTCGTCCGGACGGATGAGACATTCTGTGATCAGCTTTTCGATTTGCGCTTTTACGTAAGACGCTTCGATCTTTTTCATACGGTTATTATACCACTTCGGCGGCTCAAACACAACAAAATTCGCTTGATTTTGCATACCGATTACTGTATAATATCGGTATGAGCCTGAAATTTTGTGCGCTCGCGTCCGGGTCGAAAGGTAATTGCTGTTACGTTTCGGACGGCACGACCGATATTCTCATAGATCTCGGCATATCGGCGCTGCGTGCCGAAAAATGCCTGAATGTACTCGGCAGTGACGCGAACGGAGTAAATATACTCGTTACGCACAGTCATTCCGACCATGTCGGCGGGCTCAAAGTTTTCTGCAAGCGGCATCCTGGTACGCGTGTGTTTTGTCAATCAGAGTGCGTGAGCGGCGTTATCAGGTCGGGCGGAGTTACGCCGGAGTCCGTACCTAATACTTTTATTTTGGGTGCGCTCGAAATAACCGCGATACCCGTATCGCACGACGTGCCGTGTTTCGGGTACGTCATATCGGACGGG
>CAJUQF010000050.1:3444-12617 GCA_910588315.1 uncultured Christensenellaceae bacterium | reverse complement strand
CGCTTGCGCAAAAGCACGCGGATGTGGACAAGCTCAAAGCCGAACTTCAATCGGCGCATGATAAGATCGTAGAAGAAATTCAGCATGTTGCCGGAATGTCAAAGGAAGAAGCTAAAGCACAACTGATCGAGGCGATAAGAGACGAAGCTAAGCACGATGCGGCAAAAATGGTGCGCGAAATAGACGCCGAGGCAAAAGAAGAAGCGGATAAGCGTGCACAAAAAATCGTATCGCTTGCAGTGCAGCGTTGTGCCGTAGATCACAGCGCGGAAATAACCGTTTCCACCGTGGCGTTGCCTAACGACGATATGAAAGGTCGCATTATCGGCAGAGAAGGCAGGAATATCCGCGCGCTCGAAACCGCGACCGGTTGCGATCTGATTATCGATGATACGCCGGAGGCAGTCGTGCTTTCGTGTTTCGATCCTATACGCAGAGAAGTCGCACGCATCGCACTCGAAAAGTTGATCAGCGACGGTCGTATTCATCCCGGTCGCATCGAAGATCTTGTCGAAAAGGCACAGAAGGAAGTCGACGTCAAGATCAAAGAGGCGGGCGAGAATGCTATGTACGAGACAGGAGTCTTCGGGCTTAATCCCGATCTTGTCAAAGTTTTGGGACGGTTGCGTTTTCGTACGAGTTACGGGCAAAACGTCTTGCGGCACTCCATCGAAACGTCGCATCTTGCGGGTATCATGGCTGCGGAATTGGGCGCAAACGTAACGCTTTGCAAACGTGCCGGTCTGTTGCACGATATAGGTAAGGCGCTCGATCACGAGCTTGAAGGCACTCACGTTTCTATAGGCGTTGACGTCGCAAAAAAATATAAAGAGAGTAAAGACGTCGTTCACTGCATAGCGGCGCATCATAACGATATCGATCCGGAAACGGTCGAGGCAGTCATCGTTCAGTGTGCCGATGCGATTTCCGGCGCACGTCCGGGCGCAAGGCGTGAATCGCTTGATAACTATGTAAAACGTCTCGAAAAACTCGAAGAGATCGCCAACGGTTTCGAGGGAGTCGAAAAGTCCTTTGCTATCCAAGCCGGCAGGGAAATCAGAATTATCGTCAAACCTGATGTTGTGGATGACGTTAAGGCGATGTATATGTCCAAGGAGATAGCAAAACAGATAGAGCAAGATATGCAGTATCCCGGGCAGATAAAGGTCAATGTCATAAGAGAGACGAGAGCGGTGGAATACGCAAAATAAAATATATAGTGTTTATTTTCAGAGCGTTTGTTATTTGTTAACGGACGCTCTTTGTTTTGCGAATTTATAGTATATTTATCATTCGTCGATATAATGTGTTTTACGACAGATACGGACAAAATCGTCCGTATTTTTTTTGCTATTCTAATTACGGAGCGTGTGAAATGAAAATCGATCACTACAAAAAAACCGATAGTTTGTATGTTAAGCTCAGCGGTGAACTCGACGAACATCACAGTTCGTACGTGCGAACGGCTCTCGACGAGTTGATAGATTCCGGTGTAATAAAACGATTATACATCGATATGTCCGATTTACAGTTTATGGATTCTACAGGTGTGGGCGTGCTTATAGGCAGGTATAAAAAATTAAAACCGCGCGGCGTACCGATATTTATTCAATCGCCGTCGCCGACGGTCGATAGAGTTCTTGGGTTGTCGGGAATATACGAAATCATGATCAAGGCAGGTTAATATGAAAAACAGAATGACAGTGGGATTCAGTGCGATATCGGAAAACGAAGCATTTGCGCGCAATACGGTCGCGGCGTTTTGCGTTGCGCTCGATCCTACGGTTGATCAAATAAACGATATAAAAACAGCCGTATCCGAGGCGGTAACAAACTGTATTGTTCATGCGTACTCGGAACAGTCGGAAGATAACACAGTCACTATCGATACTACGATCGATGGAGATACCGTACATATCGTCGTTTCGGATTCCGGTATAGGCATAGCGGATATAGATAGTGCAATGCAGCCGTTTTTTACCACCAAGCCGGAACAGGAACGCAGCGGCATGGGATTTACCGTAATGGAATCTTTTATGGATACATTGACGGTAACACACAATATCCCGAGTGGTACCGTTGTATCGATGACTAAGACGATAAGAGGTGCGGATTGGAAAAAGAAGAAACTCTGAATCTTATTCGTGCGGCACAGTGCGGTGATGCGGCAGCGAGCGAAAAATTGATAACGTGCAATTCGCCGTTGATAAAATCGGTCATTCGCAGGTACAAGAACAAAGGAGTAGAATACGACGATCTATACCAACTCGGGTGTGTTGGGTTTATCAAGGCAGTCAAAAACTTTTCGACCGCTTACGATGTGCGTTTTTCTACGTACGCAGTGCCGATGATCGCAGGAGAAGTAAAACGTTTTTTACGCGACGACGGTCCAATAAAAGTATCGCGCGGTACAAAATCCACTGCTATACGCATTTCGCGGTTTGTGGAACAGTACCGACACGACAACGGTGACGCTCCTACTATCGATACGATCGCTAATGAATTCGGGATCGAACCGCAGGAAGCTGTGTTTATAATGGATTCATGTAAGTATCCGGTATCTATCTACGATAATAACGATGATAATTCGCGTGCGCTTATAGAAAAACTTCAAACCGAGGAGACCGAGGAGGAAAAACTTGATAAGATGATGTTAAAAAAAATCATCGGCGAGTTGGACCCGCGCGATAAAAAAATAATAATGCTCAGATATTTTGCGGACAAAACGCAATCGGAAGTAGCGCGAGTTCTTTGTGTATCGCAAGTGCAGATCTCGAGATTGGAAAATAAAATACTCGAAAAGATACGATCCGAGTACGGAGATTTGACATAGCCGTTAAATATTGTTATAATATTTTATAATCTGTGTATTTTATCTCGAAATTACGACGGTAACTGTCGCGACGAAAGTTTCATTACAAAAAATGCGGGGAATATATTTGTAATAAGAGTTTATGTTCGGGCGGTCGGTAATAGATAGAATCCATTTATTTTCGGTAGGCGTACAATGACGGAAAAAGTTTTTAGAAAGTCTCGCGAATTCATTTATAGAAATGCAAGACCGCTCGACCTTGCTTTATGGCGTTACGAGTTCGAAAACGGCAGCCGCAATGATGTGGTCGAAATTTTATCGTTTTATCAAAATCAAGACGGAGGTTTCGGTCATGCGATAGAACCGGATTTCTGGAATATAAATTCATCGCCGATAGCGACTTGGAAAGCTATACAAATATTAAATGAAATATGTATCGATCGAAACGAAATCGTTATTGAAAAAATCATCGAATATTTGGATAGTGGCAAAGATTTCGAAAACGGAAAGTGGTATAATACGATCGAAAGCAATAATGATTATCCGCATGCGGTTTGGTGGGGATGTAAAAATGGACGAGGTGAAACAAGTGACAATCCTACGGTAAGTCTTGCGGGATTTGCTCTAAAATACGCGGAAAAAGGCAGTGCGCTTTATAAAAAAGCCGTAGATATTATAAAACTGTCCGCACGTGAATTTATCGACAGTCCGTGCGGCGAAATGCACACTCTTGCAGTCATGCTTGAAATGTACGAGTATTGTAAGACTATAGACGGATTTGATTTGTTCGATTTATCGAAATTCGGATCGATATTATATGATATGATCGAAAAAGCCGTATGTACCGATACGGAAAAATGGTATAAAGAATATGTATGTATGCCATCGTTTTTCTTTAATAAGAATAAAGCGGTGTTTGATATAGTCGATCCGGATTTCTGTAAAAAAGAAGGCGATATGATTATTAAACGACAACTGGACGACGGCTCATATCCGGTTACGTGGCTTTGGTATAATGATTTTAAAGAATATTATGTAGCTGAAAATTGGTGGAAAGCTCATATAGTACGCATGAATATGCTGTATTTAAAGGCATTGAATGAATTGTAATGAAATTAACTTAATACAATTTTCGAGCGCGGAATAATGTCCGTGCTTTTTTGTGCCGCTATGAATAATAAAATAAGATTAACGCAAATTATCTATATGAAAAGTATTAAGATACACAGCGGCGAAGGGCTTGTGGATGTTACCGAACGAGAACAATGGGTAAATCCGGTCGAACCGCACGAAGTCAGACGGTAAGGAGATATTATGTCCGAAAATACAAATTCAATTAAGGCGCGCAATGCACTTTATAACGAGTATGTAGATACGATCACACCTAAAACAAATATATTCAAGGCTTTGTTCCATAGCTTTGTAATAGGCGGTATAACTTGCATTATAGGACAAGGTATAGGTGATATAGCAAAACTTATCGCGCCGTCGCTTTCTACGGAAATGGTCGGTAATATAACGGCTATGATCCTTGTCACAGTTGCGATATTATTTACCGGATTGGGGTTTTTCGATGTTATTGCCAGGCAGGGCGGCGCAGGTTCGTTTTTACCTATAACGGGTTTTGCAAATGCCATGGCAAGCGCATCGATGGAATTCAAGACGGAAGGTCTGATTTTCGGAACAAGCGTCAAGCTGTTCTCTGTAGTCGGACCTGTAGTAGTCAACGGCATTGTTTGGTCAACTGTCGCTGGACTTTTAAACTTGTGGATATTGGGAATATAGTATGTCGATTTTCAAGAAATCAATAAGAAGTTTGCCGGAGGCGATTTCGGCGAAAAACGAAACGGAATTACCGAAACCGACGGGCTTTTCCAAACGTCCGAGAATAATGCGTTTTTACAATATGCCGAGAATTACGGGTAGAATGAGCGTTGTCGGTGAAAAAGAGACAAAGGGACCCGTAGGCAAGTATTTTCAAAAATGCGAAACTGACGATAAAATGGGCGAAAAAACATTCGAGCGAGCCGAAATACGCATGCTCGATACGGCTGTGCGCGGCGCCGTGCGCGATGCGCGATTGGATATAGAGGATATCGACGTGATGATATCCGGCGATCTTCTCAATCAAATGACGACATCGAGTTACGCTGCCCGCGACATAGGAGTGCCGCATATCGGTATTTACGGCGCATGTTCAACTATGACGGAAGGTTTGATGATGTCTGCGGCGCTCGTAGACAGCGGATATTTTTCCAATATTATCTGTGCCGCATCAAGTCATTTTGCTACTGCGGAACGACAGTTTCGATACCCTTTGGAATATGGGTGCCAACGTCCGCCGTATGCGCAATGGACAGTGACGGGCGCAGCGGCATCTGTCGTTTCAAAGAATACGGACGAATCGGTAAGGTTTCCGAAAATCGTTATGGCTATTCCCGGATTGATAACCGATTACGGTATCAACGATTTGAATAATATGGGTGCGGCGATGGCTCCTGCGGCGATGGATACAATGTATACGTTGTTTACCCAGTCCGGTTTTGCTCCGAACGATTTCGATCTGATAATAACAGGGGATCTCGGCAAACTCGGATCGGATATACTGCGCGATCTTATGCGAAAACGTGGGTTTCGACTCGGTCAGAACTATATCGATTGCGGTAATATAATATACGACGTCGAGCAAAAGTGTTATCAAGGCGGCAGTGGTTGCGCGTGCTCGGCAACGATATTCAATTCTTTTATTTATGACAAACTCATAAGCGGAGAATACAAACGTGTCGCTTACCTTGCTACGGGGGCGCTTATGAGTACGCAGAGTTGTTATCAGGGCGAGACGATACCTTGCATATCTCATGCCGTCGTCGTCGAAAGTCCGTTTAATTGAATTAAGGGAGTGTAAATATGGAAATTTGGAAAAACATCGGCACTTATGCCATAGTATTTGCAGTCGGTGGCGGGTTGTGCGCGCTTGCCGAACTTTTGATCGTACGCACCAAACTGACTCCTGCGCGTATTCTCGTAATATTCCTTATAGGCGGGATCGTATTGGAAGGAATAGGCGTCTACGACTATATATTCAAAGTCTGTCAAGCCGGCATAAGCGTTCCGATCGTAGGTTTCGGTGCGTCGCTCGCAAAAGGGTCTATACAAATGGCAAAGCAGGTGGGGTTTATAGGTGCGTTTGCCGGCGGCTTGATACGAACGGCGTACGGGGTAGGCGTAGCCGTTGTTATGAGCTATATAGTAACGTTATTATTCAGTGCGCGGGCAAAGTGATTTTGGTATCTTAATTACGTTAATATGCATATATATATTTTGTGAAAAAGACTTGCAAAAGGTTTAAACGCAAGCGCAGTAAACGAAAGATATTGTTTATTGCGCTTTTGATTATAGCGGCATTGATAGCGGCATGTTGCATATTCGTCAAGTATAATGTAACGCCAATGATATTGACGCTGTCGCGCGAACGAATACGTTCGCTCACATCGGACGCTGTAAGTCAAGCCGTGATCGACGTTATGGCGGAGAATACCGACACCGAATATATTACGATAGAACGTGATGAAAAACATAATATCAAGAGCGTGGACATAGACGGCGACTCTATAAGCGTGTTGGCGCAAAAGATAACGCTTACGGCGCAAAAGTATATAAACAACATAGGAAACAACGGGATCAAAATACCTATAGGCTCGCTGAGCGGCGTGGCGATGTTTACGGGACTCGGTCCCGATATAAATGTTAAAATATATCTTGTCGGTTCCACGCGAACTCAGATCATGTCGGTATTTTCATCAGCCGGTATAAATCAAACCGTACATAGACTTTATTTTAATATTACGGGCGATATTGCCGTCGCCGTTCCGGGACTTCCGTCTACGCTTAAAACTTCCGCACAGGTTTTGATGGGCGAAACGGTAATAGTAGGAGAAGTTCCGCCTACATATCTTCAATCGACATCCGTCGGCGATATGCTCGATCTCGTTGTAAAGTAAAAAAATCTTTGTCAAATCGATTGCTTTTCTTCTTTCCATATGCTAAAATGTATTTAATAAAGATGCGTTTGAGTGCGGCAAAAGAAAAGCGCAAAAACAGAGAGCCGTCCATGGCTGAGAGACGGCGCGCGTAAAGAATATTCACCGCACAAGCACTGTCGCCGAAAGAAATGATAAGCGACGGCGTAGCCGCGTTACGTGCAAAATGAGCCTAAATTCGGGTGGTACCGCGTTTAAACACGCCCCGATCGACACATTTTTTGTGTTGTCGGGGTTTTTTATATTTAATTCGGAGGTAATATGAATCTTAAAGAAATCAGAGAAGAATTACTGAAAAAGCTTGAAAATCTGCAGGCAAAGACCGAGAGGGATTTTGCCGAATTCAAATCGCAGATTTTCGGTAAATCGGGTGTGTTGACGGGACTCATGAAATCTTTAAAAGACCTTCCTCCCGACAAGAAACCGCAGGCAGGCAAGGAGATAAACGATCTGCGTGTCGAGCTTGTCGCGGCGTGCGATGAAAAGGAAAAAGAACTTCATCGCATGTCGATAGAGCGGTCCATAAACTCGCAGACGATAGATTTATCGATTGACAAATGCGGCCATGCCGTCGGCTCTATGCACCCGCTTAATCAAGTAAAAAAACGGCTTACGGATTATTTCGTCGGCAACGGATATATAGTTTACGACAGTCCCGAGATTGAAACGGATTATTATAATTTTCAGGCGCTTAACGTGCCGCTCGATCATCCGGCGCGCGATATGCAAGATACGTTTTTCATAAACGATAATATGCTTTTGCGTACTCAGACTTCGGCGGGACAGATCCGTTTAATGGAAAAATATAAGCCGCCTATCAAAATGATTTGTCCCGGCAGGGTGTACAGAAACGATGACGACTCCACACATTCATTTTCGGTGAACAAACCAAAGTAAGATTCCGTCCGAGTTATTTCCCGTTTACGGAGCCGAGCGTAGAGGTCGACGTTTCGTGCTTTAATTGTCACGGCGACGGTTGCCGCGTTTGCAAAAATACCGGCTGGATCGAGATACTCGGAGCGGGTATGGTCAACCGTAAAGTTTTGCGAAATTGCGGGATCGATCCTGACGAATATAACGGATTTGCATTCGGAATGGGACTTGATCGGATCACAATGATTTTATGTGCCATAAACGATATCAAACTGTTGTGGGAAAACGACGTGCGCTTTCTGCACTTGTTCAAGTAGGAGGTTATTATGAAATTGCCGCTTAGCTGGTTAAATGATTATGTAGATATAACGGGTATAACGCCGCAGGAGCTTGCCGATAAATTGCTTTCGGTCGGTTTCGAAGTGGAAGAAATAATCAAGCCGCGCACAGATATCGACGGTGTGGTCGTAGGACAAGTTACGGATATAGTCAGACATGAAAACTCCGAAAAACTTTGGATATGTCAAATAGATATCGGAACGCAATCGGTTCAGATTGTTACGGGAGCGCAAAATGTAGAAAAAGGCGATTTCGTACCTGTCGCTACCGTAGGAGCGACGTTGCCAGGCGGAAAGAAAATCGACGGCGCTATCCTGCGCGGAGTACAGAGTTCCGGCATGCTTTGCTCCGGAAAAGAACTGTGCGTCGATGACGACGTGATCGACGGTGCGAGTGTAGACGGTATTTTAATATTGCCGAATAACAGCGCTGTGGGCGAGAATATCATGAAGACGCTCGGTATCGATGATACGGTCTTGGATGTTTCCATCACCGCCAACAGACCGGATTGTCAAGCTATAGTAAATCTCGCACGTGAAGTATCCGTAATATTGGATAGAAAGTTCAAGATGCCCGATTTAAAATACAAAACATACGGGATTGCGGAACTTCCTCCGGTGGAAATCGCCGAGAAATCGCTTTGCAGTCGGTACATCGGACGAATCGTTCGCGATGTTAAGATAGATAAATCGCCCAAATGGATGCGCGATAGGTTGAGAATGTGCGGAATACGACCTATAAATAATATAGTCGATATAACAAATTACGTTCTTTTGGAAATGGGTCAGCCGTTGCATGCGTTCGATCGTCGCACGATAAGCGGCAAAATAGTTGTGCGTAAAGGTACTCAGGGAGAAACAGTCACGGCGCTCGACGGCAAAAAGTATGACGTAGATAATGTTCTTGTTATTGCAGATACCGCCAAACCGCTCGCGATTGCCGGCATTATGGGCGGTGAATATACAAGTATATTTCCCGACACGAACGAAGTGTTTTTGGAAGCCGCAAGGTTCGAGAGAAGTAATATCCGTCGTTCGTCACGAAAAATAGGATTGCGTTCGGACTCATCCGCACGGTTTGAAAAAGGTGTAGATTGGCAATCGGTTGAA
>CAJUQF010000050.1:0-3434 GCA_910588315.1 uncultured Christensenellaceae bacterium | reverse complement strand
CGGATCGCAGCGCGCGCTTGCGCTTATATCCAAATTGAATTGCGGTAAAATTTGCGACGGAATATCGCAGGACGGGATAGAAGAACCGACAAAAAAAGTAATCGTGACATCGAAGTCGCAAATTTGCTCGTTACTCGGTATCGATATAGACCGTAAGACGATAGTTTCTTTGCTTAAAAAGCAAGGCATTTCCGTTAAAGCGGACGGGGGCAAACTTGTTTGCGAGATCCCGCTGGTTCGTGAAGACATAGATGCTTATCCCGATCTTGCGGAAGATATAATGCGTTTTTACGGTTACGAAAATATAGTATCTACGCATTCCGAGAACACGCACCAGACACGAGGATTTATCGATACGCACGATGAAAACGTGCAAAAGATACGTGAAAAACTAAGTTCGCTCGGTATCGACGAGACGTTGAATTATTCGTTTATTTCGCCTGATGCATGCGATAAACTGTTACTTGCAAAAGACGATGCCTGTCGCAATATGATCCCGGTCAAAAATCCGCTCAGCCGAGATATTTCCATGATGCGTACTCAACTCGTATCATCGATGCTCGCAACGTTATCGCGTAATCACGCACGAAAAAACGATTCACTGCGTTATTACGAACTCGATAAAGTTTTTATCGGTAAGCTCCCGCTTGAAACATTGCCCCAAGAGCGCGATACGCTCTGTGTGGGATTTATGAATGCCGGTGATTTTTACGATATAAAATATGTCGTTTCGCAAATTGCGGAAGTGTTCGGCGAATATGATTTCACGCCGTCCGCAAAATCATACTTGCACCCCAAACAATCGTTGCATATAGAAGGCAACGGATTGCACGGAGATTTCGGTAAATTACATCCGTTGGTATGCGAAAATTACGATTTGCCTGCCGAAGTATATATCATGCAATTGGATATGATTGATGCAATGAACACTCCGCACAAATTCGCGAAGTATACGCCTATTTCCAAACTTCATCCCGTAGATCGTGATTTTGCGTTTGTAGTAAAGAAAGAAGTGCCTGTAGGCGACATGATCAGATCGTTGAAAACGGCAAGCGAATTTATTTACGATATCAAATTATTCGATATTTATGAAGGCGAGCAGATAGAACAGGGATATAAAAGCGTTGCTTTATCCGTAAGACTGCAGCCTACGGACGCTACTTTTTCCGACAGCGTTATAAAGCAGATAGCCGACGGCATAATAGAAAAAGCCGAAAAAGAATACGGCGCGAAACTCAGATAATGCAGATCGTTGCACCGGCAGGTAGTTACGACGGTCTCGTAGCGAGCATAAAAGCGGGCGCCGACGCGGTATATCTGGGTTTACCGCTTTTCGGCGCTAGGGCAAAAGCGGTAAATTTCGATGAAGCGAATCTTTTATCGGCAGTCGAGTATGCGCACCTGTTCGGCGTAAAAGTATTTGTTACGCTAAATACGCTTATTAAAGATCGCGAAATGGACAGAGCCGTCGAACTTGCGAAGTTCGCTTATTCATCGGGCGTCGATGCCGCGATCGTTCAGGACCTGCGTTTTATAAAAAAAGTGAAGCACGCTTTGCCGGATTTTGCATTGCACGCAAGTACGCAAATGGGCATTCACAATGAGGAAGGCGCACGGGTTCTCAAAGATTTGGGCATTTCGCGCGGAGTGCTCGCGCGTGAAACTTTGTCGAGAGATATCGGGCGAATCAAAAAAACAGGTTTGGAAATCGAGTATTTCGTCCAAGGCGCGTTGTGTATATGTTTTTCCGGAAACTGTTATTTTTCGTCGCTTGCGTCGTCGTATAGCGGCAATCGCGGTAAATGTATGCAGCTTTGCCGCAAGCCGTATATTTTTAGCGGCAACAAAGGATATCATCTTTCCGCTAAAGATCTGTGTTTGTACGATAAACTCGATTTACTCGAAGAACTCGGCGTAGATGCGATAAAAATCGAGGGACGCATGCGTTCGAAAGAATATGCGTATCGTGCGGTAAGTGTATATAAGGGCAAAACGAAATATACAGATCCCGTAGAGGCGCTTAAAACAGCGTTTAATCGCGGCGATTTTTGTGACGGGTATTTATGTGAGGATGCGCCGCATCGTGTCATATACTCGAAATCACAGGGGAATATCGGTGTTTCCATAGGAAAATTGACTGCGGTTCGCGGCAATGTAGTAGAATGCGCCGGATTTATACCGCATGAACATGACGGATTTAAGATCATGCGGGACGGATTTGAGATTTGCGGAGCCGCCGAAATCGGAGGTAAGATCATAGCAAGCGGAGCGTGTCGCATAGGCGATGAGCTTCGGCGTACTTTCGACGGTAATATCACGGAAGAACTTGACGACGCAAAAAGGCTCATCGACGTCGATGTGACCGTTTCAATCGAACCCGATAAAGCGCTTTCGGCGAAAATCGTATGTAACGGTCGCGAGCGCAATGTAACAGGCGAGTTTATCGCTCAACCCGCAAGGAATTGCGGCATAACCGATATAGATATAAGCAGCGCTTTTTTAAAAGTGTCCGAATATCCGTTTTCGCCGAGTATCAAAGCAGATATTACGGGCGATGCCTTTGTGCCGAAGTCTGCGCTGAACGAATTCAGACGGCAAGTTTATCAAGCCGTAAAAACCGATATTTTGGATAATTATGTCATCAAAAGATCCGATCTGCCGTATCACGGCTTAGACTATAACAAATTCGACGGGAAAGGCAAGATATTGATGGTAGATGCTGCGGATGATCTTGATAAATCGGTTTTATCAAAAATCGACTATCTTGCGTTAAGCCCGAACGATTATACCGATTTTTCAATTCCCGACATAGATAAACCGATACTTTTGAACATGCCGGTCACTATGCGCGACGGCGATCGGGAAATATTGACACGGGCGATTAATCGACCCGAAATCTATGGGGTCATATCGAATAATCTTTATACATTGAAATTGACGGATAAACCGATTTTATTGGGTACGGGGCATAATATAATCGGTGAATCCGAGTATCCTCACATCACGTCTTTCGAAGCCGACGAATTAGGTAACGGGTTTGTTTATGCTTTCGGTTATGCGCCTGTCATGACTTTATGTCATTGTCCGTACGCTAAATGCAAGAATTGTTCGGGAAGAACGGAACTTAAAGATGAGCATGGCAGAAGCTTTACTTTGCGAAGGATAAAAGCGAAACATTGTTATTGGCAATTATTGAATTTTGTTCCTACGTATATAGACAAGCCCGGAACCGGTAATTTATTGTTCGATTGTACCGCATGCAAACATGCCGATATCGGTAAGATTATCGATTTCGATTATTCCGGAAAGTATACACGCGGAAACTTGAATAAAGGATTAAAATAATGAATGCAATCAAAAATCTCGAATTCGATGTTATTCTCGATACGATCGCAAAGCTTTCGTCTGCGGAACCTGTCGCAAAAGAGATATTG
>CAJUQF010000049.1 GCA_910588315.1 uncultured Christensenellaceae bacterium | reverse complement strand
CGTGTCTTCGCCGCTGTCCGCTTTCGGCGCAAGCGTTAACGCACCGCTGTCCGCCGTTCTGAGGTCGTATGAGATCGAGCCGCTATCGAACGCCGCCGCTTTGCCGTACACGGTAACCGCGAACTCGACGCTCACGTCGCCCGCGCTTGCGGTTACGGTCGTCATGCCGCGCGACACTGCGGTAAACTCTGCCGTGGAATCTTCCACTGCCGCGGTCACCACCTGTTCGTTCGCCGATTCGATCGAGTACACGGCTTTCGTACCGGCGATAGAGATATATTCGCCGAGATCCGTATTCTTGGTACCGCCGACAACAAGCGAGATCGCATCTCCGTCCTTGAGCTTTTCCGGCGTCTTCGGCTTTGCGGGATCTTCGCCGCCGCAAGCGCACAGCGCGAAAGTGAAACAGCTCGTGAGCGCCGCAGTAAGCCCTACCAATGTTTTTTTCATATTATCCTCCCTATAGGAATATTACATAATTCTTTTCCGCTATCGGCGGTGTTGTACGATCATTTCAAATCGGTCGCCGTCACGGCGTCTTCCGGAATATCGTCGGTCGATTCGTAGTATGTGATAAAGCTGTCGACGAATATCAAGCCCCAATCGCCCGTCGCGTTGTCCACTATGCGTATTTTGACTTTGCGACCTTTGATCGCAGACAAGTCGGCTTTGAACCTTATCATGTTGGCCATGTATACGCCGTACTCGGACGCGTCGGCGGGATTGCTCATCGTGCCGGGTACAATGGACTTGAAGTTTGCGTCGGTAAACATCGTATTTCCGTACGCAGCGAGAACTTCGTTTGTCTCCGCGTCGATTATCTCGATACGGCACAATGAGGTATTTTTGCCGCCGCCGAGTTTAAACGTTATCCAGCCGCTGCCGCCTATTTCAAATTCCGAGCTGACAAGCGTGCCTTTCTCGCTTTCCGCACCTGCCCAGCCGCTGACGAAATAGTTGCCGTCCTTGTCGTGCGAAATGTTCTCGCCCCAGCCCGACCATATAACGTCGCTCGATATGCCTGCGATATTGCCGATCATAGTCCAGCCGTACAGCGAACCCGTCTCGAAATCGCCGTTAAGCACCTGATACTTGCTGCCTTCGCCTAGCACCGCCAAAGTGAGCATGTTTATAGCGACGTTTGCTTTTTTGGGTACCGACGCGTACGTCTGATAGTACGTGACGAAGCTGTCCACAGTCAAAAGTCCCCAGTCGCCCGTCGCGTTGTCGGTTATGACGATCTTGACTTTTCTGCCGATGAATGCGGACAGATCTGCTTTGTACCACACCATATTTGCAAGATTACTGCCGCTGTTTATGGTAGATTCTCCCCTGTCGCTGAACATGCGGTTTGTGAACCGCGCGAGTTCCTCGTCGGTCTCGGTATCCACAACGGAGATATAGCATAGCATGGGATTTTTGCCGCCGCCGAGTTTAAACGTCATCCAGCCGCTGCCGCCTATTTCGAATTCCGAACTTGTGAGCGTACCGGTCTCCTTCTCGTACTCTTTGCCGTCGCGATTGATACCGCTGAACAGATGATCGCCCGCCTTATTGTACGGATGTTTATCCCACCACAGCGAATCGCCCGTGACCGCACCGATACCGGTCTCGCCGTCTTCCCAGCTCGGAGTCCAGTCCGTAAGATCGCCCGTCTCGAATCCGCCGTTTTTCACTTGATATATGCTGTCCGGCATGATATCCGTATCGATGACTGCGAGATAAGACTCTCTGTCGTACCAGACCGGTTTGTTCTCCCAATATGTTTTTACGCTGTCGAGAATGAGACAGCCGAGTTCGTCGCCCGAATCGTTGATGTCGACTACCTCTATGCACAGCGTCTCGCCCAAATGCGCAGACAGATCGACATAGTATTGCACCATGTTGAGTAGGCGCATGCCGTTGGCGACAAACGGGAATTGGAAATTCCAATATTTGAAATTCGAGAACTGAGCTATCTTTTCGTATCCGCTCGACGTCTTTTTCATAATGCGTAAAAACGTCTTGCCGTTGTCGCTGCATCCGCCGAGCTTATAACTGATATAACCGCTGCCGCCGAGCACGAAATCGGACGAGCGCATCACGCCCGTTGCCTCGGGACGGTATTTGCCGTAATGATAGTTGCCGTCGCGCGAATACGTTATGTTCTCGTTCCACCAAACGCTCTCGGCATTGACGCCGTCGTCCGAAAACGCGTCGCCTTCCACTATCGTCCAGCCCGCGAGCGAGCCCGTCTCGAAACCGCCGTTGACTATTTCGTATTCGTTTTCGCTCGCCGCGTCCTTGACGTAAGTTTTTGTCTTGACAAAGTAATCGCCCTCGGACTGTTCGTCGGCGTAACCTATGCGTATATCGTCCACGGCAAAATATCCGTAGTACCAGCTGTCGTCGTTATCGACTATGCGGATATATACTTTTTCGCCGGCATACTTGGAAAGGTCAAGCGTGTATTCGCTGAAGTTGTCGGTGTGATACACGCCGTTTGCGTATTTATCCGGATTTACGTAATCTTCCGTGTGCTCGACGAAATATTCGTTTACCTGCCGCGCGATCATTCTATCGTCCGACGCGCGATATATTCCCACGTAGCACAGTTTGGCGGCGTCCTTTGCCGCGCCGCCTTTACCTACAGTCTGCGCGCCGCCGGCAAGCTTCATGGAGACCGTTCCGTCCTCGGGCAAAACGAACTCCGTCGATCTGATCGCGCCCGTGCGCGCACCGGAATATTGTCCGTGAAAACCCTTTCCGCTTAAGTACCAATTGCCCGTAGCGCCTATCTCTATCTCGTTGTGATTGACGTCCGAATCGAACGTGAACGTCTTTGCCGAACAAACGCAGTCGTCGTCGAATGCATTGCCGTACTCTATCGACCAGCCGGAAAGGTCTGCGCTTTCGAATCCGCCGTTTATCGGCGCGGTCGACACGCGTTCGGTCTTATCTTCGCTGCCGCAACCGATAAACGCCGCGCCCAAAAGGCTTGCCGCCGCCAAACACAAAATAAATTTCGATTTACCGTTCATAGCTCATCTCTCCTTTATTCAGTCCGCAAGATTGCCGACGTTACCGTAATACGGCGGCGCAACGTCATTCTTATACGCGCCCTTCATGCGATATATCTCAAGCGAAGTGAACTTGATACCCGCGCCGTCGTCGAATACGTGCAGATGATCGGAATCGCCGTACTTTGGATATATGCGCGTCGTAAAGCTCATAACGCCGTCGACATACACTTCGAGCATCGATCTGTCGAGCAGTATCGTTATCTCGTATTCGCGTTCCGTACTGTTCCAATGATAGCTCTCCTGCTTGTTGACGTAATCGAGCAGAGATGACGCCGCACGGTCGATATACACGCCGTTATTCGAAAACACTATATCGGAACGTTCGGTCATACCGTTTACCGTATTGGGATTATATCTGACGCTTAATCCGCCCTTATACGTTTCCGCCGCGGGCGCGAGCGTTATCGTCGCGCGTATCTCGAGCATATCGCCGCGTATATTCGCTATCGCGTCGTTTATCTCGCTTGCCGATTTCGCCGCGCCGCTGTATTCGTACAGCGTTTCGCCGCGCAGACTTTCCGTCTCTTTTATGGGCGCGCGCAAAACGTCTCTGCCGTTATCGGCAAGCCACAGTTCAAGCGGTATGGCAAAGTTATGCGCCCAACCGGCGTTGTAGTTTTGCGCCGTGCCTGCGTCCTTGCCCTGCGCGATGGCATAGATCACCGTTCTGCCCTGTTCGTACGTCTTTCCCTCTTCGATTTCTTCATCGGTACGGAAACAGAATCCGTTCTGTCCTGTATACACGCCTCTGCCCATGTCGAAAAGACGCGGCTTGGGATCGTCCGCTATAAATCTGCAAGCGGTTTTGTCGAACGTACCTATCCAATAATAGCAATCGACGACATACCCGTCGACGGTGTACTGCGGACAGTCGAAAAGTATGTATTTTGTCGCGCTGCCGTCCTTTGTGGATATCGGCAGCATTACTACGCATTCCCAATGCGCGCCCTGTTCGGGGTACAGGTTGTAATCGCATTCGAAGAGATAGCCTTGCGATTCCCACTCGCGCATATCCGTCGACGTGTAGATGTTTGCCGAGCCGCCCGCACCGGGTATCGAAGTGGAAACGAGCATATAGTACATATCGGTTTCGTCGTCGTACCAGGTAAACGGATCGCGGAATTGATCGCGCTCGCCCTGTGAATTATCGCCGGGCTGAGTGATCACCACCTTATCCTCTACGACCCAATCCGTAAGATCGGGATCGTCGGGATCGACCGCATGCGCGTAAGCGATGTTCTGTCCGCTCCAACCGCTCGTATTGGTTCCGGCGGTTATAACTAACCACGGCGTGCCGTCGGGACCTATGCACGCGCCGCCCGTCCACACGCCCTCGGGACAGATCCCCGCCGTGGGGACCACCGCGTCTTTTACGTATTCCCAATGTACCATGTCGTCGCTGACGATATGCGCCCAACGTATCTGCGACCAGTACGGACCTTGCGGATTGTGCTGGTAAAACACGTGATATCTGCCCTTGTAATAGAACGGCGAATGCGGTTCGTTCATCCACACCGCGGGCGGTATGGCGTGGTATTGCGGACGGTATCTGTCTCCGTCGTACACCGAGCTGTCGAGCGCGATGTCTTTAAAGTCGAGTTCGGGATGCCCGTTTTTCGCATACGAAGTATAGAGACTTTCGACCGCTTTGGGCGACATCGAACCTTTGTATATCTTAACTTCGTCCAAAAGCCCGTTGGTATACTGCCGCTTGATGCCGTACTCGATCATAGGGTTCGAGTAGCATCCGACGTACAGCGGCTCTTCGGACGACACTATCTCGGTCTGTTCGAGTTCTGGAATTACCGCCTCGTAAGCCGCCTCGCCGTTGTAGAACAAACCTATATAACCGGTGCTGCCGTCGAAACTGACGGCTATATGAGACCAAGTATACAGCGGCAATGTGTTTATCGGATCGTAAAACGCCGCAAAGGTATCTTCGCCCGTCTCTTTGTTATACAGCGCAAGCTGGATACCCCACATGCCGAGCCTGCCGTAACCGAGCAGAAATCCCTCGCCCATCTCCACGTCGCCCTTATTCAGTACCGACGTAAGCCGAGGATTGCCGTCGGCAAGACTTCCGCCGTCGTAATTTGCGAGATTTTCGAATCCGCGCGGCGCGACCCATGCGGAAAACGTCGCCGCGCTTTTCGGCACGACAAAATCTCTGTTGGCTATACTTTCCGAAAATCCGTCCATGTACAGAGACTTTCCCTTTACGCCGCTACGACGCAACGGATCATTCGGCTGTTTAAACAGGCTATCCGCATTCTCGCTGCCGAAAACGTAATTTATCTTATAACTTTTTCCGCTTACGGTTTCCACGGTCGTCGAGCCGCCGGACTCGTCGAACTTATATTCGAGCGCAAGCGTCGGCGCGTCAACGGCTTTTTTGCCTGTTTCGCCGCCGGAACACCCCGTCGCGGCTACGGTCATCATAACGGACACCGCAACGGCTATGCACTTCTTGAATTTCATACCATTTCTCCTGTTTTGATTTTGATTCTTCTTTGATATACCTACGGCGTCGATCCGCCGACGCAAGCAAGTAAATCCACTCGTATGTAAAAGACCACGCCGTGCCGCACGTAGCCCGTACCACGTGCCGTATGCGCCGCAAAAATTACATTTTAAGTCCGGCGGAACCAAAGCCCTGCACTATGTACTTCTGTGCCACAACGTATACTATAAAGATAGGTATACTCGTCACCACGAGCGACGCCATGATCTCGCCGGTCGTTATGCCCTCGATGCTCTGTATCGTGATGAGTGCGGCTTGAATGGGCAACAGCGGCCATTCGTTTTCTCCCGTAGACGGAAGTATCATCGCCGGCCAGAGATAATCGTTCCACACGCCGATAAAGCAGAACACGGCAACCGTTGCGACTATCGGCTTGCTGAGCGGAAGTATTATCTTGAAGAAAACTCCCACCTTGGAACAGCCGTCGAGTTTTGCCGCTTCTTCGTACTCGTTGGGTATGCCCTCGAAGAACTGCATGAACAGGAAAATGTTGAACACGCTTATAGCCGCGGGCAGCACCACGCCGAGTACCGACATGGTCTTTTTCAGTCCGAGCATTATCTTGACAACCGAATACAGCGGGATTATCGACGTTTCCACAGGCACGACTATCAAGAATATTATTATCGCCGAAAACATTCTTTTACCGGGGAAACGCATTTTCGCCATTACATATCCGGCAAGCCCGTTTACGATGACGTTAAGCACTATGACGACCGCGGCGTAAAGAAAGCTGTTAAGCGCGTATTTCCAAATGTCGTAGTCGGTAAAAACTTTTTTATAGTTGTCGAACATCGTGCCGAAATTTTTAAAGTCCGGCAGGAACATCGACATCGAACCCGCGCTCGCCGCGACGGACGCCTCGCTCTTGGTTGACGTCGCCAGCATATATATTATGGGGAACAAAAACATCAACGCCAATATAACGCCGCAGACGTACCATGTTATGGTCACAGCCAAATGCGATTTTCTTAACTTATCCATGTTATGCTTTCTCCCTCAACAATCTGCGCTGAATGAGCGTTATCGCGCCGATAACGACAGTCATCATGAGCGCGACGGCGGACGACAAGCCCACCCACCGATCGGAATAGCCGCGCGTATACATGTAGTAACTGAGCGTGACCGTATGCAGTTGATAGCCGGTCATCAACATCGGCTGGGTCATTATACGGCACGCGCCTATGAACACCGTTATCGTAACGAACACGAACGACGAGCGCAAGCCCGGCCAGGTAACGTTAGTAAACTTCTTCCATGCGCCCGCGCCGTCCAGCGACGCCGCCTCGTACAGGTCCTCGCGCACGTTGGAAAGCCCCGCCAAGAATATCAACATCTGATACCCTGCGCCCTGCCACGCGCTAAGTATGATTATACACGGCATGGCGGTGTGCGGATCGCCCAGCCAATCGTGCGGCTCGGCGCCGAATATCGACAGCAACGAATTGAGCAATCCCGTTTTCGCCGGCGACAGTATCTGCAACCACAGATACGACGTGACGCTAAGCGAGATAACGACGGGCGCAAAGAAACACACTTTGAATATCTTTACGCCGCGGCGTTTACGGTTGCAGAACAGCGCCAATCCGAGCGCAAGCCCGATCTGTAACGGCACTACGCCCACTACGAACACAAGCGTGTTTATTATGGCGTGATATATAGTACCCTTGGCGGTCAGTTCCTGCCAGATCTCTTTGAAGTTATCGAAACCTATAAAACCGATATCGTCGGGTTTAAGCAGATAATAGTCCGTAAACGCGTAACCGAGCGAATATAATATCGGCAGCATTATAAAGAAGAATGCGAGTATCACGGCAGGCAGCATCATCAAGTATGACGTTACTGACGAGCGCACGCGATACCTTGTCTTTGTGCGTTTCGACTTGAACACGTCCCACACTATCAGACCGAACAGCACCGCCGCGAACACCGCCAATATTATCAGTGTGCTTTTCCACATAAGCATTACCCCTATCGAAGTATGGATTTTTCACGGTCGGGCGCGCCCGGCGGATATGTAGGTACTCTCCGCCGAGCGTGACCGAAAATTTTGTTTATTCGATCATTTCTTAAACTTGTTCATTTCGGTCTGAAGTTCCGTCGCGGCGGTATTCAACAAACTCTGAAGATCGCTTCCGGTCTTTATACCGCCTATCACCATATTGAACTGCGTCGAGAACGTGGGATACGCTATCGTAGCGGGACGCGCTCTGCCGGTGGTTTTAAGCTGAGACAGCAAAACGTCCTCGGGAGAACCCTTTGCATAATCGGTCTCTACGGACTTACGCGCAGGGATCATGCCCGTGGCGTCCGTTATCTCCTTGGCGCTCTCCGTCGTGGTCATCCACATCAATAGTTCTTTCGACGCCGATTTGTCGGGATGATGGTTGTCGGTTATGCCGAAACACCAGCTGCCGGTAGCGCTCGCCTTGGCGACGTCTTGCGGATAAGGCAGCAAGCCCCAATCGTCGCGGCTCTTGAACACTTCGGTGTACTTGTGTTCTATATCGGGTATCGTCCAACCGGAAGAAAGATACATACCGACTTTGCCGGTAAAGAAATCCGTCGCGCCTATTGCCTTAGACGTATATCCTTTATCGAGAAGTCCTTTAATAAAGTCGAATCCTTTTTTCGTCGCGGCAGAGTCGAAATACCCCTTAGCGTTAAGCCCGATTTCGTCGGCGAAGTTCCCCCCCCCAGCATAGATAAACGGATAGAGAAGATACGGCGCGGTCTCGTCTTTCGTCGCGTCTATACGCATATCGACTGCGGCGACGGTACAATAGTTCTTTATCTTTTCGCACGCTGCCTCGAACTGTTCGAACGTCCACGGATTTTCCACCGTATATGCCGACACGTCGACGCCCGCATCGCGGAATATCTTTTTATTGTAGTAGAATCCCGCGCTCGACTCCTGAATGGGCAAGCCGTACAGCTTGTTATTATACTTGTTAAGCGAGATAAAGTCGCTCTGAGTTTCCTGCGGAACGATATTGCTTATGTCGTACAGAATACCGGAGTTGGCGTACGCGGCGCAGTTGGGCGCGTCGAATGTGATGATATCGGCGAGCGTTCCCTCCGTCTTATTGTTGGTAAGCTCGGTCTCGTAGTTGGATGCGCCGGTGCTGCGCGCTTTGAATATGGGCGCCGCCTTGATCTTCTGCTCCGCATATGCCTTATTGAAAGCATCTACTCGCTTTTTGTACGCAACGCCTTCGGCGGATTTGGAGTCGACGTGGAACATTATCTTGACGATAGTGTTGCCGCCTTCGTCGACTTCGCCTTTGTCGCTCTCATCGTTTCCGCCGCACGCCGCAAGCGCACCGCAGACTATTACCGCGGACAAAGCCGCCGCCAACAAATTTCTGAGTTTCTTTTTCATGATTATCTCCTTTCGGCTCAGCCGAATAAATTACTTTTTTGTCGATGCGCCGGGCAGAAAAGTCGTTTTCAGCTCGGTACGCAATTCCGTTTTTTCGCCGTGGATCTTCTTTATAAGCAAACGCACGACCTCGCGCGCCATTTGCTCTATAGGCTGTTCTATACAAGTAAGCTCGCTGCCGTTCCATTGTCCGAAAGCGCCGTCGTACGAAATTATCTGCATGTCGTCGGGAATGTTTTTACCGCGTTCCATCGCCGCCGCAAAAAGCGCCTGCGCCATGGAGTAGCCGGACGCAAACACCCCGTCCACCCCGTCGAAACGATTCAAAAACTCGTCGGCGACAGTACGCTCTTCACCGTGCAGTATCACTTCGTTCATCTCGCGAACCGGCATGCCGCGGCTTTGCATGACGTCTCTGTAAGCCTGCTCTCGCCGCATAACTTCGGACGCGACCAACGGTTTGGAGCCGATATAGCCGATATTTTTGCATCCTTTTTCTATCAGATACTCCACGGCGCGTTTGGTCGCGTCGTAATTATCCGAGGTAACATACGGTATATCGTTGCCGAGCGGCCGGTCTATCGACACTATCGGGCAATCGACAAGTTCTTTTTCATCGTGAACAAAGTGAGTGACGAACACCGCGCCGTCAACTTCGCGGCTGTGTATTTTGTTGATGATGTCCGATTCCTTTTGCACACGCTTTTGCGACGATACGAGTATTATCGAATACCCGAATTTATCCGCCTCGTCCTCAACGTAGTACGCGAACTTGGCAAAAAACGGATGGTTGATAAGCGGTACGAGCAGCGCTATACACATCGTTTCGTTTCTTTTCAGCCGCGTCGCCATTATGTTGGGCGCGAATTTAAGTTCGCGCATAGCCTCGAACACGCGTTCGCGCGTTTTGGGACTTACGGATTTTTCTTCGTTTATGACGCGCGATACCGTTCCTACGCCCACGCCTGCCGCGAGCGCCACGTCTCTAATCGTTGCCGCCATTTTCATCCTCCTTATTACCCGCAAAATCGAGCCCGTCCGTCGAAGGCTCGGGCGAATCGCCGTTACTCTTATTCTTGTTTTTGCCGAAGATATGTTTCTTCTTGTTCAATATCAAGAGTACTGCAAGCGCGATTACTATTACCGCTACGGGGACCGCTATGCCCACGATAAGTCCGACATAACTCTCCGAGCTTTCTCCTGTAGACACACGCACCGCGGTCGACGGGATCGCCTTGACGGTGATCGTTATATCGAGCAGGTCGGGAACTTCGAGAAGATTGTCGCCGACCGACAGATTTTGCGCATACACGGTAAGCATTCCGTTGCGCACTGAGTAACCGTCCGCGGCAAGCGTTTTGCCGTTGAGAATTACTGCGGTGATCTCGGCGCCGCCCACGAATACGACAGCGTTACAGCCCTTATCGATCGTAACGTCGGCAAAATCCGTTTTCGGC
The DNA here is from genome assembly GCA_910588315.1 of uncultured Christensenellaceae bacterium. Lineage (GTDB taxonomy): Bacteria > Bacillota > Clostridia > Christensenellales > Pumilibacteraceae > Anaerocaecibacter. Next base: position 2,458 of record CAJUQF010000049.1, on the reverse strand, counting down.
AGTTGCGATACGTTTACGTCGAACACGAACGATGTTTTATCGCCGACCGCCTTGAAAGTATATTTCCCCGACGCGCCGAGCGTGGTAAAATATTCGCGCGAAATTACAAGTATCCTTCCGTTTGTCGAATACAACTGCGACGATACTTTCGTATTGCCGTTTGTCATATTGTAAAGCGCCGTTATCGTCTGAGCGATCTCGCCGCCGATATCGAGCGCACCGTCGCCGCCGTACGTATAGTCGCTTACTATGAGCGCTACCGTCTCGAACGTCGCGCGTCCGGCACAAACGTTAAGCCCGAACAATCCTTCGGTCGGTTCTTCTTCCGTAAGCGTAACGTTTATGACCTGTATGCCGTTGACTTCTATCTTGACGGACGTGCCGTTTGCGATGATCTTGAAAACGACGTCCGACGGATCGATATCCATATTCGCTCGGGCGATCTCGCCGCGCGGCGACCACAGTTTAACGACCTTGCCGTTGTTGTCGTAGTTTGCGATCAAATAATCGGACATATCCGACGTCGCGCGGAAAACGACTGCCGCCGCCGCGCCGCTGAACCCGACACGCGCAACATATACGAAATCGTTCCCAGACGTACTCGAAATTATAAACCCGTCGCCGGACGGCTGATCGCCGATTATGCCGTCGCCCGTCATGTACCATTCGCCGGATATTATGCCGCCCGATTCGAACACGGGATCGCAGTCGGCGGTACCGGCGGCGACCTTCACGTTTATGCGCTTTTCCACCGTCGCCGACTTAACGACTATGACTGCCGCGCCCGTATCGAGCGCGCTTATCTTCGCGCCGGTCGCGGTCTTTTCCAAACGCACGGCACCGGCGCCGCTCTCTATGCTCCACTCTATTTCCGCACCGGACGTAGAATACGCCATTATTTGCTTGACCGGCATAAGCGTCATGTCAAGCTCGATATTATCCGTATCGATATACAATATCGTATCATCCGTATCGCCTGCGGTATTCCATGCCGACGCTATCGCATTGACCGTCATATCGACGGTCACGGCGCCGCCCGATACGAATGACGCGCCTTTAGAATACGGCGACGCAAAAGTCAACACGTAAAACGGTACCGAGAAATCGTCGCAGAACACTTCGACGCCGCCGTTGTCGGACAGTATATAAAAGCTCTGCTCGCCCGTCGCGCCGACGATATGCGATACGTATTTTGCCGCATAGTTATTCATGGACAAGCCCGCGTCGGCGGTATGGCTGCGATCGACATAATAACCGTCGGTCTCGTTCCAACCGATTTCCGTATACTCGTTTTCACCGACGTTTATGCGGATCGTGATCGGAGCATTATCCGGATTGCTTATACGTGCGTCTATCTCGATACAATGACTGTTCACTGCGGACAGTATGTTCTCGCCGTCCGCATCGACGGCAACGCCCGTACCTTTATATAACTCGGTCTTCATTTCGCCGAACGCCGCCGACGTTTTCGTTATGGGCGTTTGCGTAAGGACGTAATCGCCGCCCGCTTTTTTAAGCCCCCACTCCACGGGAATGGTCATGCCGCCGCCGTTCCACACCTTGCGCGCGTTAGCGAGCAAGCCGCTCTCTATCGATTCCGGCGCGCCCGGCACGCCGCTGAACCAGCTCAAAGAGACCGTTTTGCCGTAAAATTCGCTCGATCGGTCATCGATATAAAATGTCTGCGTAGCATACGAGTCGGGACCGAAATCCATGGTTTTAAAGTCGATCTCGCCGCTACGCGACGTCGTTGTACCCGTTTGGCTTTTGAACGATATCTTACCCGTCGTCTCGTCATACTCGAGTTCGCCTACCGCGTATGTCCTGCCGGTAAACGTCATGACCGTGTGCGGCGTTCCGTCATCGGATGTAAGCGTCACGACGTCGGGACACTCGACTTTTACGCCGTCTGCTTTGAATCCGCCCGCGTTCGACCAATTGAGCAGATCGCTCGATTTAAGAAACCATATATCGTATGTAGCCATGCCGGTGAGCGCCATTCCCCACAGCTCGGTCTTACCGTTCTCACTTTGCTTGATCGGGAAAACCTTGGGATCGCGGCAATCCGTTTTAGCTATGTCGCCGGTCGCCAGCGCCTGAGGTATGAGTTTGCGCTTTGTCCATGTCATGCCGCCGTCGTCGCTCGACATTATCATCTGATCCTGCCTGCCGCCGTCGCGCGTATAGAACGCTATAAGTCCGGTGCCGGCGCCCTGCGGATACCAATCCAATGCGTCTATCGCGTCGCTCATTCCTTTACGGTACACCATCGCGCTGCCCGCCCACATAAACCCGTCACCCGTTCCGAAATCGCGGTCCGGGAAAAGGCAGATAGGCAAATGCTCCCAATGCAAAAGATCGCGGCTGCGCGCATGTCCCCAATACATGTCGCTCCAAAAGTTGCTGAACGGATGGTGCTGGTAGTACAGATGATACCAGCCGTCGTAATATACAAGAC
>CAJUQF010000048.1:9705-14158 GCA_910588315.1 uncultured Christensenellaceae bacterium | reverse complement strand
CGACAGGAACTGCGCGGTAGTTACGTCCACCGTCAAATCATTAAGCTTAAACGCGTAAGGATTCTCCGTGAAGTCGCGCCAATTCCCAATCATGAACGAATCATCGAGCTTGACGCCGTTCACCGCGGCAAGAAAAACAGTCGACATGTGCGACACGCCGTTTTCGCGCACGAGCGGGAACGTAATAGAAAATTCGCCGCTTTTCGTTGCCTTGCCTTCCGCCACTTTGACGTTATCTTTATAAGAAAGCAATTCGTTATAGTTCTTGACCGAAGTTTCGTAAACGGTAACCGTCTGTCCGGCGTACTTGCCGAGAAGCGTGCCGCTTACGGTGACGGTATTTTTATCTTTATCGGCAGTTGCCGCAAGTTCGGTCGCCGCGCGTTCCCAAATACGGTTCTCGCGTTCGAAAGTTATCGCATCGATAAATATGTCGCCGCTCGTCGCGCCATCGAACGTAAACTTGAATCCGCGCAAGAAATGTTTGCACGCCTTGAGTTTTGCGTCGGTTTCCCAATGCCCGCAGTCGGCAACGTCGGATATGTTTAAGTAATACGTCTTGTAATCGCTGTTCGGCTCGATGTCGAAAGTCTTTTGTTTGACTTCGTCGTACGTCTCGTCGACGGCGGTTATGTAGTTGAGCGTAAGTTTATCCGCCGCGGTATTGTTTTTTAGCCGCACCGCAAAGGTGTTGCGAACGGGCAGTTTCATACTGTACATGCTGCCTTCCGCGACTTCTATGCGCGGCGACGTAATAGACGGATTTGCGCCTGTCACCGTCAGATCGAGCGCGCCGCTCTCTTCCCACGATATATCGCCGTTATCCGCATCGAAAACCATGGTCGAAACTTCCTTTTTGAACTCAAGCTCGACATACGAAACGCCGGCATAGTCTTTATCGGTATTTTCGCATGTATATTCTTGACAGATCCGGTAACGATCCACATCGAAACGGCGCCCGCCGCAACGGAAAAATCGACTGCGCCGGTATCGAAATGAGAGATCACCTTTTTGCCGTCGATATAGTAAACCAAATAATCGCGTTCGAACACCGCTTTGAGATTTATCCATTCGCCGACCGGTGCGACTGTTATCTCTACTTTGCCGAGTTCGATCCCCTCATCGCGATGTTCGGCGTCGAAATATCTGAGCCGGACATAACTGCGCGACGGAGCCGGATTGTATTCGAACAGGTACGAGTCCGTAGCGTTTAATTTTATCGATAAACTGATATTGCCGTCGCCGAGATTGGTCGGACTGTCGTTAAGACGCACGTTCGCCGAGAACGTGTTATATGTTCCGTTTGCCGTAGCGGTCGATACTGTATCCGGATCGGCTCTGAAATGAGTAAATACATCCTCGCCGTTTTCTATCGAATAAGAATATCCCGCGGGATCGAAATAAAAGTCATCACCCGTTTTTGCCGTGACCGTAAGATTTTTAACGTATACCGGCAAACCCCAGGACGAAATATTGAATTTCGTCTCGGCAAGCGTAACGTTTTCGGTATCGGGATTTGCAAACGACATTACGTTTTCGCCGTCGACAAACACGTGCATACTTTCGCCGATCGCAACTATTTTAAAATTGAACCATTTATCGGTCTGCGCGGGGAAAGCATATGTTGCGGAATCGATTATGCTTTCACCAGTTTTGGAATATCTCGCCGCAACATAATTGCCGCGCGCCATAAACACGAAAAAGCTGTTTTCCGACGTATCTCCGTCTTTCTTATTTTTGACCGGAATACTTACGCCCAAATTATTGTTGCCGTCGCCGCCGTTTACCGCGACGTCTTTGTAATTGACGTCCATGGAAAACGATTTATTGCTCGCAAGACCTGCCGTTGCGGTCATCAAATCGTATTCTCCTTTATGTTGATAAACAGGCGTGACAGATCCGTTTTCTTCCTGCTCGGAGTACGCCCAGCCCGAATTATATGTATAGTCCGGCTCGCTCGTCTTTTTGACTGCGGCAATATTTTTGACTTTAGGCAGACAGTTCCACGACGATACGAGAAGTTTTACCCGTCCGAAAGTCTCGCCGGCTCCGGCATTGGGATTAGTCCAGCTTAAAACGTTTCGACCGTTAACAAGAACGTACATCGTCTCGCCGACAAACACTATTTTGAAATTGAACCATTCGCCTTCGTATGTCGGCATAGCGTCGAACGTCATAAATTCTTCGCCGCGACGGATACGCGCATATTTGTTCATATTCATATCGGCAAATACGATAACGCCGTTTTCGCAGCTAAACATTATGCCGAGATTATTTTGGTCGCCGCTGCCTGCATCGGTCAGATTCACATCCATCGACACATAATCGTAAGCCGCATAATCTTCCGAATACGTCATGGTAGTCGGATTGCCGTTGATTTTGCTGTAAATCGTTTCGCCGTCGACTTCCGATTTTTCCCAATCCGCGCTCGGCGTCCATACTCCCGCATCTTCCGCATAAGCGCTTGAACGCGGCGGCGTATAAAGCAGTATAACGCTTGCAACCGCGATCGCTATTAATACTGCGATAAGCGCCAAAACGGTTAGTATCTTGTACTTGGTCTTCATTCTTTCGTGTCCTCCTTGACAGGCACATGTTGCGTATATTTCGCATTCGATTTAACGTCGATCGCCGCGCTATATACGGATTTATATGTATTACTTTTTACGTTTTTTGATAAGGAACAACGCAAGCCCCGCAATGAGCGCGACGGCAGCGACACAGCCTATGACTATACCGGCTATCGCGCCTGCCGAGAGTCCGACGTCGCTTGACGGTTTCTTAACGTCCGGTTCCGTCGGACCGGGTCCCGGTTCGTCGGGTTTAGTCTGTTTTTCGAGCTGTGCTATCGCAGCGTTGATCTTGGATTTTGCCGCGTCGATCTGCGCCTGCGTCGCAGTTTCCGGCAGAGCGCCGGCATCGAGCAGCGCCGCTTTGAGTACGGCATAGCTTTCCGCCGTATACTCGCTCTCGTTATAATCCGCGGCGGACGCTATCGCAGCATCGAGCGCCGTCCTGTCCACAGGCGACGGCGGCGTCGCAAAATCGGGCGACGTCACCGAAAAGTTATCTATACGCGCCGCGCAGAACTGCGAACGAATGCCCACGCTGCCGCCGTTGTAGTCGCTCGGAAGTTTAAAAGCCAAGTCGAACACGTCCGAAGAAGTAAAGGCATACACCGTACCGTTGATCACAACCACGCGAAGAGTTAATTTGCCCGTCTCCGGTAACGGTATATTCGCACTTTTGGAAAGATCGCCCAAGTATCCCGTCTTTTCGGAAAACTTGTACAAATAAACATTGTAATAGTCATGCCCGGCTTTATAGTCGACATGAACGTTGTACGCGGTTATCCTGTCGCGTGTATTTTGCACGTCGCCGACGGCAAAGTATATGCCGATATTTACGGGCGAGCCGCTCAAAACGATATCCGCACGCGCGTCGAAAGTCGTCGCTTTATCGGTGCCGTCGAACACTATCTTGTATTCGTCGTTGCCGAGCGTAGTCAAATACCCGTTGTTTACCGACACGCCCGAACCCGACGGACCGTATACCGTGTAACCGGTCTGAGTATCGAAATTCCAGGTTTTTGTTTCACCTTTCACTTCGTATATCTCGCTGTTTGCAGACGGCGCTACCGCCGCGTCGTCGATATATACGATATCGGTAAGCTCGCCTTCGTGTATTATACCGAGCTGAACGGTCGTAGCGTCGGGCACGGTATAAGAAAGCGTAATAGTCTCGAACGAACCGCTTATATTCAATTGCTTTTCGGCAAGGATATCGCCCGTTTTGCCGTCGCGAGCGAAAAGTTTCGCCGTGCCGCCGGACAACCACACACGCGCGGTAAAATCGTACGCGCCCATAACGCCGTTAAGTCCCTGAAACAGTTCGCCGTTGCCTTTGACGTACCCGGCATAATCTCCTACTGTCGCCGAAGTCGCCCCACCGTTCTCCGGGTATTTGATCTGCGAAACTTTCGTGCCGAGTTTGGACGTACCCACTTCGCCCTTATCCTTTTCGACGTTGCTCGACCAATAGGACAGACCGCTTACGAACTCCGTTTCGTTAGGATAGCGCAATTCGCGTTCGAACGACGCATTGACGAAATCGTTCGGTGAATACAGCCCGCAATCCGTTACGGCGTTTGTTATCTGCATTACGCCGACGGCAACGGTATTGCGGAAAATATTGTCATAGATAAAGATGTCCTTTGTCGGCGAATAGTCGTCTGTCTCGCCGTTGTCGAGATTATAGTCGTAATACTTGCTCCAACCGTAAAACGGATTGTCCGGCCAACTGCCTATAGCCCTGCTCGTTCCGCCTATGATATTGTCATAAACTTCGATGTTTTTCGCTTCTTCTTTCGACAGATCGGGATCTTCCGAACCCCACGGGATAAACGTCAAACCGAGTCCGCCAAAAAGGTTGTTGTGCCTTATGACTACATTTT
>CAJUQF010000048.1:0-9695 GCA_910588315.1 uncultured Christensenellaceae bacterium | reverse complement strand
GTGCCGGGCTTACTCGGATAGAAAAATTGTCCGCGCCCGTCCCGATAATAACAGGAAAGCGTTATGGCGTCGTCGTTGGAGTAAAGATAATTCCGTTCCAGAACCACGTTTTTAGCCGTACCTATACCGAAACCGTCGCCGTTGATACACTCCGCTTCGCGGAAATCGTTATCTGCTATATAAAGGTTTCTGCTGTACGGCCACGTAGTATGCCAAATATTGGAACGAAGAATCGTTATGCCGCTGAGCTCGACATGATCGGAATCGTATGCGAAAAACGGTGCGATATGTATGGTATTGCCGCAATCGAGCGTTATGTTGGGCGTACCGTCCGTACTCCAGGCGTAGTGATAACCGTCAGGCTGTTCGGTACCCGATTCCATCATGCGTATCGTGCCACCGCCCGTCACGCGAACGTTGGATTTACCGTTAATATATAACAGCGGATAATTGACCGTCGCACCGACGTGGCACCACACAAGTCCGTCGATATCCACGTCGTGTCCGTACGTAACTTTGTAGTTATAATCCCCTGCTCTGCGCGACTGCCAAAGCACCGCGCCCGGCTCGATGCGAAATTCTATATTGCTCTTTAAGTCCAAGCGCGTTGCGACATAACGCCTGCCGTACGGCGTGGACGTATCGCCGGGAAGCACAACCGTACCGCCGCCCTGCGAAGATACGTAATCTATAGCCGCCTGTATCGCGTCGTTGTCGTCGGTAAAGCCGTTGCCTTTCGCGCCGAACCGTTCGTCCGTGACGTCGACAGTCAAATCATTGAGCGTAAACGCGTACGGGTTTTCGGTGAAGTCGTAATAGTTCGTTATCTTAAACTCCGGCGCGACGAGCGTTTTGTCGTCGAGAAACGCAAGGAATTTGGACGATAAATGCGTAACTACTCCGTTTTGCAATGGGAACTCGGCTGTAAACGAGCCGTCCGCCGCCGCTTTGCCCGTCCACACCTTTACCACTTCGAGATGCGTGGGATTGCCGTACGCCGGACCGTTATAAGTCGGATCGCTCGTGTAATTGTTGACCGGCGTCGTAGCAACGGTCACGTTTTTACCGGCATGTTCGACAGCGAGTCTGCCCGTGACGGTTACGAGCTCGCTCTCTTTATCCGCAAGGCAGGAAATTATACTGCCGGCATAGTCGTAGATAGGGTCTTCGCGCTCGAACGTTATCGCGTCGATTGACACCGTACCGCTCGTCGCGCCGACAAACGTCAGCTTAAACCCGCGCAGATACCCCTTGCACCCGGCAAGATCGGAAAGGTTAAAATAATATGTGGTAAAATCGCTGTTCGGCAGTATGTCGAACGTCTTGGATTTTGCGTCGTTATACGCTCCGTCTTCGCTCGTTATAAACGAAAGTTTGAGCTTGCTTGCCGCCGTCTCGTTTTTCATGTGTACGAGCAACGTGTTACGTACCGAAAGCAGCGCGCTGTAGTCGCTGCCGCGAGTAACGTCGATAGTCGTAGAAGTGAGCGTGTTGTCGCCGTCTATCGTCCACACGTATTTGCCGTCGATTATATTGACGTCGCCGCTCGCAGCGGTGAGACTGCCTTTTGCGCGGTCGTCCTTGAACTCTAAGTCCACGTATCCTGCCGCCGCGTAATCTATTGCGCTGTCGGATACGACTATATTTTTTACGGTAGGCGCGACGCCCCAGCCGTTGAACATAACATGATTATCGAACTTATCGCCCTGAGTATCGAATAGCGCCAATACGCGATTTCCGTTGACGTAGAACAGTATATAATCTTCATCGAACACTACTTTGAAATTTGCAAATGCTTTTGCATCGAGATCCATATCGACGCCGCCGAGAAGCGTGCCTGACCGACGCAGACGCAAATGCCCGCCGGCGCTGTTAACGAACGACTCGAAGTAGTAATCGGTCGTGCCGCCGTTGCACGTGAATATTACGCCGAACCCGCCTTCGAGCCAGCGGTAATCGTTGGGACGCGCGGCAAATTCTATGGTATTGCCCGCGAATTTTCCGGTATGAGTCATATTGACCACGCCGTCCGATATAGGCGCGGTATATTCGCTCGCGTTTTCAGTCCAATCGCCGGCTATCCACCCGAACGGCAGTTCTACAGGCGACGTCGAAGTTTTGATGTTCTTTATATTCGTTTTGGTATGAAACGCGGATATTGTTATTCTCGCGATATTAAAGTCGGCAAGTCCGCTGCCGAAAGAATGCTGTCTGTTGCCGCCGTCAACGACAGTGTCGAAAAAGTTTTCGCAGAACACGAACTTGACGGTATGCTCTTTGCCTGCGGTATATGTGTACCCTGCCAAACCGTAATCAAGCCAATTATTCCCATGGCTCATCTCTCTATATCGCACGGAATTTTGACCGTAATTTACTTCGAGAAAATACAATCTGCCGTCGGTCAAAAAGATATTCAGTCCGAGATTGCTCTCTTTGTCGTTGTTATGTAACTCGTCCACCGTCACGGTAAGTTCGACGGTGTTGAAATCGATATCGCCGTAATAACCTATACTCGACGAGCCTTCCGCCGCGATCTTGTCAAAATCGGCGACTGTATCGTCCGACGTCATGTTCCAGCCGCCGTCGCTCAGCCAACCGCTTGCGGCAACGAGATCGCTATTCATTCTTATATTCTTAATAGTCGCGGTAGTATTCCAGGACGAGACCGTCAGCGAACGAATATCGAACTCGCCTTCGGTAAATACGCATCTGTTTTCCGAAACGCCGTTTACGAATATTTCCAGATAATTTTTTTGGAACACGAATTTGAGCGCGTACTCTGCGTTCTCCGAGAAAGCGGCGGCGCACGTCTTTTCACCTGCAACCACCGTTTCGTTCGTATAATTTCCGTAGTATCTTCTGATACGAGTATGGCAAACGTTATTATAGTTACGCAGTTCCACGCCGTACAAATAATTGTTTTCGAGCGTTATATTTAACGTTATGTTGCTTTCGCCCTGCGTTTTGTTGAGTATAGCGTTAAGTTCCAGCGTATTGAAGTTTACAGCCGCAGGATATGCAATAGCCGGAGCGCCGCCGAAAGCGCCTTCGGTCTTGGTATACTCCGCATCTTTGCCTTCGCCGGTAACAGTCCACTCGGCAGAGTTAGCGGTCCATGTCGGCGCGGCGTCTTCGGCGATAGCTTTGTCCGTCGGGATCATAAAAATCGAAAACGCAACCATTCCGAGCATAATTGCTATTACAAATGCTATGAAGTGTATCTTTTTACTTTTTGTTTTCATCGATCCTGTCCCTTAAACTTTTTTCGTACATGGCGCGAAGTCGCGCGTACACTTCGTCGGGGATTTCTATTTCGCGTTTCGAGTAGCACGGCATAAGCATATCGCCGGCGACTTTCGGATCGGTGTTTCTCGTGTCGTGACGATATTTGTCGCGATCGGCCTTCTTGCGAAAATCGGGTATCGCCTGCGGTTTGCCGCCGTCGAGTATGGAAAAGTATGCGAACAATCCGGGCAAAAACATGTCGCACGCCTCGTACACACCGATAATGTCCGAGTCTTTGCCTTGTATCGCCGAAACGAAATTATACATTACGTAAAAATCGGAACCGCCGTGTCCGGCGCCCTTCGCTTGTTCGGATAATTCATCCTCGGGAATATAGGTTTGAGGTTTCCACAAGAACACGCCTTCCTTTTCGTCGAGATTTGTATACATGCGTTCTACCATGCCGAGTTCGGCGTCCTCACGCGCACTCTCCGCTCTGCCCTTGGAACCGTATATGCTGTACCATATGGAATTTTTATCGAGTCCGCCATGAATGCTTTTAACGAGCGCACCGTTCTCGAGCGTTATCATTTCCACGCCGACGGGACTGCTCTTACTTCCCATACGCGCCGCACGATCGTTGTACGGCAGCTCGAATCCCGTGACCGACACCGGACGCAAACCGGTTATATGCACGATCGGTCCGAACGAATGCGTGCAATAGAACGTGCTGTACATAGAATTGCGCCAGTGATCGCGCTCGCCGTAAGTTATCTCGTGCCAGATCGGTTCGCAGTTATGGATATACTCGCCCTCGCCGTATTCGAATTCGCCAAGCGTCCCTGCGCGATACAGTTTTCTCATTTCGCGCGGCGCCGGCATAAAGCAATAATTTTCCGCGTAAGCGTATATCTTGTTAGACTTTTCAACCGCCTCGACAAGCTCTACGCCCTGCGCGAGCGTTTGAAACGGAAGAACTTCGCTGAGCACGTGTATGCCCGCGCCGAGCGCACGCACGGCATACGGAGCGTGTTCGGTAGCATAGTTCGCAAGTACCATACCGTCCATACCGTGTTTAATAAAACTGTCGAAATCTTTATAATATGCAATCGGCACGTCCGCATACTTGGTTTTAAGCGATGCTATGACGTCGGCGTCCCGATCGCATATCGCGGTTATCTCTGCAAGCCCTGTTTTTTTGCACCACTCTATCATGCAATCTCCGCGCCGACCGCCGAAAACTCCGATTTTTATCATTCATTACCTCCGTTTCGTTTAACGCGATATACCATACCGTGCCATATCTCGAATATGCTCTAATTATACAATATAATTCACCCAATAAAAATGGAATAAATCTATTAAAATATGGATAATTTCCTTTTTAGTATTGACAACTATTATTTTCGGTAGTAATATAACCGTATGGAAAGAAAAAATATATGCAAATTCAACGTCGCCAACGACGACGCGCAAAAAATAGGGATTCTTAATTTCTGTTACGAACGTAATGCCGATTCCGAACCGTTTTTCAAAATGAACGCAGTGTTCAGGCTGCATATCGTGACAAAAGGCACAGGCACGTTCGGATCGTTCAACAACAGTACGCCGCTTACCGTCGGCGACGTGTTTTTAACTTTTCCGTCATCGGATTATTATATATCCAACGGCGGCGGACTCGAATTTATATACGTTTCATTTGTCGGTCTGCGCGCATACGAACTTATAGACCGCGCCGAGCTTCGGCACGGCGTAAATGTCCGGCACGGTTTCGAAAGCCTTATCCCCTACTGGGAACAGGCGCTCGACGCCGCGACCGACGGCAATCTCGATCTTATAGCCGAAAGCGTTATGCTTTATACCATAGGCAGACTGTGCAACATCCGAAACAACACGAAAGAGATGAGCAAAAACGAAAAAATCGTACTTATAATTAAGAAAGCGATGGAAGAACGTTTTTGCGATCCGCACCTGAGCTTGAACTTGCTTTGCGACGAAAACTACTACAATTCCAAATACGTGTCTGCGGCGTTTAAAAAATATATGGGCATCGGATTCAACGAATATCTCACGTCGCTCAGACTGAACAACGCACAACGGCTTATCAATTCCGGGTTTAAATCGGTAAAGCAAATCGCGTCGCTGTCCGGATTCGACGACGCTCTGTATTTTTCTAAACTGTTTAAGCGATACAACGGCGTTTCGCCGGCAAAATCAATAGAGACTTGGAAATGATCGCACGTTTTTCGGCAAGACAAATCCGCGATACATAAGCGCATCGCGGATTTTCACTGCCTAATTATTTATTTTTTACCTTTTCGAGAAGATCGAGAAGGGTCTGTTCGGAAATCTGCTGATTACGTTCCAAATCGAGTTTGTAATGAACGTGATCGGACGCAATCTTTATGCCGTAATACGATAACACTGCGGCAATTACCGATCCCACTATCACAGGCGCCGCCGTCCACCATACGACCAAAAACGCAGTGATTATGCCTGCCGCCGTGCCGCCTATTATAATTACGGTCGGTATTATTACCGAAAGTTTGTCGAGCAGCCAGCCGAGCGCTTTTATCATCGGATATTTGGTTTTAAGCTCGCGATAGCAAGGCGATATCATGCTCTCGAACAGTATTTGTTCCTGACGTATCCTGAGAAGTACTGTACGCTTATCTATCTCGAGTCGACGTTTCAAGTACCAAACAAGAAGCGCGCCTACGGTCACAGCACCGGCACAAGCCGCAAGATCGATAACCGCCTCTTTCCATGTCATGGTTATCATGAGCGCCGTAAACACGGCTATTGCGGCAAGCCCGGCAAATATGGCATAAGTCACGGGGTGCATTACGTATTTGAATGCATGTATGAATCTGATCGAGCCGACATGTCCCTCGGTAGCTACGTCGAAATTGGTTTTGGGACGTGTGTCCTTGGGCAATTCCACTTCCGGACTTGTTATCTTTATTCTTTCGTCGTCGATAGTGGGATTGGCGGCTTTATGTATAGCCGCAAGCCGCTTTTGTTCGGCGTACCATTCCTTGATCTCTCTGTCAAGCTCGACGTCGGGTTCGGCATTGCGCCTTTTTTCAGACGGTTCTTCGGACACTGCGGTTTTGCCGCCGTTTGCGGCGCGCTCGGCATCCTGCATAAGCTTGAATATCGGCGGCGTAGGTTCGTGTATGGGTTCGACCTTGGGTCGTTCCTGTTCCGTCGGTTCTTCGCGCGGCTCTTCCTGCGGCGGTGCGGGTTCTTCCGCCGGCGGCGCCGGTTGCTCGGCTGCCGCACGCTCTTCCTCGAGCTTTTCCGCTTTTATCGCTTCGTCACGCCTGCGCTCGTCTTCTATCTCGGCTTTAATTTCCAAAAGCTCGCGCGTTATATCTTCGGTATCGGCGGCGAGAGTTTGTTCGACTTTGGCAGCTACGGCGCGTTTTACCGCGGCGTCTATCTTACGTCGTTCTTCGTTAAGGCGATTGCGCGCCGCCGCGTCGCTTGCCTTGCTGCGTTTTTTATCGGGCTTGAGCAGTTTTGCCATTTCTTCCGGAGAAAGCGTTTCCACCTTTCCGCTTTTATCGGCATTCAAATTCAACCGCTCGGCTAACGCGTCGATGTCCTCTTCGAGATTGGATATATCCGAATCCGAACCGTGTTTCGCCACATACCCGTCGTAACATAGCTTGCAAACCTTAAAGACGTTGCCGTCCTCTTCGATAGAATAGCTGTTATCGGGCAATCCGCACAATTCGCATGTTCCGTTTTTTGCCATGAATGACTCTCCTTCTATTCATACTACCACTTTATTTTCTAAATGTCAACCGTACCGTCAAACTATAGACAGAAACATTTTTGTACATGATACAAGGCATTCGATAAATACGCGACACCCCGTCGATATAATAATATTATCGTTTAGTCAATTTGTTGCTTTTTTATCTCGATAGTATTATAATACAGTCATGAATAATACAAAAATCAAAGTAGGAATAATCGGCGCAAACGGATACGCCGGTGCGGAACTCATGCGTTTGATCGCGGCGCACCCGTTTGCCGAACTCCGAGCCGTATCGAGCCGAGCGCATATCGGCAAAAAAGTTTCCGATGTTTTTCCGGCATTGGCTATCGATGCGGATTTTACGGATATGGACTCCGACGAATTTTACAAATGCGACATAGTGTTTACCGCACTTCCGCAGACCGCCGGAGCGGCAAAGGTCGGCGCGCTTACGGACAAGGGCGTGCGCGTCGTCGACCTATCCGCCGATTATCGATTCGACGACGTTTCGATCTACGAAAAAACTTACGGAGTAACGCATCCGCGTCCCGACCTTAATAAAATCGCCGTTTACGGGCTATGCGAGATAAACCGCAAGAAAATAGCGTCGGCTGCGCTCGTCGCCAATCCCGGCTGTTATGTTACGAGCGTACTTCTTTCCATGCTGCCGCTTTGCAAAGCTCGCCTCGCGTCCGATATCATTGCGGACAGCAAGAGCGGCGTGAGCGGCGCGGGCAGAAAATCCGACGAGGCATATTCGTTCTGCGCGCTCGACGAAAACTTTAAGGCATACGGGCTGTTCACCCACCGTCACGCACCGGAAATGAGCGAAAAACTCGGACAAAACGTTTTATTCACGCCGCATCTTCTGCCGATAAAACGCGGGATACTCTCCACCGTTTATTTCGATACCGCGGATGAGCATGCAGTAAAAGAAACTTTGCAAACGGCATACGCAAACGAACCTTTCGTTACATACACAGATACTTTACCCGAAATAGGATTCGTCGCACATACAAATCGCTGTATGTTTTCCGTGCGTGTATGTAACGGCAAAGGTATCGCGATCTCGGTAATAGACAATCTTTTGAAAGGTGCGGCGGGACAAGCCGTGCAAAACATGAACATTATGTTCGGTCTCGACGAGACTGCGGGCTTGCCCGTCGACTCGCCGATATAATTTTTAAAAATATTTTACAGATCGGAATATTCCGATAGAAAAAGGCATATCATGAAAGACAGCTTTAAATCAACGATAGAACGCGCCAAGATCATTTGCGAAGCATTGCCGTACATAAGAAAGTACAGCGGCAAGACCCTTGTCATAAAGTACGGCGGCAACGCCATGAACGACGAAGCGGTTACGACGACCATACTTCAAGACATTGCGGCGCTTAAAATCGTCGGCGTAAACCCCATTCTCGTACACGGCGGCGGTCCGGAAATAAACAAAATGCTCGCCCGGCTCGGCGTAGAACCGGAGTTCAAAAACGGCTTGCGCGTGACGGACAAACAAACCATGGAAGTCGCGCAAATGATACTTTGCGGCAAAATAAACAAAAATATCGTCGGCGAGCTCAATTCCATGGGCGTAAAAGCGATAGGGCTTTGCGGCAAAGATTCTCAGCTCATCAAAGCGGAAACGCTCGATCCGGATCTCGGCTATGTCGGTAAAATAACCGAAATAAACGCCAAACTGCTCGAAATACTTGCGCGCGACGAGTTTATCCCCGTTATCGCGTCCATTGCCACCGACGAACAAGGTAACAGCTATAACGTCAACGCAGACGTTGCCGCGGCGGCGATAGGCGCTGCAATGCACGCCGAAAAGCTTTTGTTCCTGTCTGACATCGACGGCATTATGGCAAATAAGGACAAAGCGGAATCGCTCATCGACCGCATAACGGTTTCCGAACTGCGTAAAATGATCGACGACGGTTCGATAACCGGCGGCATGGTGCCGAAAGCGACAAGCTGTATCGACGCGATAGAGCGCGGTATTAACAGCGTTTTCGTGTTGAACGGAACGCTCCCCCACTCCATACTGTTGGAACTTTTCACCGACAACGGCGTCGGTACAATGATAGAAAAGGACTGTTAAAATGACGATAAATAAAATCAAAGAAGCGGAATCCGCGCATTATATGCCTGTTTTTTCGCGCGATAATCTTGTTCTCGACCGCGGCGAAGGTAATTGCGTATACGATATAAACGGCAAAAAGTACGTCGATTTCGTCGCAGGTATCGCCACAAATATTCTCGGTTACGACCATAAAGAATTTACCGACGCGGTGTGCGCGCAGGTACACAAACTTATGCACGTATCCAATCACTACTACACCGAGATACAGTCAAGTTATATAACACGGCTGGCGGAAGCATCGGGATTTCCGCGAGTGTTTTTATGCAATTCCGGCGCGGAAGCCAACGAATGTGCCGTAAAGCTCGCACGCTGTTATTTTAAAAAATTCTGCGGCGGGAACAAGAGCATACTGTCGTCCGAAGGCGCGTTCCACGGCAGGACGATAGCGACGCTCACGCTCACCGGCAATACGTCACAGCACGATCGCTACTCGCCGCTCCCTGCCGGATTCGATTCATTCAAATACAACGATTTTGACGATTTCAAATCCAAACTCACGGACGACGTCGGTGCGGTCTTTCTCGAAACCATCCAGGGCGAATGCGGCGTAAGACCGTT
>CAJUQF010000047.1 GCA_910588315.1 uncultured Christensenellaceae bacterium | reverse complement strand
ATCTGTAAGACCGAGTATGCGCGACGGCGTGTAACTCATGAGCCTGCAAAGATCGGACGGCTTTATCATATCGGAAAGCACGAGCCTAGTATACGCGAGCGAAAACGCCGTTTCCAGCCCGACCGTGCCGAACGGCGCATAGTCGAACTCTACGTTTTTTTCGTCGAAATGGTGCGGCGCGTGGTCTGTCGCTATCACATCGATCGTGCCGTCCGTCAAGCCTTCTATTATCGCGTCTACGTCGTCCGACGTTCTGAGCGGCGGATTGATCTTTGCGTTCGTATTATACGACAGTATCTCGTCGTCGGTCGCCGCAAAATAGTGCGGGCAGGTCTCGCATGTAACGCGTACTCCGCGCTTTTTGGCGTTACGAATGATATCCACCGATTCCGCCGTCGAAACGTGACAGATATGGATAGCCGCCCCCGCCTCTTCGGCGAGCAAAACGTCGCGCGCTATCGCGGCGCTCTCCGCGGCACGCGGTATGCCGCGCAAGCCGCTTACGGTCGCGTTATCGCCTGCATTTACTACGCCGCTGCCCGATATGCTCTTATCCTCGCTGTGCGATAAAAGCGGCAGACCGAACGTCTTTGCATACTTGAGCGCGTTCAGCATTACGCCGCCGCTTGATACCGGCACGCCGTCGTCGGATACCGCTATGGCTCCCGCTTCCTTCATCTTGCCGAACTCGCAAAGCGTTTCGCCCTTGCTCCCCGAAGTAATACAACCTACCGGATAAATATCCGCATTGCCGTATCGTTCGGATCTGTGTCTGACGTACTCTATCATCGCGGGATTATCGAGCGGCGGCAAAGTATTCGGCATACAGCACACCGTAGTAAATCCGCCCGCAAGCGCCGCGCGCGATCCGCTCTCGATATCTTCTTTGTGCGTTTGACCGGGGTCGCGCAAGTGACAGTGCATATCGATAAAACCGGGAAATACGAGCTTGCCTTCGCAATCAATAACTTCCGCACCGAAACACTCTATATTGGGCGTAACGAGCGTTATAACTCCGCCGTCGATCAATACGTCCGTTTCTTGCATACCGTCTCTGTTTACGACGGTCGCATGTCTCAACAATATCATGCTTTTCTCCTTATTGACACTCGGTAAGCAATTGCAACATTGCCATTCGCACCGCTACGCCGTTTTGCACCTGTTCGAGGATCATGCTGTGTTCGCCGTCGGCGACTTCGCCCGATATCTCCGCCTCGCGGTTTATGGGTCCGGGGTGCATTACGATATAATCGTCGGCGCAATGCGCAAGCCTCTCTTGCGTGACGCCGTAGTATGAGTGATACTCTTCCTGCGTCGATAAGAAACCGCCTATCATGCGCTCGCGCTGTATGCGCAAAGGAATGACTATGTTAGCGTCCGCGATCGCTCTGTCGAAATCGGTCTCCACTTCGCAGCCGAGACAGTCCATGCCTTCAGGCAACAGCGTGTACGGCGCACAAACCGTGACTTTCGCGCCGAGCATGTTGAACAGTATTACGTCGCTTCTCGCGACGCGCGAATGTTTGATATCGCCTACTATGACTATCTTTTTATCGGCGAGACTTCCGAAATGCCGTATCGCCGTCAGTCCGTCCAACAACGCTTGCGACGGATGTTCGCTCATGCCGTCGCCCGCGTTTATTACGTGCGCGCGCACGGTCGACGCCAACAACTGCGCACTGCCAGCGACAGAGTGGCGAATGATTATAACGTCCGTGCCTATCGCGTCCAGCGTTTTGCCCGTATCGACGAGCGTCTCGCCCTTTTGGACCGACGATACCGCGACCGAAATGCTCGTCGTTGTCGCGCCCAAATTCTTTGCGGCAAGCTCGAATGAGTTGCGCGTTCTCGTAGAGTTCTCGTAGAACAGCGTCGTAACGTTCTTGCCGCGCAGCGCGTTACTGCGTTCGGAGCGGTCGATCATGTCGCGCATAACGCCCGCCGTGGACAACAGCTCGTTAAGCTCGGATCTCGAGAGATCCTTGATACCGAGAATATCCTTGCGTTTCATCTTGTCTCCTTGTTTGCACCGCGCAGTCTTTCGAGTATGCGCATAAAGTCCGACGGCTCTTCCGCCGTAAATGTCAATCTCTTTCCCGTCGCCGGATGATCGAACGACAGCGTCCGCGAATGCAAAAGCTGTCCGTCCGCACCGAGCGCGTCGCCGCCGTACAGCGTGTCGCATGCTATCGGGTGATGAAGATATGCGGCATGGACGCGTATCTGGTGCGTTCTGCCGGTCAAAAGCTCGAATTCGACATAACAATGCTTGGCATAACGCTCGAGTACGGTATACTCGGTCACGGCGCGTCTGCCGTCGTTTACGACAGCCATTTTCAGCCTGTTTTTTTTGTCCCTGCCGATCGGCGCGTCTATCGTGCCTTTATCCGATTTGAAATTGCCGCAACATATCGCACGGTAAAACTTCTTTACCGAACGCGCCGCAAACTGCTCGCCGAGCGCCGCATGAGCGGCATCGGTCTTTGCGACTACCATAAGCCCGGTCGTATCCTTGTCCAACCGATGGACGATACCGGCACGCGCCGCGCCGCAGCCGAACGACAGGTTATCGCCGTACCTGTACATGAGCGCATTGACAAGCGTCCCGGACGGATTGCCCGCGCCGGGATGCACTACGAGATCGCGCTGTTTGTTTATAACCGCTATGTATTCGTCTTCGTAAACCACATCGAGCGGAATATTTTCCGCCGTGAGTTCGGTCGAGATCATCTCGTCCTCGAACGATACTTCGTCGCCCGTTCTTACAATAACGCCCGCTTTAAATGCGGAAACGCCGCCGATCGATACCCTGCCGCCGTCTATGAGCTTCTTTATATGCGAACGCGAAAACTCGGTTTCGTCCGTGAGAAACACATCCAATCTCACGCCGCCTTCGGTGCAGTATACGGTCGTCATATCAGCCGGCGTCACCTCCGTTTGAATTATCCGAAATGCTGTCGACAATATCCGCATCGGTTTGTCCGGTTTGCGTATCGCCGTCGAGGTCGATCTTGCTACGCGTGCCGTCGATATCCTGTGCGCCGTCCGCGCCGTTTGAATCATCTGCATCGGAGACTGCCGTACCGTCCGCCTGTTCGTTTACCGTTGCCACACCGATATCTATAGCGTCGACGTCGCCGCCGGCAAAAGCGGGACTGTCGGAACGTTCTTCTTCGTCTATCGAAAAACTGATCTCCACACCTTTCTTTTTATCCGTATCGCGATATAAAAACAGGAAATAGAATATAACCAAAATCACGCCGGTAACGAGCGCTACGTCGGCGATATTGAAAATATACGCCCACGTTGTCCTACCGCCGATCGTGCCGCCGAAATATACGAACTCTATAAAATCCCTTACATAGCCGAGAAACATGCGATCTATACAGTTGCCCATCGCGCCCGCCACAAACAGCGCGAGCGATACGCGGAACACCCTGTTCTTGCCTTTGTTCCTTATTAAAAGAAGTATAAACGCTACCGACGCCGCTACGGCAAACACGCAGTAGAATATACGCGATCCGGTATACCCCATCCAGCCGGTAAGCGTGCTGGATCCGAATGCCGCATTGTAATTGTGGATTCGATGAGCATTGAACACATACGGGATCAATGTAACGGTATCATCGTAAGCGATGAGGTTTTCGACAAGCGCCTTGGATATCAGATCGAACGCAAAAACGGAGATCATGACTATCCATTCCATTTTCGCAACTTTAAGATACGCCCACACGCGCACCGCCGTGCGTTTGATAAAAGCCCATATGTCTTTGACTTTGTTTTTAAAACTTTGTTTATCCAATTTCTATTTATCGTTCTCCGGCTTTAATACGTCTATCGTTTCGGGAGTGATCAAAAATAGATTGCGGCGAATTGTCATTACCCTGTCGCCTAATGCGTACGCCGCGCCGGACGTAAAGTCCATGAGCCGTTGCGCGACCGGCGAATCGGAAATGGGATCGAGATCGACGAGCGCCGGTTCTCTGCGGCGGAGATAAGCTATAAGATGTTCTACGTCCGCCGTCGAACGGGGACGGTAAATTACGAAATTCTGATTGAGCTGCGGCGGTATATATTGGTCGGTCGTAGGCAGCGGGATCGGTTGCGGCGAAACGCCTTGCGGCGGCATATGCGAAAACTTTGCAGCCGACTGCAACGTCTGTTCGGTACGCTGCGCCGCCGGCGAGACCGGCGATACGGGCGGCACCGAAGAATACAGCGCGGGCGATACCGGCGGCTGAGTATAATTAAAACCGCCCTGAGCATTTCTCGAACCTATATAATTGCCGTTTGCGTCGTGAGTATCCTCGTAATACTCCGGCTCGCCGCCGTTATAGTTGCCGGCTCTGCGCAAAAAGCTATCGAAAAAATCGTCATTTGCCATATCTTACCTACCTGATTTGATCCGAGTGTATAATGTGCTTTCGTAAACCCTGCCGAAGTTTTTGCAGTCATGCGCGCGGTCCGAAAATCGCGGACCCCAATCTTACCATGTTACTGCCGAATGCTATCGCCCTTTCATAATCGGCGCTCATACCGACCGACAAGATATCGAAATCCGGTCTGTTCCGTCGCGCGGCTTCGTACAACGACGAGAGTCTCTTGTAAACGCCGTCGTCCGCATCACGCGGCGGCACCGCCATCAGTCCGCGCAGTCTGACGTTCTCAAGCTCGCAAACCGATTCGATAAGTTCTGCCGCTTGTCCGTACGACACACCCGTCTTGGAACTTTCGCCCGCGACATTGACTTCGACGAGTACGTCCTGGCAAACACCGCGACGAGCCGCCAGTCTATCTATCTCACGCGCGAGCGATATGCTGTTTACAGACTGAATAAGCGCGATATTGCCGACAAGGTACTTTGCCTTATTTGACTGCAACGTGCCTATAAAGTGCCAAACCGCATCCGCAACGGCATCGCGTTTGGCAAGATATTCCTGCACGCGGTTTTCTCCGACGTTTTTTATACCGCACCCGACGGCAAAATCGATAAGCTCGGCGGGTACTGTTTTAGTCGCCGCAACTACCGTGACGGGGCGTCCCGAGTCGCATTGCGCCCTGTCGATACGCTCGATCGCACAGTCGATATTGCGTTTGATTTCGTCCGTCGTCATGCTGTATACCGCCATTTAACATTATACACCAAAACGCCCCGTAAATCAACTGTTTTTAAAAATGTATTTTGTCGCAAAGTTCATATATTTAACATCCGCTTGCACTCGATAACGAAGTTTCGACGCACTCCTTAGAACACGGTCGATCATCGCCCGTGTATATCTATAACGACAAACTCCGAATAACAGCCCGTTTTAAACCCTATCGCCCAATCGGATATGCCGGACGTCACGATAAAGTCCGTACCGCGTCTCCGTTCGTGTCCGTATACCCTGTCGTTAAGCCCGAACATATCGCTGACGACCCCTATAGGGAAAAGCTGACCGCCGTGCGTATGCCCGGACAGGACAAGATCTACGCCCGCTTTCGATTCGCTGTCGTAATCGGTAGGCTGATGATTTATTACTATCTTATATTTATCCTTTTCAAGCCCGCTTACGAGTTTATCTATATCCGCACGCGGTCCTTTGCCGCGACGCGATTCTTCCGCTTCCTGTCTGCCTATAATATAAAATCTGTCGTCGATCGATTTAACTTCGTCTTGCAAGATCGTGACACTGTTCTTTTCGAGTTCTCTCACAAGATCCTCGACGGTATAACTTCTATGCGAATCAGAATAATAGCCTTTATCGTGATTTCCGAAAGCATAGTATACGCCGTATGTAGTTTTAAGCGTACCGAGCGCACGGCAAGCTTTAATAAGATCGTCGCGCGATGTGTCGTCGTCCGCAAAATCTCCGGCAATGACGACAATGTCCGGTTTGTATGCCTGCATCTTTTTCACATGCTCCGCAAATCCGTTGCCGTCGAACGTCGAACCGATATGCGAATCGCCGAACATAACGACGCGCAGATCGCCGACCGCTTTGTCGGTATAAACATCATAACACGTCGCCGAAACCGTATGCGCCAGCGCCCACCCGACGGCGAGATAAACAACGGTGACAACGACCGCCGTCATGCTCGCAAAATTATACTTAAACTTAGATTTACGAACTTTTTCTATAACATAAAACAGCAAGTCGGATAACAGCCAAAATACGACCAAATGGATAACCATAATGACCGCGTTAATATAACCGAGCGAAAGGCACAGTACGAGAATGGCGACAAGCACGACAGTTACGCATTCGAAAACACGCAGCTTGCGATCCGTACGCAACATCGTCTTTTTACTTACGAACGCCGATCTATAAACACGGTTACATAGGTACGTCACCGCACCTACAGCCATTACTATCACAAATCCGAATATCGCAGCCCACATAATTACAACACCGTTTCATAAGTCGGATAATTCCGTTCTTTGATTTTATCTATTATACAGTATTGCGAACCGAAAGTAAAACAAAAAAAGCCCGCCGCCTTAACAAGACAACGGGCAAATGTAAAGTTTAGTATCTATCGCGTTTTACGTACGAAGTATGCAAAACTTCGTGCGCTTTGTGGCTGTTGGGTTCACCGAAGAATTCGCTGTAAAGCGTCTTGACAATGGGGTTGTCGTGGCTCTTTCTGAGCGCGTCTTTTTTGTCCTTGCCGTAAAGCACTTTCGCTCTGGTTTTGGCAACATCGACGAGATTACGCGTTTCGGAATCTACGATGGGCTGACCGCCGCCGTTTACGCAACCGCCGGGACAAGCCATGATCTCGATGAAGTGATACTTGCTCTTGCCCACTTTGATCTCGTCCATGAGCTTACGCGCATTGCCGAGTCCGCTTGCGACGGCGATATTGATCGTCTTGCCTTTGAGCGTGACGGACGCTTCTTTTATGCCTTTGGTGCCGCGAACGGCTTTGAAATCGATATTCTCGAGTTTCTCTCCCGTGACGGTCTCGGCGACCGTGCGGAGCGTCGCTTCCATAACGCCGCCCGTCGCGCCGAATATAAGACCTGCGGTACTGCCCTTGCCGAGCGGATCGTCGAATTCCGTCTTACCGTCGAGCGCGGCAAAGTTGATGCCGTAATTCTTTATCATGCGCGCAAGTTCTCTCGTGGTGAGCGACGCGTCGATATCGGGAACGCCTGCGGCGTTTTGATCGTCGCGCGTAAGCTCGAATTTTTTGGCGATACACGGCATGATGGTAACGACCGCAAGATCTTTGGGATCGATACCCGCTTTCTTGGCATAATACGTTTTCATGATAGCGCCGAACATCTGCTGCGGCGATTTGCACGTGGACAGATTGGGCAAAAGCTCGGGATAGTTATACTCGATGAATCTTATCCAGCCCGCACTGCACGACGTAATCATCGGCATGACCGCATTCTTGTCGTTGAGACGCGCAAGGAATTCTGTACCTTCTTCCATGATCGTCATGTCAGCCGCCATGTCGACGTCAAACACTTTGTTAAAGCCTATAGCTTTGAGCGCGGCGACCATTTTACCTTCCGTATCGGTGCCGATGGGATAACCGAATTCTTCGCCGAGCGCCGCGCGAACGGACGGAGCGGTGCCGACGATGACCGTTTTGGACGGATCGGCAAGCAGTTTTTCCACTTCGCTTATGCTGCTCTTTTCACGGAGCGCACCGGTGGGACAAACGTTGATACACTGTCCGCAAGCTACGCACGGAACTTGGTTCAAATTCTTTTCGAACGGGCTTGCTATGCGTGTGGCAAAACCGCGGTTACCCGCATCTATGACGCCGACGGTCTGCACCTTGTTACATGCGGCGACACATCTGCGGCAGAGTATGCACTTATTGTTGTCGCGGACGAGATACGGCGTTGCGTCGTCCACGTCATAGTCGTTCATCGTACCCTTGTACTTCTCGGCGTCGCAACCGTACTCCGTAGCGAGCGCTTGCAATTCGCAGTTCCCGCTTCTCACGCAGCTGAGACAATCCTTGTGGTGATTGCTGAGCATAAGCTCGAGCGTGATCTTGCGCGACGCGCGTACCTTAGGCGTATTTGTAAATACTTCCATGCCTTCGGCGACGACCGTCGAACAAGCCGTCATAAGCTTGCGGTTGTTCTTGATCTCGACGACGCAAATACGGCAGCTGCTCTCGTTGCAAAGGTCTTTCATATAGCACAGCGTGGGAACTTTGAATCCGGCTTTGATAGCCGCGTCCAGTATGCGCGTGCCTTCGGGAACGGTTACTGATACACCGTTTACTTTAAGATTGACGTTTTTCATTGAATTCTCCTGTTATATATGGGAAGGATTATTTATATTATCTTCTGTTTCGATATTTTGTTTCGAAATATATGCGATTTTTTCCGCTAAGCCTTACAGCATTGCTCAATTACGCAGTCGAGCGTACGTACGTGACCGTGCAACTAATGACTGCGTAGTCGCGGCATAGACAAGGCAACCGAGTACCGACCGACGGGAGTTTAGACCCACCTAAATAACCTACGGTTGTCTCCACGGCGCAAATTTGCATGCGCAAGCGCGCAAATTTACTTGTGGATGCAGGACCGAGGGCTGTGCGAAGGTTAACGCCGTATATGCCGATGAATACGCGGTCATTTTGAAATTGCGCCTTTCGGACACTTGCTTACGCACACCCCGCACTTAATGCACTTCTTGGGATCGATGGCATGGAGCGGTCTGCCGTTGGCGGCTTTTTCTTCCGTAGCGGAGATAGCGCCGACAGGACAGTTACGCGCGCAAAGCGTGCAACCGATACATTTATCTTTGTCCACCTTAAAGCTGACAAGCGCTTTGCACACGCCCGCGGGGCATTTGCCGTTGCAGTGCGCCTCGTACTCATCGCGGAAATATCTGAGCGTCGAAAGCACGGGGTTGGGCGCAGTCTGACCGAGACCGCAGAGCGAGTTGTCTTTTATGTAGTAACAAAGTTCTTCCATCTTGTCGAGGTCTTCGAGCGTCGCCTCGCCTTTCGTAACTTTGTCGAGCATTTCCAATAGCCGTTTGTTGCCGATACGGCAAGGCGTGCATTTACCGCACGACTCGTCGACCGTGAATTCAAGGAAGAACTTGGCGATGTCGACCATGCAGTTGTCCTCGTCCATGACGATAAGACCGCCGCTACCCATCATCGAGCCGATAGCCATAAGGTTGTCGTAATCTATATGCGTATCGATAAGCGACGACGGGATACAACCGCCGGACGGACCGCCCGTCTGCGCCGCCTTGAACTTTTTGCCGTTGGGGCAACCGCCGCCGATATCTTCGACGATCGTGCGCAACGTTGTACCCATGGGTATTTCCACGAGACCGACGTTTTCCAGTTTACCGCCGAGCGCGAAAACTTTCGTACCCTTGCTCTTTTCCGTTCCGACAGACGCGAACCAATCCGCACCGTTAAGTATTATCTGCGCGATATTGCCGTACGTCTCTACGTTATTGATAAGCGTAGGTTTTCCGAACAAGCCCTTGATCGCGGGGAACGGCGGACGCTGACGGGGTTCGCCGCGCTTGCCCTCCGCAGAGTTGAGAAGCGCCGTTTCTTCGCCGCATACAAACGCGCCCGCACCGAGACGGAGTTCCATATCGAACTTATGTCCGAGACCCATTATGTTGTCGCCGAGGATGCCGTACTCACGCGCCTGCTTGATAGCCGTCTCCAAACGGTGTACCGCGATCGGGTATTCCGCGCGAACATAGACCACGCCGTGTTCCGCACCGACGGCATAACCGGCTATCATCATAGCCTCGATGACGGCATGAGGATCGCCTTCGAGAAGAGATCTGTCCATGAACGCACCGGGATCGCCCTCGTCGGCGTTACAAGCAACAAACTTCTCTGTGCCGGGCGCGTCGTGAGTAAACTGCCACTTCATGCCCGTCGAGAAACCCGCGCCGCCCCTGCCGCGCAGACCGCTCTTTTTGACTTCGTCGATCACCTGCTGCGGAGTCATGGTCGTGACCGCTTTTTCGTAAGCCTTGTAACCGTCGGTCGCAAGATACTCGTCGATATTTTCGGGATCTATAACGCCGCAGTTGCGAAGAACGACGCGGCGCTGACTCTTATAAAAGTCGGTGTCGTTTATGCTCTTAAGCTGACCGTGGATATCTTTTTCGGCATGGAGCAAACGCTCGACCGGCGTGCCGCCGACGATATGCTGCTCGACGATCTCCTCCACGTCTTCCGGTTTGACGTGCGTATAAAACGCGCCGTCGGGATAAACGACCGCAATGGGTCCTTTGGAGCAAAGACCGAAACAACCGGTCATTATTATCTTGACTTCTTTTTCCAAGCCGCGCTCTTTGAGCGCTTTTACGAAATTATCGTATATTATCGTACTGTTGCCCGACGTACAGCCTGTACCGCCGCAAACGAGTATCGACAAACGCGGCTGACCGGGCATGACCGCCGCACCTTCCGCACGCTCGGCGACGGTAGCTTTGAGCCTGTCGCGTATTTCCTGTAATTCCTGAATGGTTTTCATATAATTGTTTTGATCTCCTGTTTTTGTCGTTAAAAAACAAAGTGCTTTTGATTAAATAGAGCCGCGTCGGGCAAGGCAACCATAGCGCCAACCTACGGAAACGTTACCGAGGACGGTGCGACGGTTAACGCCGCATCACGCGAGCTTTATTCGCTCAGGCGTTGTTGTACTTGGCAAGTATCTCGTCCACGCTGTCCTCTGTTACTTTGCCGTAAACTTCCCCGTTTACGGTAAGCACGGGCGCGAGTCCGCAACAACCTATGCAGCGCGTCGCTTCGAGCGTGAAACGCCCGTCCGCAGTCGTGTGTCCGGGTTCTACGCCGAGAATACGCGCGAACTTGTCTATAACTCCGCCGCTGCCCTTTACATAGCAAGCCGTGCCGAGACAAACCGCGATCTTGATCTGACCGGGCTGTTCGAGTCGGAACTGCGAATAAAACGTCGCTATGCCGTACACCGTCGCAAGCGGTACGGAAAAATAATCCGCTATTTTGAGTTGAACGTTAAGCGGCAAATATCCGTAAATATCCTGCGCTTTCTGCATAGCCATCATTACCGGACCCGGAACGTTTTTCAAACTTTCCAAGACTTCGGCAAACTGCTTATCTTTTTCGTCGGTCATATATATGCTCCTTTTGGATTTTCTACCCGTATTACGTGTGCAAGCATTTAAGCATATGCCACACCGAATTATTTTAACATATTCTCACCGCTTTTTCAAGTACTATTGGATTATTTTCGACAAAGTTCGCCATTGCTAACTTCATTGACAGACAATCGGGTATTGTTTAACGACGATATATTTCTTATTCTAAATATCCGTCATGTCGGCTTTACGCCTAAAAAATAACTTAATTTACAATCGATATAAGACTGCACGTTATATTATCCAACACATAAAGGAACGAACGCTTTAGCGTCCGCTCCCTGCATTTTACTCCTCGAGCGTAGTTTCGCCGCCTACGGTCTTGAACTTTCGGATCGCGTCCTTGGCGGATATCTGTTTTCTGCGGTTTTTAGCTTGAACTTTCTTTCTTATTACAGCCGTGCTTACGGTTGCGGCGATCGCTATGCCGCCTATGACGGCGAATATAATAAGTATCGTGCCGAACGAACCGGTATCTACGTTGATCGACAGTTTGGACGTTGCCGTACCGTCGCCGTCCCACACGCCGTACTTGGGATCGAGCATTACGCCGAGCGAGTAAGTACCGGCTTTGCCTATCTTGTCCGGAGTCGCGGCAGATTTACTGTCGGCATCTTTATATGTGATCTCGAACTTCATCGAGGCGAGCTGCGAATCTGTATAAACGTCTTTACTTCCCATCGCTTTTAATACCGACGACAATGATTTGATGTCGTACGATTTTTTGGAATCATATACCCAGGAAACGTTTTTCGGGAACGTAGGACGCGCAACGGTATAATGACAAAACAAGTCTATGCTCTCCCCTACAGCCAATTTTTCGTTCACTTTTTCAACGTCCATGACCGACTCCAACGTCCGCTCGGAATACCAGACCGTAGATCTGTAGTGATCGGCTTGAACATATAGATCGTTAAATGCGTCGTTATTGCTCCATGCGCCCGTCTCATCGTTGCATACAAAGTTATACTTCTCGCCTTTGAGCCGATTACACGATAGCGAAGGCGTTTCATCGTCTCCTATATAATAGTTTATCGGCACTATGTATGTGGATTTTGCACCGTGTATGTCTCTGAACGTCGTCTGCGCAGAACTCGATTTCATCTTGTCGTATTCGGACTTCGACGGATAAATAATCCTGAGATCGGTATCCGTCGGAAAGAACGGCGGCGAATATTCACAGCCCATATTATTGATAAATTCGCAGTCTCGCCCCGTATATACCCAAAGCAGCGATGAACAACCGTAAAACGCCTGATGTATTACCGTAGTGTCGTCGGGCAGATATACAAAACGTACCGAAGAACAGCCGGCAAACGCATATCGACTTACGGTGAGAGGTCCGCCCGCGAAATCGATCGATGCGAGCGCCGTATTTCCGGTGAAAGCGGACACTCCGATGTAAGTAACAGACTCCGGTATGGAGAGAACTTGGATCTTGGTATCCGCAAAAGCTTCGTTGCCGATAAAAGTCAGTCCGTCGTTAAGCGTAAGCGTCGCTATTTCGCGGCAGTTTTCGACGACGCGTTCTTCGATGACGACAGTACCGGTAAACTCTATTCCGACCAAATTATCGGCAAGCTTCGCATTCGACGTGCCGTCTATGGCTTTAGACGCCACGGTTTTTGCCGAACTCGGTATCACGATTTTGAATTTACCCGTTACGGTATCCGGCATTACAAAACTTTTGAGCGTTGTTTTATCCGTATCGTCGAATACGAACGCATCTTTGTATCCGTCCGCATCGACCGTAACTATATCCGATTCGGAGTTCTCGGCATGCACGGCGTATCCGTCTGTGAATATAAACAAAACGAACGCCGCGATAAATGCGGTCAGCGCCGCAAATACTATCGATATCTTTTTCATTAACATATATCCTTTCGACCCCATAACTTTCGTACTGTATTTACAGTTCCGCAATCAAGTCGATCACGTAACCGGAATCATTGTCTGCACTGTTTATATAAGCGTACGGTTCGCCGTCTTTAAACAGCGCGACGACATTATTTTCGAGCGTGACAACGGAAACATATTTGTCGAAAAACTCCGCCGCTTTTATACCGAACAGCTCGAAATTTCCTTTCGAAAACCTTTGCCTACCGTCCGTATCGACATCGACGCCGCAGAAAAGCAGTCCTTTACCGAAGTTGGCGACGGTAATAGCTTGTGCGATATCATCGTCGATATCGATAAGTTTTGTTCCGACGTCCGCTACCGCACCGTTTGAAGTACCTGCCGCAAAAAGTCCCGTACATCCGTACACTTTATTATTGCGTGAACAGAACATGAACCGTTCGCCTATCGTATTTTCGTTCGATCCGAGCGACACCGCAGTAGCGCCGTACACGTTATTATCGGTAAACTCTACCGCCGCGTTCGCCGCCGCGCCTTCCAATATAACGACCGCCGTACCGTCATACGGAACTACGGACGCGTTTATATGCTCGCTGTCCCATTCGGTCATTCCGAGCGTACTGTCGGTTATCGACGACCCGTCGGATAACCCGTTGCGCATACATATAGTCGCGCCGTTTTCCGGAGCAAGCGTACAGTTGCTTATCGTTACGAGCGTATCTGCATGCGCGCTGCCGGACACTATAAACGCCGAATCCGAAAGATAACCGCGCGCCGCGCTATCGTAATAACGCAATGCGTTCACCGTAGAAGTGCAATTCTTGAGCGTGAGCGCACCGCCTTCCGTGACGTCTATGTAACTCGAACCCGAAAAAGTTACGCCGTCAAACGTAGCTGATGCCGATTGCTTTATCGCGATACGCGCACCCTTGATCACCGGATTCTCTTCGTTTTCGGATACGACGCCTTTAAAGCGCAGCGGTCGCGAAATAGCTATAGTTCCCTCTTCGAGTACGGTATTTCCTATTATATCGATGTCGGATATTGCATTGTTTTCGGCGAACTTTATCGCATCGGCAAACGTTTTGAATTTTTCCACGCCGTCGCCGATTTTTATTTGAGCTATATCGGGAAGAAGCTCCGCGTTCTGCACGGCGCTCGCGGTATATTTGATCTTGACGCGTTCGCCGCCGGCCTTTGCCGTCATTGGCAGGGCTACCGATATGCGCACGCGTTCCACTAC
>CAJUQF010000046.1 GCA_910588315.1 uncultured Christensenellaceae bacterium | reverse complement strand
CGTAAAGCAATTATATTGTGCAATTCGTAGGGAACGACGCCTCGGCGTTCCGTTTGTTATCGTAAAGCATTTTCATTGTGCAATTCGTAGGGCGCCACCCTTGACCGCCGCTTTATGGATTATCGTTATGCCGTAATCAAAGCGCAAAAGTTTTATCTCGTTTTGATCTATAAAAATAGATTGAGTCCATAAAATAAATGAGTTTTATAGGTTCATTTTTCCGAATATTTGATACATATTAATGTATTTTTGATATTTACAATAAAATCGTGTAATGATATACTGTAACCATCTAAAAATGGATCGGAGGACAATATGAGAGATCTTAAACGATCGTCGCGCGACGGGAGGGGTAGTGTCGTTTTTAAAAAATGTGTGACGCTTATTTTGGCGTTTGTATTTGCATGCTCTATCCTTTGCGGTTGCGGCGGTACATCGGGCGGCGCAGAAAGCAAAGCTCCCGACGTTTCCGGAGTCACGTTTACCGACAAGGCGGTCGATTACGACGGCAATACGCATACTATCGCCGCGGAGAATCTGCCCGTAGGCGTTACGGCGGAATACGAAAATAACGCGCATAAAAACGCCGGCGAGTACGACGCGCAAGCCAAGCTGTATCACGGTAAAACTTTGCTCAAAACGCTCGACGCAAAACTTACCGTGCGCAAAAAAGCGGCGACCGTAACGATAGACGATAAAACTTCCGTATTGGGCGACGCGGCGGAGCAACTTACATATACCGTGAGCGGCGTTATCGACGGCGACGATCTCGGCGTAAAACTTACCGTCGATACGAATTCCGTCGGCGAAAAGCAGATAACGGGCAGTTATACCAATACCAACTATGCCGTGACGTTTAACGGCGGCAAGTATACCGTGACTTCGCCCGACGTTTCGGGCGTGGTGTTCGAGGACAAAACCGTCGTATATAACGGCAAACCGCAGACGATCACCGCTACGAATCTTCCGAGCGGAGTCCGCGCTACTTATACCGGCAACGCGCAGATCGACGCAGGCACGTACACCGCCACGACGTATTTGTATAAAGGCTCGGCGCTTATAGACACACTTACCGCTAAGCTTATCATACAAAAAAAGCCGGTAACGGTGATCATAGACGATAAGGCGGTCGACGAGGGCGCGAGCGCGGGTCTTACATATACGGCAAACGACGTTATCGACGGCGACGATCTCGGCGTTACTCTTACAGTCGATACGAGCGCATCCGGCGTCAAGACTATAACGGGGAAAGCGACAAACACCAACTACGACGTGACTTTCGTGGACGGCACCTGTACCGTTCAGGAAAAAATAATGGATAATCTTTCGGTCACGACGGATAACTTTATCGCCGATCTCGCGCCGTTCGCGCTTAAAGACGCGATATTCTCGAACTTTGTAATAACGTCCGTTTCGTTCGTTTACGGCGGACTTGTTAACGGGTACACTTCGAGTTCGAACGGACTTACTATGCCGATATACGTCGTCAAGAGCGACTTTTCCACGCCGCAGGCAGAC
This sequence comes from uncultured Christensenellaceae bacterium, assembly GCA_910588315.1. GTDB lineage: Bacteria > Bacillota > Clostridia > Christensenellales > Pumilibacteraceae > Anaerocaecibacter. The sequence goes on along the minus strand of CAJUQF010000046.1, from coordinate 12,817 downwards.
TGCACGGTGGAAAACGGCAAAAAGATAATACTCGATTTCACGGGTAAACTCGGTAACAAAAAAGCGGGCGACACGGTTACCGCCGACAACTTGAATATAGTCGTTGGCGAAGACGAGACGCTCGCGTTCGGCGACAGCACAATGAAGGTACTGCCCAAGTACCGTAAAGGCGATACGTCTTACGGGTTTTCCGGCAAGATTTTCGCGAACAAAGAAAATTACTATCAGAACTCGCTTGCGTTCACGATAAAAGGCTATCCGACGGATATGCCCGATCTGTCCGGCGTGGTGTTCGAGGACAAAACGGACGAGACCGACGGGCTGGCGGCAGTCTCCATAACCGCGAGCAATATCCCGAACGGCGTCACCGTGCGCTACGAAAACAATACTCATACGACTGCGGGCGTGTATACCGCAAAAGCCAAGCTGTACCGCGGGCTCAAACTTGTAAAGACGTTTACGGCACAGTTTACCGTCAAGCAGTGTCTCATGAACAATCTCGCCGACGCCAATGTAACCGTGAAGTTTTCGCCTAACTATGCGCCGTTTGCGTTATTGAGCAATATTTTTGCCGGCAAGACGATAACGTCTATTTCGTTTATGTTTGCCGGTTACGGTAACGGCGCGAACGAATCGTCGGCGAATCTCAATATGCCGCTGTATATAGTCAAAAGCGACTTTTCCACAAAACAGGCGGACTGCACGGTGGAAAACGGCAAAAAGATAATACTCGATTTTACGGGCAAAATGAGTAATGTAAATGTAGGCGATATTCTCACCGTCGACGATCTCGAAATATCAGTTGGCGAAGACGAGACGCTTGTGTTCGGCGACGGTGCGATGACGATTTTGCCGGCATATACGTTGAGTAAAACCACATATCCGTTTAAAGGCAAGATCTTCGAGGCAAATCCTCCGCAGTGGACGGATCGTTCGCTTACGTTTAAGATCGTGGCGCGTCCCGACGACACGGTTATCGAAGGGAAATATATATCGTTTTTGGGCGACAGCATAAGCACTTATGCGGGTTATTCCAACAACGTCGACTACAATGCTACGATAGGCAATAACGCGATATGGTTCCCCAACAATAATTATGCCGGCGCGAACATGGCGGTCACTGAGACCTGGTGGAACCGCACGACGACTATGCTCGGCTATACGCTGTGCGTAAACAATTCCTGGTCCGGCTCGGTAGTGAAGGACGCGCAGACGTATAACGTTCGGGCGAAAAACCTTCACGACAAAAACGGCAATACGCCGGACGTAATAGTCGTATTTATGGGCGTAAACGATTATGCCGCAAACACGTCTGTCGGGACGTATGACGGTACCGTCGCGCCCGATTCGCCGTCCGATTTCAGCGGCGCGTATACCAAGACGGTCAAAACGATTAAGGCGAACTATCCCGACGCGCACGTGTTCTGCTGTACGTTCCTGCCCGACCGCAAACGTTTCTCCGGCGGCTCCAACGGCAGCGGAATAAGCGAGACCGCGTATAACGCCGCGATACGTACCATTGCGGGAAACAACGATTGCACCGTCATCGACCTTTATGCAAACAGCGGTATAACCGCGGACAATATCGGCACATACACGGTGGACAGACTTCATCCCAACAGCGCGGGCATGTCGATGATAGCGAATACCGTGGTATCCGCCGTGCGTAGCGGTGTCGCGGCGTAATGGAACGATCGGCATCTGAATGTCATATATAATGAAACGTCACGTAACGACAAAAAAATCGTTACGTGATTTTTCTTGCGTGCCCGATGTCAAGCTCGATTGAATATATTTTACGGGAATTGTCTTTTACGGGTTGACAGCGGGGGGGGGTATGTTATATTATATTTAAGCATAAAAACCGTATCCGTAGGTGCGAATGTATATTGCCGTGTGACGGGATACGCAACCGCGGTCGATACCGCAAATAAGAGGAGATAATATGTGCCGTAAAATATCGTCGGGGATAATACTCGTTTTGGCTGTTATTGCCGGCGTTTTCGTGTTTGCCGCTTGCGGCGGCGCCGACGAACATACGCACAGCTATGAGATAACGAGTGTTAACGCTACCTGCACGGAGCGCGGATATACGCTGCACAAATGCGCGTGCGGCGACGAGTTTGAGGACGAGTATGTCGATGCGCTCGGTCACGACGAGCGTACGAGCGTGAAAGTACAGCCGACTTGTACCGGCAAAGGTTCGGAAGAAGTTACCTGTTCGCGCTGCGACTACGAAACCACTCGCGAAATGAACGCGCTCGGTCACGACGAAGTCGATAACGTCACCGTGCAACCGACATGCACGGGCAAAGGTTCTAAGGACGTTACCTGTTCTCGCTGCGATTACGAGGATACGCGCGAAGTGGACGCGCTCGGTCACGACGAACAAAATCACGACGGCAAGGCGGCGACTTGTACCGAAGCCGGCTGGAGATCGTACGTTACGTGCAGTCGCTGTGATTTTACGACGTATAGAGCAATAAAGGCGCTTGGTCACAACAAGAACACTGTAATAACCAAACAGGCGACTTGCACGGAGAAAGGATCCAAGACGGTGACTTGTTCGAGATGTACTTACCGTGCGACAGAAGATATAGCCGAACTCGGTCACGACGAAATCAGTCATACCGGCAAATCTCCCACATGTACACAAACCGGTTACGGCGCGTATGTTACGTGCAGCCGCTGTTCGTACAGCACCAAGACCGAAATACCCCTGCTCGGTCATGATATCGAGCATCGCGACGGCAATGCCGCGACATGTACGGAACCCGGTTGGGCGCCGTACGACGTTTGCACGCGTTGCAGTTACAATACGAAAACCGAAACGCCGTCGCTCGGACATACCTACGGCGATTACGAATATAACAACGACGCGACTTGTATAACGGACGGTACGGAGAGCGCCAAGTGCATTCGCTGTGACGATAAGCTTACGCGCACCAAGACCGGGTCCGCTACCGGAGTCCATACTTTCGTCGATTATTATTGTTCGGGCTGTCACGACCTCGATCCCCAAGCGCCGGACAGCGTCGGTACGTGGGGACTGAGCTTTTACCGAGATAACCGACGGCAGCGGCAACGTAACGGCTTACGGCGTTTCCAAGGGTACCGCGGGTTACAATACGAAAATAAAAATCCCCAACGAGCATAACGGTAAGCCGGTCACGACAATAGTCAAAGACGGATTCGAATATTGTGCCGGATTAAGAACGTTGACCATTCCCGAAGGGATCGTTACGATAGAAGATGGCGCGTTCCGCAAATGTACGAGTCTTGCGCCTTCTGCGATGTATCCGCTGGTATTCCCTTCGAGTCTGAAAAGCATAGGCGCATTGGCTTTCTACGGTTGCAATAGTATCGCCAAGGTAACTTTCAATACGGGCTTGCAGTCTATCGGAAAGAGCGCATTTTTGGAATGTACGAAATTAACGTCCGCAATATTCCCGAATACGGTCACCGAAATCGGTATGGAGGCGTTTTTCGGGTGTTATGAATTATCTACGATAACACTGTCCGAAAACCTGAAAGTGATCGAAGAAGGAACGTTCCATTCCGGTAAGATAACCGGGATCATTATCCCGAACTCGGTCGAAACAATAGGAAACAGCGCGTTTGACGCGTGTCATTCGCTTGTAAGCGTGAAATTTTCCAGCGGAAGTAAGTTAAAGACGATAGACGTCGGGGCGTTTAGAGATTGTTCGGCGCTTATAGAGATAAATTTGCCGTACGGTTTAACGCATATAAATTCGTATGCGTTTGCCTGGTGTTCGAAAATCAGTCAGATAACGCTGCCGTCTTCGCTCGAGGTTTTCGGCGACGGGGTATTCAGTAACTGCTCCAAACTTTCAAGCGTAAAGTTCAACGGAACGCAAGCGCAGTGGGACGCCGTGCAAAAGGGCAATAACGGCAGTCTGCAAGTGACGCCTGCGAGATAAAGTTTTCGTTATACAAAAGCCGTGCGGCACGACCGCACGGCTTTTTATCATGAATAATATCGCTCGTGCGGTCGTGACGTGAACTTGTTGCGAAATTTATGTGTTTTCGGGTGAAAAAAGCAGTGACACAAATTTTTCGTAAAGGCTTGATATTTTTCTTGCGATGTAGTATAATCATATAGTATAGGGGAGTCGTGATGAAATTCATCGCGACAACGCGAAAAACTGCATAGGGAGATATTTATGGACAATAAGTTGCTTGACGCTTATCATCACGGGGACCTATATGATGCTTACAAGTACTTGGGTTGTCACTTCGACAAAGAGCGCGGCACGGCGACGTTCCGCGTTTGGTCTACTCGTGCCGTGTCGATTTCCGTCATAGGCGATTTCAATAATTGGGATATAAACGCCGACCGTATGACCAAGATAACCGAAGCCGGACTTTGGGAGGCGACGGTAAGCGGAGTAAAACAGTACGACAATTACAAGTATTATATAGAAAACGGATTTTCTTATCCGATATACAAATGCGACCCGTTCGCGTTCCATCGCGAAACGTTCGAAGGCACAAACGCCAAGGTCGTGGATATAGATCATTTTAAATGGACGGACGGCGATTATATAAAGAACAGACCCGATCCGCTGTCGGCGCCCATGTCCGTTTACGAAGCGCATATAGCGTCCTGGCGCAGATATGCCGACGGCAACACGTTCGACTATCGCAAGTTTGCCGACGAGATGAGCGATTATCTTGCCGAACTCGGATATACGCATCTCGAGCTTATGGGAGTCGCGGAGTATCCGTTCGACGGATCGTGGGGATATCAGGTGACCGGGTATTTCGCGCCTACGTCGCGCTACGGCACGCCCGAGGATTTTGCGTATCTCGTCGATAAAATGCATTCGCGCGGGATCGCGGTAATTCTCGATTGGGTGCCCGGGCATTTCCCCAAAAACGGCGACGGACTTTACGAATTCGACGGCGGTCCGCTTTACGAACACAGCGATCCGCTGCGCATGGAGCATAAGGAGTGGGGTACGCGCTGTTTCGACTACGGCAGGAACGAAGTGCGTAACTTCCTTATAAGCAATGCGTTCTATTGGCTCGATATGTATCACGTCGACGGCTTGCGCGTCGACGCGGTGGCGAGCATGCTTTATCTCGATTACGGCAGATACGAATGGCGCCCCAATATTTACGGCGGCAACGAGAATTTGGAGGCCGTCGACTTCCTGCGCCGACTCAATATCGCGGTGTTTGCCAAGTATCCCAAAGCGCTCATGATTGCGGAAGAGTCCACCGCTTGGGGCGGCGTTTCCCGTCCCGTTGATATGGGCGGGCTGGGCTTTAACTTCAAGTGGAACATGGGCTGGATGAACGATACGCTGTCGTACATCAAGGTCGATCCCGTTTTTCGGAAATATCACCACAACACCGTTACGTTCTCCATGATCTATGCGTTCACGGAAAACTTCATACTGCCCATTTCGCACGACGAAGTGGTTTACGGTAAGGGTTCGCTCATAAATAAAATGCCGGGCGATTACGACATGAAGTTTGCCGGCGTCAGAAATTTCCTGACGTATATGTGGTCGCATCCCGGCAAAAAACTTTTGTTCATGGGCGCGGAACTCGGTCAGTTCAACGAATGGAATTTCGCGAAAGAACTCGATTGGAATATTCTCGAATATCCGGCGCACGCCGATCTTAAAGATTTTGTGGCGACGCTCAACGGGATATATAAAAAGTATCCCGCAATGTATCAGATCGATTACGATTGGAAAGGTTTCGAATGGCTGGTCGCCGACGACTATCTGCAAAACATTCTCGTATACGAGCGGCGCGACGCCGACGATAACCGCATAGTTGCGATCATCAATTTCTCGCCGGTACCGCACGAGGGCTACAGGTTCGGCGCGCACAAAGGCGAGTACACGGAACTGCTCCGCACCGAGATATACAGGTGGGGATGTTCCGGCGCGAAGTATTCGACCGAAAACATCGCGAGCCACGGCAAAGAATGTTCGTTGAGTATCGATATCCCGCCGATGGGAGGTATACTGTTATACTGTCCGAACAAGAAGTCGAAAGCGTCCAAGCCCGCAACAGAAAAAACTGCGGAAGTTGCCGCAAAGAAATCCGCAGCCGAAAAAACCGCGACGGCAAAGCCTGCGGCAAAGAAAGTCGCGACGGAAAACGCCGCGTCGACCCAAACGGCAAAAAAGCCTGCGCCTGCGACGAAGACTGCGGCTAAAAAAACTGCGGCAAAACCTGCGACGAAAAAGACGCCTGCGTCAAAATCAAAATAAATCAGACATACCTCGGGGCGATCTCCCGATCTCCCCGGACCCACGCGCTTCGCGCGCAGTCCCGCTGCAAGCAGCGTGACACACCGAATTTGTCGTCGGCTGCAAAATGCCGTGCGTTGCTTTGTTCACTACTCACTTCGATGGAAATGCCAATTAAAACAATTCAATCTGTGATTGTAAGCGGGCAAAAATACTTCTCGAATAAAAAACGACAAATAATTATCAATAATTATCAAAGTTGCCGAATACGAACAAACAAACGGGCGCACGAAAGGCGCGCGTACTCACTCTATATGCTATAATGTTTGTATAGGTGAAAAAAGGAGTTATTATGGCAAAAGCAAAAATCAACAACGTGTTGTTCGTGACTACCGAGGCGGAACCGTTTGCATCGACGGGCGCAATGGGCGAAGTATGTTCGAGCCTGCCGCGCGCCCTTAATAAGACCAAAAAGACCGATGCGCGGGTCATTATGCCGCTGTACGAAGATATTTCGTTCAGGTATCGCGACAGCATGACGTTCGTCTGCAACATCACGGTCTCTCTTGCCTGGCGCAATCAGTATTGCGGACTGTTCCGCATGGAGACAGGCGGCGTCGTGTATTACTTTGTAGACAACGAGTATTATTTTAAGCGTCCCAATCTTTACGGATACTATGACGATGCGGAGCGTTTCGCGTTCTTCTCTCGTGCGGCGCTCGAGCTTATCCCGTTTCTCGATTTCAAACCGGATATATTGCAGTCGAACGATCACTTGACGGCGCTCGTTCCCATCTATTATGCGCTCGAGTACAAAAACAGACCGGGCTACAAAAACTTGAAGAACGTGTTCACCATCCACAACATAAATTATCAAGGCGTATATCCGTCCATTATCGCCGGCGACGTCTTCGGGTTTTCCGAGGATGATCTGAAAGTCGTCGAGTATAACGGCAGGATCAATCTTACAAAAGGCGCGGTCGTTACTTGCGACAAGATAATCACCATGTCGCCGCAGTATGCGCGCGAAATACGTCTTCCCGAATATGCCGGCGGGCTGGACGGGATCCTTATAGAAAATCGCAGTAAGATCGTCGGGATCCTCAACGGTATCGACGCCGAAGAATACGATCCCAAAACATCGAAATCGCTGTTCGCCAATTATGACGCGGATACGTTCGAAAAGAAAAAACAGAACAAGATCGATCTGCAGCGCATGCTGTCTCTTCCCGAAGACCCCGACGTTCCCGTCGTTTGCATGATATCACATATGGTTTCGTACAAAGGTTACGACTTGTTGCGCAAGTCGATAAACAAGAGCGAAAACAATATTCTCGACAGCAATATCCAGCTTATCGTGTTGGGTAAGGGCGACGCGGATATCGAAGGGTATTTCACGCACATTCAAAACATGTATAATCGCCGCGTGCGCGCGCTCATCACATATAATCGCGATCTTGCGAAGAAAGTGCTTGCCGCGGCGGATATCTGTCTCATGCCGTCGTTCACGGAGCCGTGCGGACTTACGCAGATGTACGCGTGCCGGTTCGGTACCGTGCCTATCGTGCGCGCGACGGGCGGTATCGTCGATTCCATTACCGATTGCGGCAAAGGCGAGACCGGCAACGGATTCGTATTCGAAGAGTACGATTCCGACGTCATGGATAAAGCGATCATGCGCGCAGTTAAAATGTACACCGATAAAAAAGCCGTTTGGACGGCGCTCGGCAAACGCTGCATGGCTTGTGACTTCTCTTGGGGCAAGTCGGCTCTCGAGTATAATGTGCTGTACAGGCTGCTCGTCGCATGACCCGTCGGTGTGCGTACCGGAAAAAACGTACTGCCATTTCGATTCTAAATAAAAAATAATTGACCACAGGTTTAACTTATCAACATACTTTTACTTTTATCGACAACGGAGGAGCTATGAATAAGACCACAAATGAAGTACGCGAGCTTGTACTCGACAAGCTCGCACGGTACTTTGCCATCACGCCCGAGCGTGCTAACGAAGATCAGATGTATAAAGCGGTTTCGCTTGTCGTGCGCGATATGTTGCTACAAAAAAAGCAGGAAAACAATGCGCGCATTGCGGAAGGCAAGAGCAAACGCGTTTATTATATCTGCATGGAATTTCTTATCGGCAGATCGCTTAAAAACAATTTGTTCAATCTCGGACTGACCGAGCAGTTCGACGAATGTCTTAAAGGTATGAAATTTTCGCTCGAAGATATTTTCGAGCGCGAGTCCGACGCGGGTCTCGGCAACGGCGGACTCGGCAGACTTGCGTCCTGCTTTATGGACAGCTTGGCTACCATGAATTATCCCGCCATGGGCTTTACCATCAAATATCAGTACGGATTGTTCCGTCAGCGCATAGTCGACAATCAGCAGGTCGAACTTCCGGATATGTGGTTGCCGAGCGGCGAAGTATGGATGATGCCGCGTTCCGATAAACGCTTTACCGTCAATCTCGGCGGCAGAGTGGAAGAATACACGGAAAACGGAAGAATGCACGTGCGTTACGTAGATTGCGACAGCGTCGACGCGCTCGCGTACGACGTCATGATCTCCGGCTACGGCGATAATGCGGGAGTCAGCGTGCTCAGGCTTTGGTCGTCCACGTCGTCCACGCAGTTCGACATGCGCTCTTTCTCTCAGGGCGATTACGAAAAAGCCATGCAGCGCGAAAACGAGGCGGAGCTTATTTCGAAAGTACTGTACCCGTCCGACGACCATTCGCAGGGCAAACAGCTCAGACTCCAGCAGGAATACTTCCTCGTTTCGGCGTCGTTGCAGAGCATTATAAAAGATCATTTGCGGCTTTACAAGAGCGTAAAGAATCTGCCCGACAAAGCGGCTATACACGCCAACGACACGCATCCGGCGCTCGCCATTCCCGAGCTTATGCGGCTTCTCATGGACGAACACGGTTTATCGTGGGACGAGGCGTGGGACATCACTACGCACACCGTCAACTACACCAATCATACGGTCATGGCGGAGGCGCTCGAAAAGTGGGACGAAAATACGTTCAAAACCGTTTTGCCGAGAATCTACGCCATAGTTTGCGAGATCAACCGCCGTTTCGTCGCGTTTGTCGAAGATAAACATCTCGAAGGCAGAAAGATCGACGCTATGCGCATCATCAACAATAACCAGGTCAAGATGGCAAACCTTTGTGTCGTCGGTTCGGAAAAAGTAAACGGTGTGTCGGCGTTGCACAGCGAGATAATCAAGGACACGATATTCAGCGAGTTCAACGAAATATACCCGGAAAAATTCACCAACGTCACCAACGGTATCACGCACAGGCGTTGGCTCATTCAATCCAACCCGGGGCTGTCCGAACTTATAACCGAGCTGATAGGCGCGGATTTCTATACCAAGCCCGAGACCTTGTCCGGTCTCAATAAATTTGTCAAAGACAAGACCGTACTCGATCGTGTAGGCGAGATCAAACGCGCCAATAAAAAGAATTACGCCGATTATATCGCTAAAACGACGGGATTCAAACTTAATCCCGAATCGCGGTTCGATACTCAGATCAAGAGATTGCACGAATACAAGCGCCAGCTCCTCAACGTGCTTAAAATAGTTTATTACTATCTCGATCTTCTCGACGATCCGGATAAGAACGTCATGCCTCAGACTTTTATCTTCGGGGCTAAAGCGGCGGGCAGCTACATGCACGCAAAGCGCATAATCCAGCTTATAAACTGCTTGTCGGCGGAAATACAGAAGAATCCTAAGATCAAAAAGAAACTCGACGTAATGTTCGTGGAAAACTATAACGTCACGCAAGCCGAGCACTTGATTCCCGCGTCGGAAGTCAGCGAGCAAATATCGCTTGCCGGCAAAGAGGCGTCGGGTACGTCCAATATGAAGTTTATGATAAACGGCGCGGTGACGCTCGGTACGCTCGACGGCGCGAACGTCGAGATAGGCGAGCGCGTAGGCGACGATAATATATTCATTTTCGGACTCAAAACGGAAGAAGTGGAACGCGCATGGCGTGCGGGCTACAATTCGTCCACCATATATACGCATAATAACGATATCAAGCGCGTTGTCGACAGACTGCGTGTAGGGTTCGACGGAGAAAGTTTCTCGGATATCGCCGATTACTTGATCGCGGGCAGTTATCAGGTCGCCGATCCGTATATGTGCCTGCTCGATTTCGACGAATATATAAAAGCCGCCGAACGTATGGGCGCTGCGTATGCCGATAAGGACAAGTGGAATAAAATGGCGCTTGTCAATATCGCGCAGGCGGGCATATTCTCGTCCGACAGATCGATCAACGATTATGCCAAGAACATCTGGAATTTAAAAAAGGTCAAGAAATAAGTATTCCCGCCGTTTCGGCGGCGGATAATGCCGCGCGGTGCTGCGCGAAGAAGGAGTTATCATGAATAAAACAGTATCGTTTTTTCCCAATTGCAAAAAGTACAAAACACCCGTCGGCGCGGCGACGGTAAACGAACCCATATCGTTGACGCTTAAATTTACCAGACCGCAGAACCCGTCGGAAGTTTATTTGGTGCTCACCAAGGCGGGCGAGGACCCGGTGCGCTATTCCATGAATCTCGTAAAAGACGAGGACGGCGAGTACACGTATACGCTCACCGTAAAAGTCACGACGAGCGGACTGTATTTCTATCACTTCGATATACAAAACGAAGAACAGGTTTACAGGGTGGGCAGCGACGTCGACCTTAACGCTTTGCTCGGCAAGGGCGGGGATTGGCAGCTTACCGTGACCGCCGACGAATATGCGCCGTCCGCGCTCGACGGCGGCGTCATGTACGAGATCATGCCGGATAGGTTTTTTATCGGCGGCGAGCGCAACAAAACAAAGAGTTATGCTACGTACAGAGACGATTGGGGCGGCGTACCGGAATACAGACCGGACGGTCACGGCAAAATAAGTAACATCGATTTCTTCGGCGGTAATTTAAAAGGCATAACCAAAAAGCTTACATATCTCAAGAACTTAGGCGTCACTTGCATTTATCTTACGCCTATATTCGAAGCGCATTCCAATCATAAGTACGATACGGGAAACTATATGAAAGTCGATCCCGATTTCGGCACGGCGGACGACTTGAAGGATCTGATCAAGAAAGCGAAAAAGCGCGGGATCGGGATCATTCTCGACGGCGTGTTTTCGCATACGGGCGATGACAGCATATATTTCAACAAGTACGACAATTACGACAGTGTTGGCGCGTATAAGTCGGTCAAGTCCCCGTATTATTCCTGGTATAAATTCAGAAATTGGAACAACGATTACGAGTGCAGATACAATATAGATATAATGCCCATGACCGATTGCGGAAATCCCGTGTTCGACGAATTCGTTAACGGCGAGGAAGGCGTGGTCAGAACGTGGACGAGACTCGGGCTTGCCGGTTGGAGATTGGACGTTTGCGATCAGCTGTACGATGCGTTTATCGAGCGCTGCGCCTCCGCCGCAAAAAAAGAAAACCCCGACGCGGTCATGTACGGCGAGGTGTTTGCCGACGCGTCGAATCTAGGCGAGCGCAGTCTGATCACCGACGGCAAACTCGACAGCGTTACAAATTATCCGTTCAAGGAAGATATCCTCAACTTCGTGCGCGCGGGGGATAGCAACAGATTGAACAATACAGTCGGGTTCGTAATCAATAACTATCCCAAGCACGCGGTCGATTGTCTGATGAACGTTCTCGGCAATCACGATACGGCAAGACTGATGACGGTACTCGGCTCCGGCGACGAAATACACGACAGGGACGGCAAGGCAAATGCGACCGTCAAGAACAGAGACGAAGCGGTCAGACTCGTAAAAATGGCGGCGGCGTTGCAGTACACTTTGCCCGGCGTGCCATGCGTTTATTACGGCGACGAGATCGGTATGGAAGGGTACGAGGACCCGTTCAACAGACGTTGTTACCCGTGGGGCGAAGGCGATAAAGAGCTTTTGCGCTGGTACAAAAAGCTCGGCACGATCAGAACAAACGAGCGCAAGATATTCGCGCACGGCAAGTATTGCGCAGTCGATACGAACAGCGGCGTCATGTTCTTTAAGCGCAAGGACGGCGATGAAACCGTGTACGTGATCGTCAATAATTCGGGTAGCGACTATACTCCCGCGCTCCCGAAAGGCGACTATACTGACTTGATGAGTTATAAACCTTTTGCCGGTACGGTCAAGGACAAGGAAACGGCAATAGTGAAGCTTACAAGCCAAACCGTTTTTCCCGAAAAACCGAAAAAGAAAACAAAATAATACCCTATTCGGTTGAAATAATTTTTCATTAGTGCTATAATAAACTCCCGTAGATAACGTCTGCGGGAGTTATAGTATTAAACAGTACGGTTATTATGTCGGCTTGACAATCGATGTCTGGTGATGAAGAAGTCGATCGACAACAAAACGTAAAAATATAAAAAAGCACCCGTGGCTTAGTTGTCAGTGTCGGGTGACGGGACAGCCAAAGACGCGGACAACAAAAAGCAAATAAAAAAGCACCCGTAGCTCAGTTGGATAGAGTATCAGATTCCGATTCTGAGGGTCGCAAGTTCGAATCTTGTCGGGT
>CAJUQF010000045.1 GCA_910588315.1 uncultured Christensenellaceae bacterium | reverse complement strand
GTCTACGACGATATCCATGCTGTGCGGCAGACTTATTGCGGACTGCGGCAGTATTCGCGTGGACGGATTCGATATTGCGCGCGATCAGGAAAAGATAAAATGCCGTATCGGCGTGGTGTTTCAGTCGTCGGCGCTCGATAAGGTCCTGAACATAAAAAGCAATCTCAAAAACAGAGCCGCGCTTTACGGTATTTTCGGCGCGGAGTTTGAAAAGCGTTATGCTGAGCTCGACGAAATGTTGTCTCTGTCCGAACTCGAAAAACGCTCGGTCGGCAAGCTGTCGGGCGGACAGCGCAGGCGGTGCGATATCGCGCGTGCGCTTATACATAAACCGTCCATTCTTATACTCGACGAGCCGACTACGGGACTCGATCCGCAGACGCGTAAGACCGTTTGGAATGTAATAGATACGTTGCGACGCAGCGGCGATATTACGGTGTTTTTGACTACGCATTACATGGAAGAGGCGGCGGACGCTGATTACGTCGTTATCATCGATTCCGGCAGGATAGTGGCAAAGGGTACTCCGATAGAACTCAAAAACACTTTCACCGGTGATTTTATATCGGTGTACGATAAGACGGAAGAGCAGCTTGCGCCGCTCGGGAAACCGCTGGAAAGCATACCCGGCGGGTTCCGCTTGGAAGTAAAAGACACGGCGGAGGCTACCGCATTGATAAAACGCAATCCCGAATTATTTACCGATTACGAAGTCAGCAAGGGCAAGATGGACGATGTGTTTATTGCGGCGACGGGGATCAAGGGAGGCGAACAATGACCGATATCAAGACCGAACTGCGGCAGGTATGCGCTTTTACCGCGCGAAACATAAAAGTGTTTTTCAAGGACAAAGGCTCTTTTATAGCCGCGTTTATCGCGCCGTTGGTGCTTATGGTGCTTTATGCGCTGTTTTTGCATAAGGTGTTTTTGCAGTCGTTCGACGCGATGCTCGAAGGCGCTGCGGCGCTCGATGCGAAAACGGTCAACGGACTTGTCGCGTCGTATGAAGTGTCGTCCGTGCTTTCGGTGTGTTGCACCACCGTCGCGTTCGTCGCGAATATGAATATGGTTTCGGATAAAGTGAGCGGCGCGCGCAACGACATTACGGTAACTCCGGCAAAGGGTCGCGTTATCGTTTTGGGTTATTATTTCGCAACGGCTATAGTAACGATCTGTATATGTCTTATCACGACGGCGGTCGGGTTTTGCTATATAGCCGGTATGGGTTGGTCGATGAGCGTAGGCGAGACGTTTGCAGTCATTCTCGACGTAATATTGGCGTCGCTGTTCGGCACTGCGCTGTCTTCCGTCGTGTGCTATTTTCTTAAAAGCAACGGCGCTATAAATGCGGTATCGACTATAGTGTCGTCTATATACGGCTTTATCTGCGGCGCGTATTATCCGATCTCTCAGTTTTCGTCGGGCATGGCAAATACCATTATGTGTTTGCCGGGTACATACTGCACGGGGATATTTCGCACGCATTTTTTGAGCGGCTACGGCACGTCGATGATCGAACAGGGAATTCCCGAAACCGCGGTAAACGGCTTGCTTGATGGGTTCGACGCGCGGTTTTATTTCTTCGATAACCTCGTACCGCAATGGGTGATGTACGTCGTAGTGATATGTTCGATAGCGGCGCTCGTCGCGGCGTTCGTGGCGATAAACAAGTTGTGTAAAAACCGCGATAAGAATTGATGTGCGAACTAACGAATAAATAAAAGCTCGAAGATATTATCTTCGAGCTTTTATTGTTAGTATTTATTAACGGTTATTGACATTCGAGCGCTTTCTTGATCGTCGCGGTAAGCACCGGCATATCGATGGGCTTTGTAAGGTGTGCGTCCATTCCGGCTTGGAGCGATTCGCGCTTGTCGCTTTCGAAGGCGTTTGCGGACAGTGCGATGATCGGAATGTTTGCAAGCGCCGGATCGGGTAGGGCGCGTATTTCTCTGCTTGCCGCTCTGCCGTCGAGTACGGGCATTTGGATATCCATTAAAATCAAGTCGTATTCGCCGGGCTTTGACGCCGCGATCTTATCTACGGCTATTCTGCCGTTGACGGCGCTGTCCACGATGAATCCGATATCGTTGAGCAGTTCCGTCTCTATTTCCAGATTTATCTCGTTATCTTCGACGAGCAAGATTTTTTTGCCGTCGAATTCGCAGTCGCGTTCGCCGCCGTCGTACGATTCTTCGGCTACTCTCAGTCCGATGGTCGCCGTAAATATGCTGCCTTTGCCGAGTTCGCTTTCCGCGGAAATATTACCGCCCATCATTTCGCTGAACTGTTTTGCGATAGTGAGTCCGAGTCCCGACCCGAATTCTCCGCTCTCGGTCGTGTTGCCCACGCGTTCGAACGGTTCGAAAACGCGTTCGAGCGCATCCTTGGATATGCCGATCCCCGTGTCTTTGACGGTAAAAGAGTAGATGGCGAATTCATGATGTTTACTGCGTTTTTCGGTAACGATTATGTCGACGGATCCGCCGCAACCCGTGTATTTGACGGCATTGCCGGCGATGTGCGAGAGTATTTTAAACAGTTTATCTCTGTCTGTGACGACGTAATCATGCCTGATGTCGCTTGTGTCGATACGTATGGATATACGTTTCTTGGCGGCTGTTCTCGAGATCGCGCCTATCACGTCGCGAACTATGTCGGAGATGATACAGGGAACTTCGTTCAATGCGAAATCCTGCGACTCGGTATAGGAAATTTCGAGTACCTTGTCCACAAGGTCGAGTATCTGATTGCCTGCTGTCTCTATTTTGTCGAGAAATGGTACTGCGGCGCAATCTCTGTCCACCGATTTTTTCGCAAGTGTGATATAGCCGAATATAGCGTTTAACGGGGTGCGCATGTCGTGAGACATGTTTGACAGGAACGTGTTTTTTGCTATGTCGGCAAGCTTTGCTTTATTTAACGCCGCCTCGAACAGTTCCTTTTTTTGCATTTCCTGAACGATCTCTTGATCGACGTTGCGATAACCCATGACTATCTGGGATATCTTTTCGCCGCCGATATTGACCATGCGCAGTTGAATGTGTTTTGTTTCGTTGTTTTCTATACAACGGTAGTTTATGTAATATGTATTTTCGGCGCCGAGCGTCTCTTTTATAAACTTCGGCGACGTGCGGTGCCGCACATATTCGCGATCTTCCGGATGGACCCAAACGTTTACGTAATCTTCCAAAAACCAATTAAGTTCGCGTACTTGCAGTTTTTTATCGAACTGCCGTTCGAGTCTCGAACTCAACCGATAGGGCAGCACCATATTTTTTTCGAAATCGGCGTACAATATCGAATCATAATCGATACTGAGTCCTTCTATAACTTCGAGCTGTTTTAAGTGTTCCTGACGAATGAGCTTGCGTTCTTTGTCGTATTCTTTGGTAATGTCTTGAAGCTTTTGTTCTTTTCTGCGCCCGTCGTTTAACAGAGTGGCTTTTTCCACCATGCGCCGCGTGACTTTTTCGGTCGCGTCGGTAATAAAGACGTAAAAAAAGTTACCGGCTAAGTCGCTATGGATAAAATGCCCGTAGTCTTCCACCCAGCGGATCACGCCGTCCTTGCGCACGATACGGTATTCGACATAATCGAGAGCATCCGAACTGCCTGCGATTTGCTCGCGTATCTCTCTTTCGACGCGATCGATATCGCCGCTGTGTACCAAGCCGCGAAACGAACCGTTTGTAAGTTTTTTGAATTCTGCGAAAGTCGCGCATTTGTAAATGCGGAGCAATGCTTTGTTTGCGTAAATGATACGTTCGTCGCCGTCGGCTTTGTATATCAAAAATCCGCCCGGGATCTCGTCTATGAAATCCGTGATTTGCCGCGCGGTTCTTTTGTAGTATGCCGGATGTTTGTCGCTGACCGATTTTTCGTCTTCCTGAAGGAGGTTCAGCATGTATTCGATTATATTTTTGTCAACGTCGCTCTTTGCCATACCGATTTTATCTCCTTTGCGAATTTCCATTATAATAAAATATTATATCATAATTTATAATTTTTGTCAATAACAAATTCGATTGACTTTCGGCTCGAACAATATCGCAGTGTCACAATCTTTGCGGCGTGGAAACCGAAAAATAAACGGCGCTTTATCGCGCGTTCCGCATGACGTTTATCATGTGCTTGGCATATGCTCCGGCAACGTTTATTCCCGTTGCGTTTTCGAAGGCATCGAAATAAGCATTGGAGTTTACTTCGCATAACAGCGGTTTGTCTTCGAGCAGAAAATCTATACCGCAATAATCAAGCCCGAGTATATTCGCGGCTTTGACCGCGGTATCGGCAATATCGCGCGGAACGTCGATTTTTTCCGCGTGTCCGCCCAATCCTATGTTGGAACGGAAATCTCCGTCTGAGCGGCGTATAATACCGCCGATAACTTTGCCGCCGATAACGATGACGCGCATATCTTTGCCGTGTGACGATGCGATGTATCTTTGGAAAAGGTGCGGATACGTTTTAAGTTTTTCCGCGACAGCCGACAGTTCGTCGCGGTCGTCGGCTTTGAACACGCCTGCGCCGAGCGAACCGAAAGAAAGTTTGGCTATTATCGGAAATCCCAGCGTGCGTTCGACTTTCGTCAGCGCGGCTTTGTCGAGCGGGGAGCGCGCGTCGTAACAGAGCAAACCAGGCATTGTGTCCGGCATGGCTATACCGGAGTTCGAAAGCGCGATGTGCGTCGTCATTTTATCGTCGCAAAGCTCGACCGCACGCGCGCTGTTGAACAGCTTTATCCCGTGTTTTTCGAGAATGCGCGGCACATACTTGTCCTTGTCGAGATAAACGCAAAAATCGCAGTCAACGTCGACTGCGATATTGCCGTTTTTGATAAAAGCATGAAATCGATTGTTGCGCTCCGCGACCGTTTCTACGCCGAGCGAGTCGAGTTCTTGCTTTATGCGCCGCACTTGGCGCGTCTCGGCAGAACCGTACGCGTTAACGATAATAAGCGCGCGCATGGTTACTCTTGCGTTCCCGCCGTAGCTTTCTCGAAAGAACAGCTCTTGAGCGTATAAACCGTGTGGCGGTAATTCTTACTGCCGTGGTACTGACTGTATTCGATGCGTACGGGAATTTTTTTGTGTTCTTCGTCGTTCTTTTTGAAAGGTACCAGTGAGTACGATACATAATATGCCGGTCCGTGATTGTCTCCGTTTATTCCCAATGACGTATTTACGCACGACACCGGATATGACACTTCTTGCGTGTCTTTATCGGTCACAGCTTCTATGCCGAAATCTTTTACCCATTCGCCGACGTCGACGTTGCGTTTGGACGTGCCGCCGACGGATATGCCGTATTCCGCGATCTCACCGGTCAAGAACGAATCGAAAATATTGACTATTTTAAAGTACGTGGAAGATCCGTTCTTTACGTTTTGTGCGCGTGCCACAAAGAACATTATCTCGTTGTCGTGGCGCGGATCTTTGGGCAGGCTCATCGTTTTTGTCGTGGGATTTTCCGCCGCAGTATACGTAAGCGCGGCTTTTCGCGTGCCGAAATAATCCGCGGTTATTCTGTACGAATTATTGGCGGCGCCTTCGCGATCGGCGAGCGTTACCGTTTTTTCCATATAAGATGTGGTAAGACTTTTCGGCTCGAATTTCGTTCTGCTGACGATGGTATCAGTACAGGCTGCATCCTTGCCCGCTATATCCGCGTTATTGTCGTACGTGACCGAAAAATCCATATCGAACGATATAAGCTCATTCGTTACCGATTCGCCCAGCACGAACGACATTTCGCCGCCGGCGATCTTAACGCGCTTGTCCTCGGACGCGTTTTTCGACGTATCGTAAACGGCAACGTCGTATTCGAGTTTTTCGTAAGCGCCCCAAGGCAGAGGATTATCGAAACCGGATTCCGGAGTTTCGGTGCCGCACGCCGCAAGCGTGAGTGCGGTCACGGCGGCAAGTGTTACGCTTAACATTTTTCGGTTGAGTTTTTTCATGCGAATATTTTACCACAAATTTATGCGATTGGCAACCGATTGTACAAGGTTAAGTTTGTTTGCTGTCTGCGGTCTCGATATATTGCCGTAAATGTTTCTTATGCTCGGCGGTAAATCTTTTGTTGCGCTCTTGATTTTGCACGACGAAAGTTGTATAATCGTTATATGAACGAAATAAAATTCGACGGATTTCCCGACGCGCTCGACGCGCTTGTGCGCGAAGTCAAAGCTCACAAGTTCGATCCGAACGAGCGCTACATAGTGCTTACGCCCGACCGTTATACTCAAAGCGTCGAGACCGCGCTGTTTGCCTGCGGCGGATCGATCGACACGGAAGTTCTTACGCTGTCGCGGCTCGCTTACCGTGTCGCACCGCAGGAAAAAACGCTGTCGCGAGAAGGCGGCGTTATGATAGCGGCGCGTGCGATCGCGACGGTAGCGGACAGACTCGGGTATTACGGCCGTGCGGCGGGATTTAACGATTTTGCGCGCGACGTGTACGAAACGCTCGGTCAGATTTCGTCGTCGGACGTCGATATTTATGCGCTTGCCGATACCGATAAAAAAGACGCGACGTCGGCAAAGCTGAAAGATCTCGCATTGATAAAACGCGAATACGACGCGATCAAGTCGGAGTGCAGCGATCCCGCAGACAGGATCGCCGCGCTTATTCTTGCCGCGCCGTCGTCCGAGCTTATAAAAAGCTCGCATATCTATGCCGTAGGATTTTCAGATATCACACGGCTCAATGCGCGTGCGCTCGGTACGGTAGCGGCTTGCGCACGGTCGTTTAAGATGTTCGGCGCCCTGCCGCCGCGCGGTGCGCGGGAACGCATGATATCGGTATCGGCGGCGGATAGGATAAGCGAATACAAGCATATCGCATGCGACGTCATCGACTATGTAACGTCATCGCCGAATGCGAAGTATTCGGACGTTTATATAGTTTGCGCCGCGCCTAAAGCGCTCGAGCGCATATTATCGGAGTATGACATTCCGATGTATAGAGACGAGACCAAGCCGCTCGGCTCGACTAAGGTCGCCGCGGCTATAGACTTGATAACCGAACTGTCGGCGGTTTTTCGGACGGGACAGGCGATAGACTGTTCGGCGCTCGTCTCGCTGTGCAAGAATCCGTATTGCGGTTGCGACGACGAGGACGCAGAAACGCTGCAAAACGCCGTTGCCGTGCGCGATCTCAAATACGTGCCTGTCGGTTACGATTTTAAAAAAATCGGCGGCGAAAAATCGGCGGCACGGGCGATGAGCTTGGCAAAGCGTTTCGCCGGAAACGAGAGCTTTGCCGCCGCGGTCGACGATATCGTCGAGTATGCCGAGTTCGAAAAAATTTCGGCAGGCAGGCAGCCGAGTACGGACGTTATAGCGCCCATACGCGCGCTTACGGAACTGCTTGCGCGTTACGGTTCGGGTTCGTTCGACAAGGACGCAAAAGCGTTTAAGGCGGCGACGCGTGCCGTCAACGTCAATTCTCTGCCGCGCGAGCGCGATTGCGTTACAGTCACGATGCCCGATGCTTTGCGGCTTACAAAATGCAAGCGGCTGTATATCGCGGATTTCAACGAAGGCGTTTTGCCGGAGACGGTATCGCCGGGCGGGCTGTTCGGCGACGATGAACTCAAAAATCTTAACGGCGCTATCGAGCCGTCCGTAGCTCAGCGCAACAGGCATGCGCGCGACGAGCTGAGAGCGGTCGTACTGAATGCCGAGCATGTGGTTTGCGCGTATTCGACGGCAGGCGGAGCCAAACCGTCGTCGTTCATCCCCGAGCTTGCGTCCGATATAACTGCCGTCGATCTGACGGAAGTTTTCGACGTGTTAAAACATACCGCCGATGCGCGCCTTATTTCATTTTATGCGCCGACGAGAGGTGCGGCGCGCGAGCTTTCGGCGCGCGGACTCACCGAATACGACGAATGTTTGAAAGCCGTCGGCGGCGATGCCGAACATATCGCGGCGGAGTTTGAGCCGAGTATCGGAAAACGTGAAAAAAGCTTTATTTCTGTCAGTGAACTTTCGGATTGGTTCGGCTGCCCGTATAAGCGGTTTCTGTCGTATTCTATCGGTCTTAACGAGCGCAGACGCGGACTGTCCGCGCCCGATTTCGGCACGGTCGTACACGAGTTCATGAAGTCGTTCGTTGACGGAGGAGTTTACGATTGTTCGCGCGAAACGGTCGAACAAACCGTGGACCGCATTTTGACGGATAAGGGCATAGAGCCGTCGCCGACCGAGCGCGAGCGCATAATCGACGCGGCAGTCGATTTCGCCGCCGCAAACGCAATGATAATCGAGCGCGGGGCATATAAGCGTTTCGCGACCGAGCAAAGATTCGTTTTGGAAAACGCGTTTTCGGACGGGAATAGCGGCGTCGATTTCGTAGGCACGATAGATAGACTCGATATAAACGGCGGCAAAGCGCGTATCATCGACTATAAGACGGGCGCTACCGAGTTCGAGTTGAAAAAATGTCTCGACGGGCGCGACATGCAGTTGCCGCTTTATGCTTACGCGGTGTCTAAAGGCGCAATATCGACGGAACTCAACGACGCCGATGCACATAGCGAACGGGGTTACGATGTGACCGGCATGTTTTATGTGCGGCTTGCGGACAAGTATCGGACGGATACCAAACGCGCGCTGTCGGGCTGTATGCTTAAAGACGTTTCCACGGCGTTCGAGTACGACGACGCGCTTGTCCCGGGCGGCGAGAGTTCGTCGATCATACCCGTAAAGCTGAAAGCCGACAAGAACGGGATCGTGAGTTTTTCCGGGCGCGTATCTTCGGCGTTGATGGAAAAATCGGAGCTTGATAAGCTTGCGGAGAAGTGCGTCAAAAACGCATCGGTTGCGGTGCGCGAAATGAAAGACGGGTTTATAGGTCGTTCGCCGGCGGACGGCGCGTGTACGTACTGTCCGTATGTCGGCGTGTGCATAGGCGACGTGTTGCCGCGAAGCGCGGACGTATCCGACGACGGGGATATGTAGGCGTTTTCGATCGAAATGGAAAATACGAAAATGAGCGATATGATAAAAGAAAAACAAAATACCGAAGAAGTCAAATACACCGTCAATCAGCGGCGTGCTATAACCGAGCCGGGCAATATCATCGTATCCGCCGGGGCGGGCAGCGGCAAGACCGCGGTCATGATAGCGCGTATCGCGGATAAACTGATTAACGGCGGCGCGACGCTCGACGAAATGCTTATCGTCACTTTTACGCGATCCGCCGCGGCGGATATGCGTTACAAACTTGCCGAGAAGCTCGCAAAACTGCGCAAGGACGGCATGTATGCGTCGGTAGCGGAGCGTGCGATAGAAAGTATGCCCGGAAGCAATATCGGGACTCTTCACGGGTTTTGTCAGAAACTCATTCGCAAATATTTTTACGCCGCGGGCGTCGATCCGTCGGCGGCGCTTTGCGACGAAGGGGAAGCCGCGGCTATCGAGTGGGCGGCGGTATCTTCCGCCGTCGAGAATGCGATAAATAAAAACGACGTCGATTTTGCCGTTATGTACGATATGCTCGCTACTCGGCGCAGTGACGACGGGCTTAAAAGAGCGGTGCGTACCATACTCGATTTTGCGTTGTCCACGCACGATCCCGAAGGCTTTTTGTCGAACGTCAAGCCCGACGATACGTATCGCGCCGAACTTAACGCCATGCTCGAAAGACGCTATGCCGAGCTTGTCAAAAGAATATTCGCGCTCAAAGCCGATATCGCCGCGGCATGTATGATCAAATATAGCGCGCTCATCGACGAGCTTGCATGCTATATCGCCGGCGATATCGATAAACTTACGCGTTCGCCGAACGCGCCCAAGGACGAGACCGCATTTTTACATACCGAGTTTTGTGCGCTTAAAGACGCTTGTAAGAAATATCGCAACGATAGATCGGAAGCCGATACGGCGATAAAAAACGATAACGAGCGCTATGCCAAAGCGCTTTTAAGCGTGGCGCGCGACGCATTTTTATCGTATAAAGAACGCAAGGAACGCTTGGGAGTGATAGATTATTCCGATCTCGAACACGGCGCATACAGAGTGCTTAAAGACGAAACGTGCCGCGAAGAGATCGCAAGCGGGATAAAATATGTGTTCATAGACGAGTTCCAGGACGTCAATCCCTTGCAGTCCGAGATAGCCGAGCGCTTGCGCGCGTCGGTAAAAGAAACGTTCGTCGTAGGAGACGTCAAACAGTCCATATACGGTTTTCGCCGTTGCAGTCCCGAGCATTTCATAAATGCGATAAACAGCGGCAAGTATACGCATATACCGCTCACCGATAATTTTCGCTCGTCGGCGCCCGTCATAGATTTCGTCAATAAAGTGTTCGACGGCGTGATGACCGAGGACTTCGGCGGCGTCAATTATTCGGATGCCGATCAGCGGTTGGTTTTCGGCAATAAGTCCATGACGGGCGGAAGTGCGGAGTATGTGCTTATTCCGAGCGAAACTGGCGGGGAAGAGTCCGACAGCATATCGGATGATCGCGGCGGGATCAAAGACAGCGAGCAGGGTTATTCTGTGGTAAAAGACAGCATGGCGGTACGCCGCGATCCCGAAGCCGTGTTTGTAGCTCGTAAGATCTGTGAGATACTTGCCGGATCGAACGCTCCGGAAATGGGCAAGATCGCGGTGCTTACGCGCACTCAGGGCGCGTTCACGACGGCTTTGATGCGCGAGCTGGACGAGCGTAATATAAAATACGGTCTCGACAAGAAACGTGCCGCTAAAGCGTTCCCGGAGATTATCGCGCTTACGGACATACTGCGTTGCGTAGACAACCGCATGGACGACGTGGCGCTGTTTACCGCGCTGCGCTCGCCCATGGGCGGGTTTTCGGACGGCGAACTTGCGGAGATCGCGGCGCGCGGCGAGAACATATTGCGAACAGGTAATGCGGAAAAATCCGCCGGCGGCAAGGCTTACGCTTTATGGCAAAAACTTTGCGCATACGACGGCGAACTCGACGAACGCATACGAAAATTTATAGCATTGCGCGATCGGTTTTCGGAATATGCGAAAGACCACGATTGTGCCGAAACGCTCGGCGAAATTACGTCGGCAATAGATTTCTTTCAATATATTTACGAGCAAAACGGCTCGGCGCAAGCCGTGCAGGCTCTTATCGATTTCGCCGCCGAGAAGGATTGCGATATCCATACGTTTCTCGAATATTACGATAATACCGAGTTCGGTATCGACGCGAGCGGTGGCGGCGATGCCGTCACTTTGATAACGGAGCATTCTTCGAAAGGGCTGGAATACGATTATTGTATAGTCGCGGATACGTCGCATAGATTCAACGAGCGCGACAGGTACGGCAAGGTGATAGTGTCGGAGCGCGGCGTGTTCGTAAAAGTTCCGGACCGCGACGGCGGTACGCTCGAAAAGACGGCGCCGTACATGGTGGAGAGTTTGCGCATGCCCGGCATTTCCCGCGCCGAGAACCTTCGGTTGTTTTACGTCGCTCTTACACGGGCGAAGAAGAATCTGCTCGTTTGCGGCAAACAGAATAAATCCGCGCTTAAAGAAAACGTCGAGGACGGGTTGTGCCAAACCGAGTTTATGCGCAATATTTTACCGAGCATAGATAACGGGGTAGAACTTCCGTCCGGCGCGGCATGCAGAACTCGTCCGTCCGCCGAGAGTTCGGCGGCAATTGCTGCGGCTGTATCGGAAAAAATATCGAAAGCGGAGCGATATAATACGGACAGAATTGCACGCACATCGCTCGGCGTTGATAAGATAGCTCCCATAAAGACGTGCGTGACCGCCGTCGCACACGAGTTCGAGGACGGCGATTACACGGCGACTGCGCCCGTATTGACAAAAGAATACGCGGCGTCCGATGATGCGCGGTTACGCGGTACGGCTTACCACCGCGCTATGGAACTTATCGACTTTTCCGCGCCCGATCTTGCGGCTGTCGAGCATAAGTGCGAACGATTCGATCTTGTCGATCGCGATGCGGTGCTTAATGCGGCTAAAACAATGGCGCGGCTCGTAAGCGGCGCGGCTTTCGTTGCTAAGGAGCGTTATTTCGTCGTCGATCTTCCGCTCGGGGACGTTTACGGTACAGGCGGCGACGGCGTGCTTGTTCAGGGCGTTATCGATCTGCTTATAGCTTATCCCGACGGCAGCGCGACCATAGTCGATTACAAGACGGGCGATCCGCGATTTTTCGACTATTCTTCTTACGGAAAGCAGTTGGAACTGTACATAAAAGCGGTCGAAAGGTCCATAAACTATAAAGTGAAACACGCATATTTATATTCGTTCACGGCGGATAAGCTCATCGAATATCCGAATTTTGCGGTCGATAAATAAGCCGAATGCCGTTAATTTTCAAAATGAGTAAAAATCTTTTGAAAAAGAGTGGATTTTTTGTTCGCTATATGCTAAAATATAAAAGATTATATCGTGCGGAAGTTTTCGCGCGGTAGCGGTTAAACATCAGGAAAAGGAGAGTAACATGCTGGAAACCCTTGCCAAATTATTCGGTGAACAGTTGGCTCTGTCGCCCGACCTTTGGGCGATCTTGCTTGTGGCGGTCGTGGTGATAGCGTTTGTCGTCACGCTTGTTGCGGGGCTTGTCGGCGGCAACTTCAAAAAGATCAAGTCGCTTATGGCGGGAACGGTCAAAAATCCGTCGGTCGCAGTAGCGCAGATGAAGAAGATGCCGGCGTCGGTCAAAGCGCTCTACAAAAATGCGCGCATGTCCAATCTCAAACCCTCGTCGCTTGTGACGGTGGATGTTTGTGTGGAAAAGCCTTATAAGCATTCGTTCATATCCAAGGTGTGGCTCGTAACGCTTGTCGCGACGCTCGTTTGCGCGTTGCTTGCGTTTGTTATTATTCCGATCGCACCGGTAGACGATCCTGCCGCGGCGGCAGCCGTAGCCGCGGGTGTGTATGCCGCGCCTGCGCTTATACTTATACTCGGCGGAATATTGACGCTTGTCGGCGGGATAGTCGGCAGAGCGGCTTACGGCGGCGCCGTCAAACTTTACGATAAGTTTGCCGTCGCCATAGACGGTGACAATACGCAGTCCGCGCAGGAAAGCGTACAGCAGACCGAGGTGTATGCCGCCGAGCCTCAAGCCGATTTTATTCAGGCGCAGGGGCCGCAGCAGGTTTATGCGGAACCTCAACAGGAATTTGTCGAACCGCAAAGCATGTATGCAGAGCCGCAGAACGCATATAACGAGCCGCCCATTCGCGACGATTTCGGGTCCGAGCCTTACGCCGAGCCTGTAGTTATGCAACAGCAGGAAAGCGACGAAGAGATACGTCGCAAAGCGCGCGAAGAAGCTATGGCGCAAATGCGCGCTCAGCAGGCAGCGGCTCAGGCACAGGCACAAGCGCAGCAGACGCCTCCGCCGCCACCGCCCGTGCAACCGCAAGCCGCGCCGTCGTCCGCAGACGACGTTATCGCTCGGATCGAGCAGATCGACAGGGAAGGCGCGCCGCGCGAGACCATGCGCGAAGTCGCTACGCTTTTACAAAAGGAACGCGCCAAGCCGGAGAATAAAACGCCGGAACAGCAGCGCAGACTCAATGAGGCGCTCAGCAAGCTGTTGAAGGCTATGTCGGCGGCGACCAAGAGATAGTTGTTGTCCCGCGGTTTTTTTACGCGACTTTTGTTTGAATTTTTACGCCGAGTCAGTTACGCTCTGCGTATTATGTAATATATGACTATCGCAGCAAAGATTTCTCCGCTGCGTTCGCTTTGCTCACTCCGGTCGAAATGACAAATGGGGTGGGTAAAACGTCACGCCACGGTCGAAATGACAATATTGTTTTCCTGTCATTTCGAGCATGCCCGGAAATCTCACTTGTATAGAATATAACGTAACGATCACGCACGGCGGAACGAATGTGCTATTTGTTCCGCCGTGTTTTTCTTTGACTTTTTTGCTTTATCGGTGTAAACTGTTATCATGAAGATGTTACGTGACGAAAAGTACGCGGTAGAACGTATCGTAATGCGCGATGCGCTCGAGTATGAGTCGGGCGAACTTATCGCCGACGATGACGATTTTGCGGCGGTCAAGCTTGACGGCGTCACAAAGTGCGTTATCGGCGATATAACGAAATTTTACGAGTGTGCGGACAAGTACGATATACACGGACCTATATGTCTGCTCGGTGCGCCCGAAAAAGCGAATGAAATACTCGGGATAGATGCTTCTCCGTGCGTCACTTTTGCGTATCTCGGCGAGCTGCCGCCGCCTGTGAACGCGCCGAAAGGCGTCGATATAAAGCGGCTTGCGCCTACGCTTGCGGAGACGATTGCAGGCATTTACGGAAAGTTTTACACAGTCGCCGAAATAGAGCGGCTCATGCGCGAAAAAGCGATATTCGGAGCGATAACGGGCGGCAATCTTGCAGGTTTCATAGGCATGCATGCCGACGGCAATATCGGTATATTCGCAGTGAAAGAAAAATTTCGTCGGCGCGGTATAGGCAGCGCATTGGAGCGGTTCATGATAAATTATATCATGACGTTCGGAAGAACGCCCGTTCTCGACGTGTTCACCGATAATATCGCGAGCTTGAATATGCAGAAGAAGATAGGACTTACGCCCGCGTCCGGTCATACGTTTTGGGGCGAGATACAAATTAGATAGGAGACAAACATG
>CAJUQF010000044.1 GCA_910588315.1 uncultured Christensenellaceae bacterium | reverse complement strand
TCAAGACTTTCGAACGTAACTTGAAACCGCTGCTACTTCAGCCGCCGCTCAAGGCTAAGGTCATTTTGGGACTCGACCCGGCGTATAGGACCGGTTGCAAGATAGCCGTCATCGACGCGTCCGGTAAGTTTTTGGACAGCGCGGTCATATATCCGACGCCGCCGCAAAAGAAGATCGAGCAAGCCAAAGAAGTTTTGAAAAAACTTATCGAAAAATACAATGTCGACTGCATCTCCATAGGTAACGGCACCGCGTCCAAAGAGTCGGAGATATTCGTCGCCGATCTTATAAAAGAACTCGATCGTCCCGTGCAGTACGCCATAGTATCCGAGTCCGGCGCATCCGTATACAGCGGCAGTAAGCTCGGCGCGGAAGAATTCCCCGAACTCGATCTTACTATCCGCAGTGCGATATCCATTGCGCGCAGACTGCTCGATCCGCTTGCGGAACTTATAAAAGTGGACGTGCGCTCGCTCGGCGTAGGACAGTATCAGCACGACATGCCGCAAAAGCGGCTTACTTCGTCGCTCGAAGCGGCTGTGGAAGATTGCGTTAACAGCGTCGGCGTCGATTTGAACACAGCGTCGCAAACGCTTTTGGCATACGTTTCCGGACTGAATTCGGGTACGGCGAAAAACATCGTCGAATACCGTTCCAACAAGAAATTCGTGTCGCGAAAACAGCTTTTGGAAGTACCCAAGCTCGGTGCCAAGGCGTTCGAGCAGTGCGCCGGATTCCTGCGTATACAGGACGGCGACAACGTACTCGATAACACTGCCGTTCACCCCGAGTCGTATGATGCGGCGCAAAAGCTCATCGAAAAATTCGGCTATACAAATACCGATGTCATAGAGTGCAAGCTGGGCGATCTGCCGCAAAAAGTCAAAGCGGCAGGCGAAGAGACCGTAGCCGCGGAGATCGGCGTCGGCGTGCCTACGCTAAACGATATAATCGCAGAACTCATCAAACCGGGCAGAGACGTGCGCGATACGCTTCCGCCGCCCGTACTTCGGTCCGATCTTATGGACATAAACGATCTCAAAGAAGGCATGCAGATCCAAGGCGTCGTACGTAACGTCACCGACTTCGGCGCGTTCGTCGATATTTCGGTCCATCAGGACGGTTTGCTTCATATTTCCGAGATCTCGGACGGATTTGTCAAACACCCCTCGGACGTACTCAAGGTAGGCGACAAACTCAATGTGTGGGTGCTTTCGGTAGACAAAGAGAAACACCGTATTGCGCTTACAATGCTCGATCCTGCCAAACGCGACGAGCGTAAAGCCGATTACGAAAAACAAAAACAGGCTCGCGCCGAGCAAAAAGCCGAGCGCGATAAAAAACATGAAGAGTATCTTCAACGCAAAGCCGAGCGCGAGAAACGTCATCAGGAGTATTTGGAACGCCAGGCCGCGCGTGAAAAGCGAGCCAAAGAAGGAGGCGGTAACGAGCACGGCGAACGCAGATTCGACGACCGCAACAGAGAACGGCGTTTCGACGGCGGTGAACGCAGAGAACGTCGCGATCAAGGCGGGCGTCGCGAAGGCTTCCAAAGCGGGTATCGCGACCGTACCGACGAGCGCGCTCCGTCCACGGACAACATGTCGCTCGAAGAAAAACTTCAGGCGCTTGCGGGAATGTTTAACAAAAAATAATTATATTGTATTTAAAAGGTGCGTATCGTTTTTCGATTGCACCTTTTTATTAGACGATGTATGCGCGCCTATGTTCCGGTGCGTACATATACGGTAACGCGCGTTTACGCATATTCAAATATATTGGGATCTTCGATCATCTTTCGATACTGTAAGTTCATGTACGGCTGAAAAACAATTTCGCCGATTTCTTGACGAAAACGTAGAAAAAGTGTTACAATAAATATATAAGGAGCGTATATCATGAGGATAGGAATACTTACATCGGGCGGGGACTGCCCGGGACTTAATGCGGTCATACGCGGGTTCGGAAAATACGCGTTCGAGAACATAAAGAACGTCGAGCTTATAGGTATTGCCGACGGTTACGGCGGATTGATACGCGGCGAGTGCAGGGAGATGAAACCGTCCGACTTTACGGGTATTCTTACGCTGGGCGGAACTATTCTCGGTACGAGCCGTCAGCCGTTCAAGCTTATGACCGTCGAGGACGAAAACAGCGTGACGCGGCTCGATCTTATGAAAAAGAATTACAAAAAGATGGGGTTGGACTGTCTGCTCACGCTGGGCGGTGCGGGTACGCACAAGACCGCGGCGCTTTTGTCGGCGGAAGGCTGTAACGTTATCGGCTTGCCCAAAACCATAGACAACGATATTTGGGGTACGGACGTTACGTTCGGGTTCCACACCGCGCTCGACGTCGCTACCGAATGCATAGACAGGATACACACCACGGCGGCGAGCCACGGCAGAACTATGCTTGTCGAGATCATGGGCAATAAGGCGGGCTGGCTAACGCTGTATGCCGGGCTTGCCGGCGGCGCGGACATTATACTTCTGCCCGAGATACCGTTCTCGCCGGAGAAGGTCGCAAAGGCCGTAGCAAAGCGCGCCGACGCAGGCAAGGCGTTCAGTATAGTGGCTGTCGCCGAAGGCGCTATGACCGAGAAAGAAAGTAAGATGAAAAAGAAAGAGCGGGCGAGCGCACGCGGTAGCGACGTCACAATAACCAATTCGCTTGCAAAATATATCGCCGAAAACGCAAACGTGGAGACGCGCGTGGTCGTGCCGGGACACATTCAGCGCGGAGGCAGTCCGTCGGCGTACGACAGAGTGCTTTCCACGCAATTCGGAGCGTTTGCGGGTAAGCTCGCGTCCGAGGAAAAGTTCGGCGTTACCGTCGCCATGGTGGGCGGAGTCGTAACCTATAACGCGCTTGCCGATATTGCCGGCAAAGCCAAACTCGTACCCAAGACGTGTCAGGAGATCGAGACCGGTAAGAGTATAGGTATAAGTTTCGGCGATTAGCATACTCGACGTTGTATTCATCGCGGGATACGTGCTACGTGCGTCAAGTTGCCTTGGTCATGTACGTCTGGGTACATTCCCGTCGGCAACTAGCCACCTGTTGCACGTCTGCCGCGCGAATCCGCCGTCGAGGCTCTTCGGACCGACCGCTCTCGCGTCGTATCGGCTCGCCGGCTTGCCTACTCGCATATTCGACGCATGCTAACCACGGCGCCATGCTTTCACGGTTATGTAGGTGGGTCTACAACACATGCCCCGTCGGCAACTTGTTATTTGTTGCACGTCTGCCGCGCAAATCCACCGTCGAGGCTCTTCGAGTCGACCGCTCTTGCGTCGTATCGTCGTCGGCTTGCCTACTCCGCCTACGGCTCCGGTCGAAATGACATTAATATATCTGTCATTTCGAGCTTGTCGAGAAATCTTCATACGCATGGAAGGTCGACTTTTGCATCACATCAAGCGACGTCTTGTATTGAATTTTCACTACAAGTTCGTTGTCGAGATTCTGTCGTTTTTTAATAGGAGAATGTAATATATGAAATATGCTGTAATCGATTTGAGTTCGACGGGTGTATCCGTCGTCGTCGCGGAAGGCGACAAAGCGACGGGAGTGTTTTCCGCGATATATAAGGATAGGACGAACATTGCCGTAGCCGATTATTTTGACGGACGGGCGATATCGTCGCGCGGAATAGAAAAACTAATCGACGCGCTTATCACTGCGCGCGGTACGTGCAAGGCGATGGGCGTCGACGAATGTTATTGCATTTCGACGGCTGCATTGCGCAATATAAACAATATAGAAGAAGTTGCCGAACGTATCCGCATGCGTACGGGAATAGTTATAAATTATCTCGACGGTCAGGCGGAAGCGTATTGCGATTATTTATCCAATCGCAAGTACGCCGCACTCGGCAGTGTCATACTTATAGATATAGGCGGCGGCAGTGTGGAACTTTGCGATCTGTCCAAAAACAATAAGGACGAAATGATCTGTTTGGACTACGGACCTATCAAGCTTCGTAATAAGTATGACGTCGATATTTATCCGACGGAGGACCAGGCAAAACATATCAAAAAATATGTACGCAAGCGTTCGGATGAAAGTAAATTGCCTGGCAAAAGCGGTTTTACCACGGCGGTTTTGGTCGGTTCGATCAACGATGCGATATATGCCGCATACAGCGAGTTTTGCGAGAAAGAAAAGCTCGGCACCGAATTCGATTACGATAAGTTCAAGCAGTTCTGTAAATGGCTTATGACGTCGTCGGATCGCACGCGCTTGATAATGAAGGTCGCGCCCGAAAAGATACATGTGCTGCCTGTGGCTACGCTGGTATTGAAAGAACTGTTAAAGCGATTTAAGCCGGATAACGTCATAATAAGCGATTGCGGCGTCAAAGAAGGATACTTATCGCTCGTAGCGATCGGCGACGAGAGCGGTGTGCCTATCGATCTTAATGCGGGCGTCGCGCAATACAATCCGAGAATGGCGGCGGCGCATGAATCGAAGAAAAAGACCGGTAAGACCGCGGGCGTGAAAAAGAGCGCCGCAGCCGAAAAAACAAAAATCGAAAAAAGCAAAGATTCCAATACGGAGAAAAAGAATTCATGAGCGAAGAAAACAAGTTTATCAACGGTATTTATATCAACCGCGAATATTCTTGGTTGATGTTTAATAAGCGGGTACTCGATCAGGCTGTAGACACCACGAACCCGCTTTTGGAAAAGTGTAAGTTTCTGTCGATATTTCATTCCAATCTCGACGAGTTTTTTATGGTGCGCGTAGGCAGTTTGCTTACCGACGCCAAACTTAATCCCGGCGAAAAAGAAAATAAAACGAATCTTACCGCAAAAGAACAGATCGAAGGTATTCTCAAAAGAACGAAAGACTGTTATCGCGATGCGGACGCCGTTTATGCCAAACTTGTCAAAGAGCTTAACAAGGCGGGACTTCGTATCAAGACGGGCGGCGAGCTTTCTCAAAAGCAGTACGAAAAGTGTAAGGACTATTTTCATTCGAGCGTGCTGCCGTTATTATCGCCAATGGTGCTTGATGCAAAACATCCGATGATCCGTTTCGAGAACATGAACTGCTATATGATGTTCGAACTCACGAAATCGGATCGCACTATGTACGGGGTAATGGCGATAAGTCCCAAACTTCCGCGCGTTTATAAGATCGATGCCGGAAAGAAAACGACGATCATCACTATCGAAGAATTGATAAAAACATTCGGGCATCTCGCATTCGACGGATACAACGTCAAGAGCAGCGCTATGTTGCGCCTTACGCGTAACGCCGATTTCGACGCCAATATAGACGACGCAGATATCGAACGGGATTTCGATTTTTCCAAGTTCTTAAAACACAAAGTGGAATTACGCGGGTCTCAGGACGCGGTGCGCTTGCAGATAACGGAGCAAGCCGACGGGATCAAGGCGTTTGTGCTTAAACTGCTCGATCTTAAAAAGCAATATTGTTTTACGGTAAAGAACGCATTCGATTATAAATTCATGATGTCGCTCGGCGAATTTTTCGATAAAACCGCAGCGGATTCTTTCAAGTACGTGCCGCCGCGCCCGCATGCCGCAGTTGTTCCGCAGGGCACGTCCGTACTCGAAACGGCGCTTGCTCGCGATATATTCCTTGCGTATCCGTTCGACAGCATGGATACGCTCGTCAGGTTGATAGACGAGTGTGCGGAAGATCCGCGCGTAGCGTCGATCAAGATAACTATTTATAGGTTGGACCATCGTTCGCGTATAGTGGAAGCGCTCAAAAAGGCGAGCGAGCTGGGCAAAGAAGTAACGGTCGTCATCGAGCTTTGCGCACGGTTCGACGAAGAAAACAATATGTATTTTGCCGAAGTTTTGCGCGATGCCGGCTGCACCATCATTTACGGTATGGGCAATTACAAAGTCCATTCCAAGATAATATCTATCGTGTTAATGGACGGTGGCGAAATCAAATATGTTACGCATCTCGGAACCGGCAACTATAACGAGCAGACTTCCAAGCTGTACACCGATTTGAATATAATAACTGCCGATAAGGAAATAGGCGAGGACGCGGTCTCGTTTTTCAGGAATATTGCGATCTGCAATACCGATCATAAATATAACAAACTTTTGATCGCACCGCGTTCGCTCAAACGCGGATTGATCGATTATATCGAGCGCGAAACCGAAAAAGCGAAAAAAGGTTTGCCCGCTTTTATAAATGCCAAGATGAACAGTCTTACGGATAAGACCATTATCGATAAGCTTATTGCCGCAAGCTGTGCCGGCGTAAAAATAAAACTTGTAATTCGCGGTATTTGCTGTCTTGTTCCCGGTGTTAAAGGCAAGACCGAAAACATTTCGGTGATCAGTATTGTCGGCAGATTTTTGGAACATTCGCGTATATACTGTTTCGGGTCGGGTGAGGACAGAAAAATGTTTATAAGCAGCGCCGATCTTATGACTCGCAATACCGATAAGCGCGTCGAGATAGCTACGCCGGTTTTAGACAGCAAAATAGAACAGCGTATATTCGATATGCTTACTACTATGACCTGCGACAACGTTAAGGGCAGAGAACTTCGTGCGGACGGAAAGTATCACGTCCGAGACATGACGGGCGAGCCTGTCAACAGCCAGGAAGAATTTTTGGCGAGCAGAAAATGAATTCGATGATATGATTTCGGATTTGATAATATCATAACCAAACCGGATCTGCAAAAATAAAAATCCGCTGCGAAGTTTCACAGCGGACTTTTTGCGTTATGATAATAATGTATGACCGGTGTTATTAAGCCGCGGTCACGCTTTCCACGATCTCGACCACTGTATCCCGTCGGCGCGGTTTGCGATCGCGACTATATCGCCTGCGGAATCGCGTGTTACTTGCGCCAATAAGTCGTCTGTGATGCTCAATATCCGGATGCGGATATGTGCGCCGTTTTCTATTCTGTAAACATACTTGCCGCCGTTGGCATCGACGCCGATATGGTATTGATATGTAGTTGCGTCGTTAAGACAATATCCGGTAAACAGAGAGTAGTTGAATGTATATTGCCACATCGTATCGCCGAATTTATATCCTTTTCCGTCCGGTTTATTATCCATAGACGAAGAGGTTGCGGTATAACCGTCCGTGCCGTTGACGGTACGGTATATTACGGGCAAACTGCCGTAGTCGGTATATAACGTTTCTTTCCCGTCCGCATAAGCGGTGGAGAAGTTGCCGTCTATCGTGTAGATCGCGTCCGGAACGTAACCGCAGTAGTCGAGCGCATACGACTTGCCGTTGAAACCGAACGTTCCGTTTGCAACGGTGGTATTTATCGGAGCAAAACCTTTGCTCTCTATGCTGTTTCCGTTATCCGTTTCGCGGATATTGTTAAGCGTCGCAGCCAGATTTACTTCGATAAGATTATTTTGTATACCGGTGGATATCTCGAGTCCCGATATGTAGTTGTTTAGAATATTGCCGTTTATGCCGTCGTCATCGCCGTCGTTCATCCCGGTAATGCTTATAACAAGGTCGGACAGCGTATCGCTTCCCGCAAGCTCTTTCAGACCGATGCGCAAAGTGTGTTTGCTCCCGTTATACTTGTATTCCTTAAAGATCTGCGCCAAAGTATTTTGCGTATTGACTGCGGCGGGCGAATTGTTTCCGCTCGGAGCTATTTGATCGATTATTATTTGTTGCAAATCGAGTTTAAGGAATGTAAAGCTTCTGCTCAGCGGTACAAGGTAGAACAGGAATTCTTTCATGAATCTGCTCATGTCGCCGTTTATCATGGCAAACAGCTCGTCTACGGTGTACATAACGTTGACCGCGTTATACGACACGTCGGCTTTATAGTCGACTCGGAAATCTTCGTGATAGCTCTTAAACGATCGTTTGCAATCGTATTGAACGTCGTTTGCGCCTACTACAGTATTCGTAGTGCCGGCGCCTATGTCGTAACCTTGTACGTAGATAACATCGTCATAGAAGTACAGTCGCGTCGTGCAATCGTTGATTACGACCGTATCGACACCGGCGATCTTAGCCGTGCAGTTTTGGAATTTGAGTTCTACGGCGGCGAATGTCTTATATATCGCATTGCCGTTTTCGTCTTTACCGGTCTCGATGATCTTGACTTTGATGTTATATCGGATCTGCAGATCCATATTGGCAAGACCGCTTAAAGCGCCGAGATTGAGTTTGAGATTGATAACGTCGCTCGTATCGACGCCGCCTATATCGAATTCCATTAGATTGGCTGTGTTCATGACGTCGAAGAGCAAGTGCTTGATATTCGAGAAATCGGCGTGCATGATCTTGTAGTCGCCGGTATCTTCCGCCGTGTAGTCGGACGGTATCTCGATGGTTATGTTTTGAGTGGGTGCGAATTGCAGATCGAAAGTGTTAAGTCGTGCTGTGTTCACGTCCAAGCCGTCGACTCCGATAGCGCGCAGTTTGTTATCGACGCTGCGCACGCCTATCACGGCCCAGCCGCTCGTACCCGTAGCTATCTCGTTATCTACTTTGGCATAGAGTTCGTCGCCGCTCATGCCGAACTCTATGCTGTCTACTATACTGCCGTACAGCGCGCCGTTGAATTCGATTTCTTTATCGCTATCGTCGGGTTCGGTCTCGTCGCCCGTGCCGAATGCCGCAATAGCCGTTTTGATTTTTGCCACGGCGGCTTTTATATCGCCGACTATGGTTTTCTCTCCGTCGAGTTCGTCGTTCGTAAGATTGCGCATAAGGTTGTCGATGCTGCCGGCATTTTGGAATTTATCCCAAGCCGCGCCCGCATCCGACAGTGCGGACTTGAACTCGTTGAGCGCTTTTACCAAGCCGTCGAGCATGTTCCTTATCGAATCGAAACCTGCGATATTCATCGAATCGAACAGCGACGTATCGATAGGCAAGCGGTAATCTTTGAGCAGTTCGTCGACGGTCGCATCGTCGGCGCCGACTATATCCATTATCGCCGCTACTATTTGCAGTACCGAGTTATAATCGATGGATATTCGTTCACCGTAACCGTTCGATTCTTTGTAGAATATGTATGCAAGCCCTTCCGGATGTTCGGTCGTCGGCGCTACATAAACGTCGAGTTCGATGGGGAAGCCGATTTTGGATTCGAGCTTGCCGTCGGCATTGCGGTCTTGAATGTCGAGTTTTAAGTGCGCCTCGACGGCGACCTTGCTCGATCTGCTTACGGTCTTGCCGGATGCGTCGGTGACTTCGGTAGTGGTATATCCGAATCGCAGGAATTTCTGCGTCGTGCCGTTGCCGTCCGTTTTATTGCCGATCGAAATATGTTGCTCGATCGTTTTTTCGCCGTTCGCATCGGCATCTATTACCGGTCGACCGGTTTCGTCCTTGAGTTCCGTCTCGTTGCCGAACTCGTCGATCACGGTCTTTGTCTTAAAGATATCATAGTCGAAAGTGAACGAATCCGCCTCAAACGAAATCTGCGAAACGGTCGTGGTGTTTCCGTATTCGTCCACTGTTATTATGTCGTCGGCTTTGGCAGTGAATGTGTTGACCGCATCGATCACCGTTTTTATAAACGCCGAAACGGGTACGTATGTATCCGCGTTTGCCGGTGCGGTCACTTGATAATTGTTCGATCCGAAATTGAAAGCCATGCGTCCGATTATCCCGACGTACGAACCGAGCCCGGTATCGAACATTACGTCGAGGTCGCCGTTGTTTATGACGGGCGTTATATTCAATCCGAGCGAGAACGGTGTGTCGAGTACGGTCACGCCGAGCGTTATGTCGTCACCGCGCTTGAATACGGATATCATATCCGCGACTTGTTTTATCAGACTCTTATTGTTTATCGGATTCACATCGAACAGTATGTCGAATGCGGAGTTAATGTCCGCGACGTTCGCGAGTTTCTTTATGCCTTCGATCAGCGTACTCAAACCGCCGAATTCAAGCGATTCGTTCGGGTCTTTGAGGTAATCGGGAATATATTTCTCGATAGACGCGTAGAGCATATCGAGATCGTTTGCCACATCGAACGACAGGCGGATCTTTCCGGTCTCTATGTACAATATGCCGTTTACGTAAACGATTGATATATACTGTCTGTCGGCGCTGTCCGCAAACAGCGTTAGATCTGCCTCGACGGCGAGCGGCTCGAATGAAACGGTGATGTTACCGGATATTGCGAGCGATTTGCCCAAAAGCGTTACTTTCGCGTCAAGATCGACGGTGAGCGACGCCGCGCCGTTTGCTTTGTTTACGAGAGCGCGCACAGGTTCGATATATTTTATCAGTTCGCTCGGATAGATATATGTGCCGGAAACGGTCACGTCGCGCTGCATTGTTCCCGCTATTCCGACCGTACAGCCGAAACTTATTCCGGCGATCTCGGTATCGGCTACGGTTATTTCGGAAAGTACGCCGTCCGATATCACAGTGTTTACCGATAAATTATACTCGGTGCCGTTTGCGACGATGGCAACGTCCATGCCGGTATTGCCTTCGGTACGCACGGCGATGGTGACAGCCGTATCGCCGCTTACGCAAACAGTAAACCCGTTTTCGGTATCGATAAGCTTGATACTGCCGAGTATATTCTCGATATCGAATGCGCCCATATCGATTATACTTTTTATCAGCATTTCGAGTTCTGCGGTGATGTCGATCTCCAACGCGGTTTCGAGTTCGGAAATAAGCGCCGATATGTCCGCTTTATCCAACGGCTGAGCTATCATGATGCCGCCGTTATTGACGTCGATATACAGCGTCCTGTTTTTTACGGTCAATTCGAACGGCATTCCGGCAACGACGAGCGTCAGATATGCTTGGACGCTGTCCGCGGTGTATTCGCCGAAATCGATGTACGCATTGCCGATTATGTGCTTGCCGCAGAGCGAAAAGTCAAGCGTTATATCAAACGCCTTTTCTTTGATAAGCGGGAGAATAGGCGAAAGCATGGAAACGAATTTCGCCGCGGGTACGTAATCGGACGTATCAGGCTCGGCTATAGCCGCCGACGGAACTACGTTGTAAAGCATAAACATAGCCGAAACGTTTTTATCGTTACCGACGGTGTTTGCGGGAAGGAACATATTGACGCGAATATCGTTTAATTCGATATTCGTATTTAGATTTATCGTTATGTCGTTATATTTTATGCCTATTATAAGCGAGTCGTTTTCTATCGTAAAATCGGTTATTGCCGACATTGCTTTATCGATGACCGAAACGATATCGAGCGAGCGTATGTACTCTTCGCATTTGTTCTTTACGGTTTCCAGTGTGTTCTTTACGAATGAAACCACTTTATCCGGCAGATTGGCTTTTATTTTTTCGAAAAGAATCGCAGCATCTTCGAGCGTGCCGACGATCTTTATATCGCCTATGGCTATATAAGCGTTACCGCCGGTAACGGTGATATCGAGCGGAAGTGTTTTCTCCTTAATACTCAATGCGAGACCGTCGACAAACGATAACGCTATATCGGCGTTATAAGTATTGCCGTCTATCGCAAACATTACGGAGAAAGACAACGCTTTTTCGCGTACGATATCCGTCAATTTGCCGATCGTTTTACCGAACGCCGCAGCGTCTATGTATCGGTCGGCGTCCGTCGGTTCCGATATATTGCGGTTCTCGTCTGTGAGAACGAGCGTCGCGGTGAATTCCAAATCGACGGCGTCCGTATTCCCGGATACGGCGAGCGTGCCTGTCGCAAAATCGAGATTTATGTTTATGCCGTTGCCGATTGCAAGGTCGGCTTCGATCGCACCCGACTCCGAAATACCTAAGTGTTTTATAATGCCGGAAACATCTAAATCGACGTTGGAGTTCGACGGCATTATCAAGCCGATAAGTTCTTTTAGGGGAGTGGTAAGTTCGTCCGTATCGGACGCGTCGAGCTTAACTTTTATCTTGTTGCCGACAGCGAAATAGATCGAGTCGTTCGTATAAACAATGTCGACTTTTTGACCGAGTGCGAAAATCTCGCCGCGCAATGCAATACCGTTGTCTGTCCTGTCTATCGCAACGTTGCCTTTTAAGTCGTAAACGTTTCCGGCTACTCCGACCGATCCGTCAAGCGACAGTGTATAATTCTTGTCGGTATCGAGATAAGGCTTGATCGATTCGATCAGTTCT
Source organism: uncultured Christensenellaceae bacterium (assembly GCA_910588315.1). Classification (GTDB taxonomy): domain Bacteria; phylum Bacillota; class Clostridia; order Christensenellales; family Pumilibacteraceae; genus Anaerocaecibacter. The sequence goes on along the minus strand of CAJUQF010000044.1, from coordinate 2,711 downwards.
GTAAATGCGGATACGGATATGAATTCGCCGTCGGACAGTTCTACACGGCGCGGAGCGGGGTATGACAAAGCGAAGTCCGCCGCCGCATCCAGCTTTATACCGAACATGTCGACGTTAGCCGTCAGTCCTATGTCTGTGAGCCGTCCGCCGCCGCGTCCGAGCGTTATTCGGATAGGCACCGTCAACACGTTAAGCCCGAGTTCCAGCGCGTTATCGGTAACGTCGAGCGATTTTATCATGCCGACCAGATCGTTGAGTGACGTCGGCATGAGACCGCTTAAAAGATCTATGTACTTGCCGATATCGAGTTCGACGGTGTCGAGAAGTGTTGCGAGCAATTCGGACAGTTCGTCTGCGGTCCCGCGGACTTTGATCCCCATAAACTCGGCTTGAAGAATACCGTCGGTATATTTTATCGAAATGTCGAGTCCGAGTACGGACAACACCGCATCGACGTCTATGCCGTCGGTTGTGTCTATGTAAGCGGATATACCTATTTCGCTGCCGTTCAAAGCTATCGAGCCGTTTATTTCGAAAGTCTTTTCCTCGGCGGTCGAGAGCGCATCGGGAATAAAGTCGAGTATTCCGGAGAGATCGACGGCGGCGTCTGTCGACGGGAATTGCGGCAACGACTTTAACGGCACGATTTCCGCGTCGATCGTTTGTCCCGCCAATTCGATTTTGCCGGTTATGGATTTAAGCGATTTGTCGGAGTCGTTTATGAACAGCGACGCATCCACGGTAATTTTTCCGATCTCCGGGGAGAGCGACGTCAGATCGATATCGAATGTAAGTCTTATCCTGACAATGCCGTTATCTTCGGTCATTTCGCAGTTTTTAAACAGCGCTTCGAGCATGTCGCCGCCGAACAGCGTTTCCATGTCCAAATCGCCGAGCCCGCCGAGCATTGCGGCGAGCCGCTCGTCGCCGAGCAGCCTTTCGAAATCGGCTGTGGATATATAGCCGTTTATATTGCCGAGATTTATGTAAATTTTGCCGCCGCCGAACTTGACGTATAGATTTTTGCCGAGCGCCGCGGCAATGTCCATTGTTTTGAGATTGAGCGAAAGTTTCAGATCGTATGCGGAAAAATCGCCCATCTTGATATCGGCTTTGAGATCGAGCGTTTTTTGACCGGACATATAATCGGCAAACGCGGTTGCAAGATAATCGGCAGGGGAGAGCGAAGTCGGGATATCAATTGCCGGCGGGACATAGTCCGGATCGGATTTTGCCTGTTCTACATACGGACGGAAGAAATCTTCTTCCGGAAACGTACCGTTTTCGGAATCTACGTCGGTGAAAACTTCGGTCAAATCGCTGTCGCAAGTCATCGCACCGATCACGGGCAACGCAATATCGTATACCTCACGCGATCTTACGGTGATCGGCGTCCAGTTATCGTCGATTGTGACGGTAACGCGTACCGAGTGGAATTTGGGGTTTTGATCTGCGCCGCCGAGCGTGCGTACTTCGTTACGGTAGTAAAGCGTGCTTTCGAAAGCGTCGAGAGTAAGCGAGAATCTGTAATATCCGTCGTCGCCGCGCACGAGTTTTTCGGGGACGTAAAAATCGAAACCCTCGGTCTCGCCGTTGGAATTGACCGCAGCCTTTGCGGGCGCGTTCTCGTCCTTGACGGAAAGGATGGTTTTTTCGTTTATGATGTATTTGCTTAATTGATTGGGAACGGTGCCGTATTTTTGACTGTATTCTTCATACGACATCTGATACGCCGTGTTCGCGAACTTTGCGGAGCTGCCGTTTATGCTGACGGACGGGCGGAAAATTATAATGCCGTCCTCGGCATACTTCTGTTCGGCGACGCTCTTTAAACTCGACGAAGATATTGTCTCCGCGAAAACTTTGTTTCCGCCGAGCGCTACTCTCGTATTGTGGATATATTGATTGTAATTACCGATCTTTATGTCGGCTACGAGTTTACCGTTGGTCTCGCCGCGGAAGAACTTGGCGTGATGTAATTTGTACGCGGCAAATTGCAGATTGGAAATAAGATCGTAGTCAGCCGGAGTTCCGCTTGCGGGCAGTTCTTTTTCCATTACGATAGTTTCGCCCCAGCCGGCGGCGAATTTGCGGTTATCGCTTGTAAAATTATTTGTAAATCCGGCTACGACACCCAAAATGAGTATGCATGCCACGATATAAATTATTACTTTTCTGCGTTTGTTGAAGCCGGATTTTTGTATCGGCAGTCTGTGCGACATATTTCCTCCGAAAAAATCGGTGTAAATTTGTTATTATGTGTTATATTTTAACACTTACATGGCATTTTGTCAAGATGTTTTTAGACACTTACATATTTTTTTGTATAAAAAAGCCGTTTTGTACGCACTTTCGGCTTATTGTTACCTTATGCGGAACAAAGTTATAAAAATACTTATATGTGCCGAAATTTATCATATATTTTTATATCGCAATATCTTGCCATGCGGGATCAAAATATAACTATATGTTGTAACAGATATATTAAAATATAATTATCGCGAAAAACGGGTGAAAAACGAGCGAGCGGGAACGCAAAACGCGATATAAAAACGTAATTAAATAGCGGGAGCGGCAAATTCGACAAAATAGGCGTGGAGTCTGTACGAAAAACGTTTGACAAAAAAATATTTAAGTAGTATAATACAAGAACACTTGATGCGGGGTGGAGCAGTTAGGTAGCTCGTCGGGCTCATAACCCGAAGGTCGCG